>NZ_JBLLJM010000006.1:0-137591 GCF_053543495.1 Camelimonas sp. ID_303_24
AAACCGGCAGCAGGCCACCGGCAGGATCTCGGTTAGCAGTCGATTGCGAAAAGCCGGGAGGATATCGCGCTCGAAGATCGACCGCCGCATCGCGCGTGTACTGTCCGCCATCCTCGCTTCTTGAAGCCAGCGTTCACCAAACTGGCCGAAGCTCTTGGCTTCCTTGATCCTCCGCTTCTCGCGCTGCTTTTCCTGCGCCGGCGAGCGCCCCTCGGAAATCGCGCGCTTGGCATCAATCAGCTTCTCACGCGCTCGGGCCAGAGACAGACCCGCTGGGCCATAACGACCCAACGTCAAGGTCTCCCGACGGCCGTTGAGCCGGTAGTCCAAGCGGAACACGATTGAACCTGAAGGTTGGACCACGACGTACATACCGTCGCGATCCACAATCTTGTATAATTTATCTTTTGGTTTCAGTGTCTTGATGGCAGTGTCGGTCAGCATCCGCACCCTCCAGATCGGTTAAAAAATACAGGAGAGCACCCAATTATACCGTCAAGCAAAATTGGGCCGCCCGACAGGATTTTTATTCAACAATACAAGTATTTAAGCCAAAAAATATACCGTCAGAAGCTCTCTTGCCCCTGACGGTATACGCATTTTTCGGTTGAGAAAAGACGCGCCATAACGCCAACCATACCGTCAAACGGGAGGCTGACCCGGCGATAGATGCTGAAAATCTCAGAGAGATTTTTTCAGGATTTTCATTGACTTATGTCGCATTATAGCGTGATTTCGGATACGCTCGGAGGGGCAAAAATTATTCCCACTCGATCGTGCCCGGCGGCTTGGCGGTGATGTCGTAGGTGACGCGGTTGATGCCCTTCACTTCGTTGACGATGCGGGTGGAGACCTGGCCGAGGAACTTCATGTCGAACGGGTAGAAGTCCGCCGTCATGCCGTCCACCGAGGTCACCGCGCGCAAGGCGCAGACGTAGTCGTAGGTGCGGCCATCGCCCATGACGCCGACGCTGCGCACCGGCAGCAGCACGACGAACGCCTGCCAGATGTCGTCGTAGAGGCCGGCCTTACGGATCTCGTCGATATAGATGGCGTCGGCCTGGCGCAGGATATCGCACTTCTCGCGGGTCACTTCGCCCGGGCAGCGGATGGCGAGGCCAGGGCCCGGGAACGGGTGGCGACCGATGAAGGCGTCCGGCAGGCCGAGCTCGCGGCCGAGCGCGCGAACTTCGTCCTTGAACAGCTCGCGCAGCGGCTCGACAAGCTTCAGGTTCATGCGCGCCGGCAGGCCGCCGACGTTGTGGTGGCTCTTGATGGTGACCGACGGACCGCCCGTGAAGGAGACGCTCTCGATCACATCCGGATACAGGGTGCCCTGGGCCAGGAACTCCGGCGCGCCGCCCTGGGACGCGGCGATCTTCTTCGCCTCCGCATCGAACACGTCGATGAAGAGGCCGCCGATGATCTTGCGCTTCTGTTCCGGGTCGCTGACGCCGGCCAGCTTGCCAAGGAACAGCTCCTCCGCCTGCACATGCACGAGCGGGATATTGTAGTGCTCACGGAACAGGTTAACGACCCAGTCCGCCTCGCCCATGCGCATCAGGCCGTGGTCGACCAGCACGCAGGTGAGCTGGTCGCCGATGGCCTGGTGGATCAGCACTGCGGCGACCGCAGAGTCGACGCCGCCCGACAGGGCGCACAGCACCCGTCCCTGCCCCACTTGGGCGCGGATGCGGGCAACCGCCTCATCGCGGAAGGCGCGCATCGTCCAGTCGCCGGTGCAGCCGGCAATGCGGCGGACGAAATTGCGGATAAGCCGCGCGCCGTCGGGCGTGTGAATCACCTCCAGGTGGAACTGCACGCCGTAATAATGGCGCGTCTCATCGGCGATGGCGGCGTGCGGCGCGTTCTCCGACGCGGCGATGACCTGGAACCCCTCCGGCAGGCGGGTGACGCGATCGCCATGGCTCATCCACACCGGATAACGGTTGCCCAGGCCCCAGACGCCGTCGAACAGTACGGAATCGGCCACGACCTCAACCTCGGCGCGACCGAATTCGCGATGGTGGCCGCCCTCAACCACGCCGCCCAACTGCTTTGCCATGGTCTGCTCGCCATAGCAGATGCCCAGCACCGGCACGCCCGACTCGAAAATCTCGCGCGGCGCTTCCGGCGCGTCGTCATCCAGCACCGAGCAAGGCCCGCCGGAAAGGATCACCGCCTTCGGCTGCATGCGCGCGAACGCTTCGGCGGCGCTCTGGAACGGCACAACCTCCGAATAGACCCCCTCCTCGCGCACGCGGCGGGCGATGAGCTGGGTCACCTGGCTGCCGAAATCGACGATCAGGATCTTCTCGTGAATGCCTTCGGGTGCGGCGGGGGTTTGTGCGTTCATGGGGCGGTCAGACCATCGTGTGGGGGCGGAAAATGGGCTTCTAAAGCATTTTCACGAAAAGTGGACCCCCACTTTTCGAGAACGCCGGACGGGCGCGCCCGGCGCCAAAAATGCCTCAGACCAGAGAGCTGGGCGCTTCCGGCGCAATGGCTTTCGCCGGAGGCGCTCCAGAACGAAATCACTGGCGCGGAAAACATCAGGCGCGAACCATCAGACGCGCGTCATCAGACGCGCGTCATGGCCGCGACATAAAAGCCATCGGTTCCGGCGCTTGCCGGCGTGAGTTGCAAGGCGCCGCCGGCGCGTTCATGTCCCGGGCGACCAAAGCCGGTTTCAGCCAGCGGCGCGGGCGAGAACTCCGGGTGGCTTTGCAGGAACTGCGCCACGGCATCGTCATTCTCCTCCGGCAGCAGCGAGCAGGTGATATAGACGAGACGGCCGCCAGGACGCGTCAGGCTCGCGGCGCGCGCCAGCACAGTCTGCTGGTCCTTCACCCGCTCCGCCAGCCCGCCGGGGCGCAGGCGCCATTTGGCGTCCGGATTGCGCCGCCAGGTGCCGGTTCCGGTACAGGGCGCATCGACCAGCACCAGATCGGCCTTGCCGGCGATATCCTCCAGCGGCTCCGGCCCGCCCGGCTGCCAGCGGCCGCGCGGCGAGCGCACCTCGACGCAGGTCGCCCCGGAGCGGTCAAGCCGGTCATAGATCGCCGACAGCCGGCGGCCGTCCACGTCGGTGGCCAGCAGCCGCCCCTGGTTCTGCATCATGGCGGCGAGCGCCAGGGTTTTGCCGCCGGCGCCGGCGCAGAGGTCGACCACTGTCTGGCCAGGCCCGACGCCGCTATAGAGCGCCGCCATCTGCGAACCCTCGTCCTGCACCTCGAACCAGCCGCGGACAAAGCCTTCCTCACCCTGCAGCGACTGGCCGCGACCATCCGGCGGCGGCGGCAGGCGAATGGCGCCCGGCGCGTGGGGAGCCGGCGCCGCGCCCATCCACGACAGGGCCTCCAGCACCTTCGCCGGGTCAGCCTTCAGGGTGTTGACGCGAAGATCGACTGGGGCGCGGGCAGCCAGCGCGTGCATCTCGGCCAACACCGCGGCTTCGCTGCCAAAGGCGCGCAGCAGCGAGGGGCCAATCCATTCCGGAAAATCGCCGCGCACGTGCATGGGGGCCTTGCCGAGGCGCTCCCAGCCGTTGGCAAGCGCGTCCAGCTCCCCGGCGGAGAGCGGCGACGGGGCGTAGCCAGCGCCAGAGAACAGGGCTGCGATCTGCTCGCTGTTCATGCCGCGCTCCAGCGCCAGCATGCCGACCACAGTGGCGCGCGCGCCCTCTTCGCCCATGGCGAAGCTGGCCGAGAGCCGCCGGCGCAAACAGTCGTAAACCAGCGAGGCGATCGCGGCGCGGTCCTTGGAGCCGGCGAAGCGGTGCGACAGACCCCAGTCGCGCAAGGCGTCAGGCGCCGGGCGACGGCGGGCGTCGATATCGGCCATCACCTCGATGGCCGCTGCGATGCGGGCTCCAGGCGTCATCCGGCGGCAAAAAGGATACGCACGGCGAAGATCCCCCACATGATAATCAGGACAAAGACGCTGACGCCGAAAGCGGCGCCGCGCGCCAGCATGCGGCCGCCGCGCACATGGATGGCGGCCTGGACGATCCGGGCCGCCACATAGATCCACTCCAGCACGACGAACAGCAGGTCCGCCTTGCGGGTAATCAGGGCCAGGATCACCAGCGCGTAAAACAGCGCCGGCATGGCCAAAGCGTTGCCATAGGCGTTGTTGAGCCGGCGCGCATCATCCGGCCAGTTGTCCGGATTGAGCGAAACGTCGCGCTCGCGCACCTCGCCATGGTTCAGCGCGCGCCGGCGTTTGCCGGCCAGCATGAACAGCAACACAAAGGTGAGGGCAACCAGAACGAAAACCGGAAGCAGAATCGCCTGTACGCTCATGTCGTCCCCGTGCTGCTGGAGCAGGCGCGCCGCGCCTCAATGCAAGCGGGCGCCCTGCCCCGGATGACGATGACCTCAGGTCCGCGTCGGATAGTTCGGGCTCTCCCGCGTGATCGTCACATCATGCACGTGGCTCTCGCGCAATCCAGCGCTGGTGATGCGCACGAACTCCGACTTCTCGCGGAAGTCCTGGAGATTGGCGGCGCCGACATAGCCCATGGCGGCGCGCAGGCCGCCGACCAGCTGGTGCAGCACGGCCGACACCGGCCCCTTGTAGGCCACCTGCCCCTCGATGCCTTCCGGCACCAGCTTCAGCGTGTCCTTGATGTCCTGCTGGAAGTAGCGATCGGCCGAGCCGCGCGCCATGGCGCCGACGGAGCCCATGCCGCGGTAGGATTTGTAGGAGCGGCCCTGGTAAAGGAACACCTCGCCGGGGCTTTCCTCCGTGCCGGCCAGCAGCGAACCCATCATGGCGCATTCAGCGCCGGCGGCGAGCGCCTTGGCGAGGTCGCCGGAATATTTGATGCCGCCGTCGGCGATCACCGGAATATCAGCCTTCGCGGCGACCTCGGCGGCGTCGAGAATGGCGGTGAGTTGCGGCACGCCAACGCCGGCGACGATGCGGGTGGTGCAAATGGAGCCCGGGCCGATGCCGATCTTCACGGCGTCGGCGCCAGCGTCGATCAGCGCCTGGCAGCCGGCGGCGGTGGCGACGTTGCCGGCGATGACCTGCACGCCGTTGGACGCCTTCTTGATGCGGCTGACCGACTCAAGCACGCCGCTGGAATGACCGTGGGCGGTGTCGACGACCAGCAGGTCGACGCCAGCGTCCATCAGCATTTCGGCGCGCAGGAACCCCTGTTCGCCGGTGGTGGTGGCGGCGGCGACGCGCAGGCGGCCGCGCGCATCCTTCACCGCCTGCGGATAGGCGACCTGCTTCTCCATGTCCTTGACGGTGATGAGGCCGATGCAGCGGTAGGCGTCGTCCACCACCAGCAGCTTCTCGATGCGGAACTGGTGCAGCAGACGCTTGGCTTCGGCCTGGTCCACGCCCTCGCGCACCGTGATCAGCCGCTCCTTGGTCATCAGCTCGGAGACCGGCTGGGCCGTGTTGGTGGCGAAGCGGACGTCGCGGTTGGTGAGGATGCCGACCAGCTTGCCCTTCTGGCCGCCAGGGGCGCGCTCGACCACCGGAATGCCGGAGATGCCGTGGCGCTTCATCAGTTCGAAGGCGTCGGCCAGGGTTTCGTCCGGGTGAATGGTGACCGGATCGACCACCATGCCGGATTCGTATTTCTTGACCCGGCGAACTTCGTTGGCCTGCTCTTCCGGATCGTAGTTGCGGTGGATGACGCCGATGCCGCCGAGCTGGGCCATGGCGATGGCCATGCTGGAGCCGGTGACCGTGTCCATGGCCGAGGAAATGATCGGAATGTTGAGCGAAACGGCGCGCGTCAGGCGGGTGGCGACATTGACGTCGCCGGGCAGCACCTCCGATGGGCCGGGCTGCAGCAACACGTCATCGAAGGTGAGACCTTCACGAAAACGCCCGCCATTGTCGATTTTCACCATGGTCAACTTCCGATCCGGTCCGGCGGCCCGTCCGCTGGCTGCCCCGCTGGCCGCCGTCGTTCAGGCCCAACCTGTTGTGTGGGATCGCTTCCCTGTCGCCAGACCCGGAAGGGCTGGCGGGAATGGTCCCAGCGAAATAATGATGCGCCCCCGCCCGTCGGGCAATCGCGTGAATATTCCGCGACCCGGCGTCAGCAAATGAGCGAAGTTGACGCCGGCCCTTAGCACAGCAAATCCGTTCGTGCAAAAATTCCTTTACAGTTTGTTGACATGCCCCTGGGCGCGCCGCGATCCGGGGGTTGAAATCGTCCGCAACCAGATCGCTCGCTGCTGGTGGGCTTTTTCATCCACAGGTGGGCTTTCCCGACCCCTCGCCCATGCAGACCCGGCGCCCCACGCGTGGACGGGGGCGACCAGGCCATGCGCAGAAAGCCGGGCTGCAATCTCCAGTCCGCATGCGCCAGATGCCCCTCAGCGCCAAAATCGCAGTTATGTTGCAAACAGCACTTTCCGGACGCCGCCGGTGCATTCGCAGGAAAAGCAGCGTCCGCTTTTCCTGACGGGAGCACGCCAGGCGCGCGCCTGGCGCGCCCCATTCCTTGCTGGAGGCAACAGCCCGTGAAGCGTTCGGTCCTGACGCCCCTCATCGTCGCCTGCGCCCTGTTCATGGAGAACACCGATTCCACGGTGATCGCCACCTCGCTGCCCGCCATCGCCGGCGACATTGGCGTCAGCCCGATCGCGCTGAAACTGGCCCTGACCTCCTACATGGTGTCGCTGGCGGTGTTCATTCCGATCAGCGGCTGGATGGCGGACCGCTTCGGGGCGCGCACGGTGTTCCGGCTGGCCATGGTGGTGTTCATGGCCGGCTCGCTGGCCTGCGGCATGGCCAATTCGCTGGAAGGCTTCGTCATGGCGCGCTTCCTGCAGGGCATCGGCGGGGCCATGATGGTGCCGGTGGGGCGGCTGGTGCTGCTGCGCACCGTGCCCAAGTCAGAGCTGGTGTCGGCGCTGGCCTATCTGACAGTGCCGGCGCTGGTTGGGCCGGTCGTCGGCCCGCCGCTCGGCGGCTTCATCACCACCTGGTTCAACTGGCGCTGGATCTTCCTGATCAATATCCCGATCGGCATCATCGGCGTCATTCTCGCCAGCATCTTCATCGAAAACGTGCGTGAGGAGGACGTGGCGCCCCTCGACGTGCCAGGTTTCCTGCTGGCGGGCAGTGGCCTCGCCACGCTGATGCTGGCCTTTTCCAGCGGCGGCGGCCACCTGATTTCACCGCCCCTGGCCATCGGCCTTGGCGGGCTGGGCATCGCCCTGCTCGGGCTCTATCTGGCGCATTCGAAGCGGGTGGCGACGCCGGTGCTGAAGCTGTCGCTGCTGCGCATCAACACCTTCCGGGTCAGCGTCTATTCCGGTTCGCTGTTCCGGATTGGCGCGGGGGCCATCCCCTTCCTGCTGCCGCTGATGCTGCAGGCCGGCTTTGGCATGACGCCGGCGCACTCGGGCATGATCACCTTCGTCTCGGCGGTTGGCGCGCTGTTCACCAAGACCCTGGCGACGCGCATCCTGCGCCGCTTCGGCTTCCGCTCGGTGCTGGGCTTCAACCTGCTGCTGGCTTCGGCCTTTGTCGCCAGCTATGGCCTGTTCACGGCGACGACGCCGCTGGCGGTGATGCTGGGAACGCTGTTCCTCGGCGGCTGCCTGCGCTCCATGCAGTTCACCGCCTTCAACGCCATCGCTTACGCCGACATCGAGCCGAAGGACATGAGCTTCGCCACCAGCCTGTATGCGGTGGCGCAACAGCTTTCCCTTGCCGTTGGCGTGGCGCTGGGCGCCGCGGCGCTGCAATTCTCGGCGCTGCTGCGCAGCGGCCAGCCGGACGCCATCGTCGCCCAGGATTTCATGCCGGCATTCCTGTGCGTGGGCATCGTGTCCGCGCTGGGGGTGCTGCTGATCCCCAGCCTGGCGCCCAACGCCGGGGCGGAAATGTCCGGCCACGTCAGCCGCCGCAAGGTTCGCGACTCCGCCGGCGACGGCACGGCGCGCCGGGCCACCGCCGAGGCCGTGCAGCAGCATCCGCGCGCTGGCGAGGGCTGACGCGCGGGCGCTGCTGCGCGGCTTTGAGGTTATTCCGAATCCCAATGGCCAGCGGCGCGCGGATCATCATCCTGATCCTGCCCGGCGCCCAGCGCCCCCTGGCCGCGATAGCCGGTGGCCAGCACATACAGCTCCGATGAGCCGGCGCGGCTGGCGGCGGGCTTCACATGGCGCACCACGGCGAAATCGCGCTTGAGATTGGCCAGCAGGGTGTTTTCGGTGCCGCCCTGGAACACCTTGGCGAGGAAAACGCCGCCGGGCGCCAGCACCTCGCGGGCGAACTCGATGGCGACTTCCGCCAGACCAACGATGCGCAGGTGGTCGGTTTTCTTGTGGCCCGTGGTGTTGGCCGCCATGTCGGACATGACGATGTCGGCCGGCCCGCCCAGCATCTGCATCAGCAGGTCCGGCGCTTCCGGCGCCAGAAAGTCCATCTGCACGGCTTCGACCCCTGGCAGGCCATCGATCGGCAACAGGTCAATGCCGACGACGCGGCCCACGGGCGCGCCCGGCTTCGGCTCCGCCGCCCCAACGCGTTGCGCCGCCACCTGGCTCCAGCCGCCGGGGGCCGCGCCAAGGTCGATGACCCGCTGGCCTGGTTTCAGCAGCTTGTAGCGGTCATCGATCTCCAGCAGCTTGAAGGCGGCGCGCGAGCGGTAGCCCTCGCGTTTGGCGCGCTCGACATAGGGGTCGTTGAGCTGGCGCTCGAGCCATTTCTGCGACGCTGTCGTGCGCTTTTTCGCGGTCTTCAGGCGCACCTTGAGATTACGCTGGCCGCCCTTGTCCGATGCACCGCTCATGACCTGATCACCTGAATTGTCCGATACGCGCCCTGGCGCGCCGCCCCCCGGATATGGAGCCACAAACCTGCTCCGCGCCCAAGGGGCAAATTACCACCAACCTGTTGAATGGAGCCGGCTTCACCGTTCCACTGGATCGCCGCGCCCAGCCACCGGGTCGCAGCGCCCCACGGCAAAAATCCGGCCCAACGGAACCGGAGCTTCACCCTGGCCATATGAATTGCCCGCCCCCGGGGAGGGATGCCCTGCCCGCGATGGCCTGGCGCCTTCTACACGCGAAATGGCGTCTGGCGGAATTGAAAATGCACCGGCCGCCTCACGAACGCCCGGCGCGCCCCACCTGCAACATGCCGTCCTCGCGCATCATTGACATCAGGATGCCCTCGCGCAGGCCGCGATCGGCGATGCGCAACCTGGGAGCCGGAAAACAGCGCCGCAGGGCGTCGAGAATCGCGCAGCCGGCGAGCACCAGATCGGCCCTGTCGTTGCCAATACAGGCGTTGGCGGCGCGCTCGCGAAAACTGCTGCGGCGCAGATGGTGAACGACGCGGTTGACGTTGCGGTCGCTCATCCACAGGCCGTCAACCCGGCGCCGGTCATAGCGTGGCAGGCGCAGGTGCACCCCGGCGATGGTGGTGACGGTGCCCGAGGTGCCAAGCAGGTGAAACCCCTCGCGCGCGGCCGCCCAGCCAACCCGCTCGCGGAACGGCTCAAGCAGCGCCAGCACCTCATCGACCATCGCCCGGTAGACCGTCGGCGTCACCGTCTTGCCGCCATGACGCTCGGCCAGGGTCACCACGCCCACGGGCAACGACACCCAGTCGGCGATGCTCTGGCACGGGTCGTTCATGGTGGAAACGCCGCGCCCGACCAGGCACGCCACCTCTGTCGAGCCGCCGCCGATATCAAACACCAGCAGCGCCTCCGACGTCGGGTCGGCCAGGCTGGCGCAGCCGGAAACCGCCAGAAACGCTTCGGTGCGGCGGTCGACCACCTCAAGTTGCAGTCCGGTTTCGGTGAGAACGCGATTGATGAAATCAGCGCCATTCAAGGCCGACCGGCAAGCTTCAGTCGCCACGAGGCGGGCGCGGGCCACGTGGCGATTGTCCATCTTGGCGCCGCAGACCCGCAGGGCGTCAATCGAACGCTGGATGGCGCTTTCGGCCAGAGCCCCGGTGCTGCCGAGCCCCTCGCCCAGCCGGACGATGCGCGAAAAAGCATCGACCACGCGAAACCCCGAATCTCCCGGCTCAGCAATCAGCAGCCGACAATTGTTGGTGCCAAGGTCCAGCGCGGCATAGGCCACGGCCGGCTGGCGCCCCTCCACTTCCCCGGGCGCGCGCGCGCGCCGGCGCACGGCTTCGCCAAATCCGCGTTCGACATGTCCGCGTTCGACATGTGCACGCCGGCCATCGCCGCGACGCTGACCGGGGGATCTGCCATGGCGCTCATGCCTCGGTGCAGCATCATCCTGGGCGACGCCCGCCCCATCGCGCCGCGCAGCCTCACCCGTGCGGGCCGGACCAGATCGCGGAGTTTCAGTGCGCACGGCTTCAGTTCGCACGGGCTCAATTCGTGCGATCTCGCGTCGTGCGATCTCGTGGGCGTCTCGCGCGATCTCATGGGCGTCGTGCGCCGCCATGGCGGCGTGGCGGCGCGTCGCGGCAGGTCCCCGCAACGCAGGCCGGCCCTGGCCGCCATCCTGTGCGCCGCCATTTTCCGCAATCGTTGCGGAAACGGCGCACGCGCCATTGGCGCCTGCATCGTCCATCGCCGACACTGTTCGATCCTTCACAGATCAGGGCGCGCCCCATGAGCGCGCAAGTTGGATACAGCGTAAACGCTGCCCCGCCCGGCGCCAAGCGCCCTGATCGGGAACCTTGATCTGGGCTCCAGGACATTTACGATCTGCCCATTTACGATCTGTCCATTCTCAATGGATCAGATAGCCGCGTCCCGCCGGCCCAGGCAGGGCGTGGACCACGCGGGCGCATTGTTCACGGCCGGCTTTCTGGCGACCTTGCGCTGGCGACACACTTTTGGCGACATACTTCTGGAACGTCATGCAGCATTTCTCGTCCGACGGCGTCGACATAGCATTCGTGGATCTGCCGGCGCCGGACGGCGCCAAAGGCGATCCGGTGCTGCTGGTGCACGGCTTCGCCTCGAATCATTCGGTGAACTGGATTTATCCGGGCTGGAGCACCACCCTGAACCGGGCCGGCTACCGGGTGATCGCGCTCGACAACCGGGGCCATGGCCAGAGCCAGAAATTCTACGACCCCGCCTGCTACAATTCCGCCCTGATGGCCCAGGACTGCCTGAACCTGCTCGACCATCTGGGCCTGCCCCAGGCCGACGTCATGGGCTATTCCATGGGCGCCCGCATCACCGCCCACCTGGCTCTCGCCCATCCGGACCGGGTGCGCTCCGCGGTGCTCGGCGGCCTCGGCATCCGGCTGGTGGACGGCGTCGGCCTGCCCATGGGCATTGCCGATGCGCTTGAGGCGCCAACGGGCGACGGCCTCACCGACAGGCAGCAAAAAATGTTCCGCTCCTTCGCCGAGCAGACGCGCAGCGATCTGAAGGCGCTGGCCGCCTGCATTCGCGGCACGCGCCAGACGTTGACGCGGGAAGAGGCCTACCAGATTGGCGTGCCGACGCTGATCGCTGTCGGCACGCGCGACGACATCGCCGGCTCGCCGCACGAACTGGCCGCCATGCTGCCCAATGCCTCCGCTGTCGATATTCCAGGCCGCGACCATAATCTCGCGGTGGGCGACCGGGTGTTCAAGGAGGCCGTAACGGCGTTTTTGGCCGAACGTCCGTAAGCCGGCCAGAAGCCGCCCTCCAGAAGCCGCCCCCCCCAGGAGGGCGCGCGCCAGCGGGGCCGCGATTGCCAGACGCGCGATTGCAGGAACGATTGCGCGATGTCCGCGTTTTACTGCTGCGCGTTTTGCCGCTGACGGATGCGTTGCCATGAAACCGGACGTTATCGCTCCCCAAACCTCCGATGCAGGAGGCGTCATGAACAGAGCGCCGCGCATACTCGCCGGCGCCTTCGCCATCAGCGCTGGCCTGGCGCTTTCCGGATGCGTCACCGGCGATCCTGGCCCCTATTACGCAACTGCGGCGCCGGTCGTTTACCCGGCCCCCTACGACTACGGCTATGGGGGCTATGGGGCGCCGGTGGTTTACGGCGGGAGTTGGGGCTACGGCTACAGGCGTCCATGGGTTGGGCCGAGCCCCTGGGTCGGCCCCCGGCCTCCTGGTCCCCGCCCGTGGGTTGGGCCAAGGCCTCCACCGCCAGGCTTCGGGCCGCCGGTGCCTGGCTTCAGACCGCCGCCAGGAATGGGACCAAGACCAGGATTTGGACCAAGACCAGGATTTGGGCCGAGACCTGGATTTGGACCAAGACCCGGATACGGACCAAGGCCAGGTCCGAGGCCCGGCGGCCCGATGTTCCGGCCAGGGCCATAACCTGAGAAACGCAAAAGGCCCGCCCAGGCGCGCCGTTCTGCGTGAAACTACAGGCGAGCGGTGTGAGCGGCGGGCCGGATCAGGCTGACAGGGCGAAATTTCCATCTGAACCAGGCGTATTCTGCCCGGGCGCCCCTGGCCCGCTGCCAGGACAGCCATCCTGGCGCAGGCCAGTTTGATCACCCGTTGGTCAGCCCCGTCGCGGCGCCATCACCATCTTGGTTCCCGTCACCAGAGCAACCAGCCTGGCGCCGGCGCAGACTTCCGATTTGACCAGGATCAGCGTGCGGCCAGACCGGATCACCCGTCCTTCGGCCACAATCCCGGGGCTGTCCGCCGGGGCGGCGAAATTGATCTTGTGCCCCGTCGTCAAAGCCTTGAAACCCGGCTCCGTGAGCGAGAGCGCCGCATAGCCCGCCGCCCTGTCGGCGATGGCGCCGATGGCGCCGTCGTGGATAAAACCATGCTGCCGGCTGATGTCCGGGCTGACCGCGAGACCGATGTCGACAGCGCCGGAATAGATCCGGCTACGCGTCGCGCCCGGCTTCGCCATCCGCCCCTGCCTTGCAAAGCTCTGTTGCACCCGGGCGGCAAAACCGGCGTCCCGCTCTGTAAATGTCGTCGTCGCGTCAGCCCTCAATCGTCCTGTTTGCGAAGACGGCGACCTGGGCCGCCGCCTTCCACTGTTGCTGATCGCCATCAACTGCCGAAGCGGCCGCGCCAGTGATGGTAAAGGCCAGCGACATCCGCAGCCGTCAGCAGCGGCATGGCTTGCCGCAGCTCCTCATCCGGCCAGTCCCACCACCGCATCTCCAGCAGCATGTCGATGCTTTCCGCATCAAACCGTTTGCGAATGATGCTGGCAGGGTTGCCGCCGACGATGGCGTAGGGCTCCACGTCACGCGTGACGAGCGCGCGCGTTCCAATCACCGCGCCATCGCCAATCCTGACGCCCGGCATGATGACGGCTTCCGAGCCGATCCAGACATCGTGCCCCACCACGGTGTCGCCAGCGGCCTGGTAGCCATTGCGCGCGCCTGCGAAAGCAGGGACCTCCGGCATCCAGTAGAATGGAAAGGTGCTGATCCAGTCGTTCCGGTGCCCCTGGTTGCCCGCCATGATGAAAGCGGCGCCCGTGCCGATGGAGCAGAAACTGCCGATAATCAGCTTGTCCGCGTCATCGTCCGGCAGGATAAACCGGGCGCAGTCATCAAAACTGTGCCCGTGATAGTACCCGGAGTAATAACTGAAGCGGCCGACGCGAATGTTCGGCTGCGTGACCTGACGGTCCAGCGTAACGCCCCTGAAAGGGCTCTCAAAATAATTCGTCATGACAATCACCGCGTCTGGCCACCGGGAGCCCGGTTGATTGGCTCAGGCAAAAAACCACCAGCTGGCGCGAACGCATGATCGCGCCATGATCGTTCCTCGCATCAGGATGCGGGAACCGGCTTCAGGTGGTTCGGTGCGCGGACTTCATGCCGACAGCAGTAGCCAGAACGGGCTCACCCGGCAAGCCTGCCCATCCGCGCCGGAGGCAGGGACCGCCAGATGACCCGCCGGGTCACCGGAAGACGATAACCGGCAACTTGCTGTGGGTGAGCACCTTGAGCGTCACGCTCCCCAGGATCATCGCCGACAGGCCGCCGCGACCATGGGAGGACATCGCGATCATGTCGCACCCTCGCGCCAGCGCCACATCGATGATCGCCTGATAAGGCTGGTCATGCTCAACCTGCGTCACGTCGCAGGAAACGCCCATGGCCTGGGCCCGCGATGCGGCTTCCTTCAGACAGGCGGCAGCCTGGCCGCGCGCCGCCTGCTCATATTCCCCCTGGGTCAGAGCGATCTGATGCGGGTCCATGGAGAAGATACGGAACGGCTCAATGACTGTGAGAATGGTGGCGCGCGCGGCCAGTTCATGGGCCAGGGACAACCCTTGTTCGACGGCCCGGCTGGCTAACGGCGACCCATCTGTCGGGATGAGAATATGGTGTGCCATCGCAACCTCCGAAACATAGGCGTTTCGTTGGACCCTGATAGTGCGCCTGTTCGGGTAGAAACGCCAGATTTTCACCACGGCCCAGATGGCGGGCAAGTGGGTGGGCAAGTGGGCGGGCAAGCGGGCGGGCAAGCGGCGGGGTAAATGGCCAGACGCCATCAAAAACCTGCTGCCGTCTGGCGCAGTTAAGCCCCCGTCCAGTTTCAGGGGGCATCCAGGGGGGCCAACCGGCAACTGGCGCGTCTCTGCCGGAAACCGGACAATCCCGTAGCAAACCTCGTCCGGAGGATGATCCGGCAGGAGGGGGAAAAGTCATGTCCATCCGTTGGGCCAGAGCCCTCGCAGTCCGGGCGGCGCTGGTGAGCGCAGCCTTGCCAGGATCCGGTTTCACCGCCTTTTCCGGCGATATCGCCGCAGGAGAAGCCGTTTTCGCAAAATGCGCGCCCTGCCACAGCATCACCCATCCGACAAATCGCATGGGGCCGCATCTGATGGGCGTCGTGGGTCGCCGCGTGGGGTCCGTTCCCGGCTTCTCCTACTCTGAAGCGATGATCCGGGCTGGCTCATCCGGCATGGTCTGGACGCCGGATCTGCTCACCAGGTTCGCATCAAGCCCGCGAAAGACCATTCCCGGCAATTCCATGCGATTCTACGGTTTGTGGAGCGACGCGGACATCGCCAATCTGGTGGCCTACCTGGAAAGCATTCCGGCGCCCTGAGCCATCTCCGGCGAAGCCCGGTTCGTGCTGCTCCCGGCCCCGCTTTCGCCCCGCACGTTCGGTCACGCCCCGCGTACGCGCAACCACAGGGCTGGCAAACAGGCCACCATGGATACCCAACACCGCAGTCACCACCTTCGACTTCAGAGCGCATGGCGCTGACAACCGCCACCCCACCGGGCCGACACCCCTGCCCCCCTCAAGAACCAACCCCATTCTGATGCCCCGCAGGATGTGGGCGGGAGTGACCTAGAATCGGCGGGAAGGGTCCGCGCGGGTACTACACCGGAATACCGTGGCGCACCCACTGGCGCTCCATCCGCTGCTTACCGCGACCTACTGGTTTGGATGGATTGAAGGTATGCCAGAAGCGCGTCCGTCTGCTTTGCCGACAGCTTGAACTCAGGCATGTCGGCATGTCCCACGCTCAAACCTTCAGCGAAGGCTTCCGCCAGACTGTCTATCGGGTAACGCTTGGCCAGATCACGGAATGGTGGAGCTTCGTTGTGCGGACTAGTTCCAGCCATGCCAGTCGCATGGCACCGGGAGCAGTTCGCTTCAGCGATAGAGCGCCCGGCCGCTGCCAATTCACTGGCGCTGGCGACCTTGGGGAGCAGCAATAGCGATATGCTGGCGGCGATGGCGCATTGTGCGATCAGGAGGCGCTTCATTCCCCCAACGTAGCGACCAACGGTTAACATCTCCCCGCCGCAACTCCGTCCAATGCGGCTAGGCCTCATCCATCCAGTGCGGCGAAGCCGCTACCGCGTGGTGGAACTGGACGGGAACCCTTGGTTCATCGCCAAAGACGTTTGCAGGGCGCTGGACATGGACCTGATGGGCGGCACCTTCAAATGGCTGCGCGGCCTAGACGCAGACGAGAAGAGGCTGGTTAGGCGGAACGATCACCCACACATTTTCTGTGGGAGACGCGCCCCCTCCATCTCCATCATTTCCGAGCCGGGGCTTTACAAACTGATCCAGTTCAGCCGGAAGCCTGAAGCCCGCGAGTTCGACCGGTGGGTCCGTCACGTTGTCCTTCCCGCCATCCGCAAGGAAGGCGCTTACGTCGCTGGCGAAGAGAACATCGGCAAGGGAACTGATGAGGACGACGACGCCCTCATCTTCCGCGCCATGAAGATCATGGAAGGGAAGATCGAGAAGCTGAAGGCCGAGCGTAATGCCGCATGCGCGGCTAGGGACGCGGCCAGGGCCGAGACGAAGGAGGCCATCGAGGTCAAGGACGCCATGAAGGAGTCCATGGGCATCTACCTGCACCCCGTCCGCGACTACGTGTGGCAGAGACGACGCCGCGTTGGATGCCCCCTCACCCAAGGCGTCTCCTACGTCCCCGCGTATAACGAGAAGATTGCTTGTTTCTATTGCAGCCTCGTGCACCATACCTGGGCAGGACTACAGGAGGGGCAAATGTACAAGCACATTTTGGTCACCACCGATGGCTCCGAATTTGCTCGCAAGGGCATTGAGCATGGACTGGCACTGGCGAAACCGCTTGGCGCGAAGGTAACAGTACTAACGGTTTTGGCCCCAATTCGGTCGGAAGTAGCTGACGCAGCTCGGTTGGGCGGGATCGCCGACCCGGTTGGACAGTACGACCACCAGATAGACGAGACGATGAAGGAACGCTTCGCGGCCATTGATCATCTGGTGTCCGCGTATGGCGTGAAAGCGGACTTGGCGCACGAAATCGACAAGGTACCCGCCGAAGCAATCGTGAGGTTCGCAAAGCACCACCATTGCGACCTTATCATCATGGCATCACACGGGCGGCGCGGAGTGCAGCGTGTCTTGCTGGGAAGCCAGACGGCGGAGGTGTTGGCTCACGCCAATATTCCGGTTTTGGTCGTCCGCTGAACCGATAGCCGCCTCTCCCATCATCACCATCAAGGCCGACCGCGTGGTCGCCAACAGCCGTGACGTGGCGGCGTACTTCAACAAGCGGCACGACCATGTGTTGCGGGACATCGACGCCCTTCGCCAGCGGCTACCCGAGTTCGCCGCCCCCAATTTTGGGGCCGGCTCCTACATGGACGCGAACAACCAGTCGCGCCGCTGTGCTGACATGACCCGCGACGGCTTCACGTTCCTGGCCATGGGCTTCACCAGGGCGAAGGCAGACGCTTTCAAGCTCGCCTACCTGAACGAGTACAACCGGATAGAGGAAGAGCTTCGCAAACGGGCGCAGCAGTCCATTCCCACGGACTACGCTTCCGCCCTGCGGCTTGCCGCCGACGAACATGAGAAACGGCTGAAGCTGGAAGCTGAGAAGGAAGCGCTCGAAGCGCGGGCCGCTGAAGATGCGCCCAAGGTGAAGAACTGGGAAGCCTTCCACGACACCGGGGCCACCACGACGACAGGCACCCTCGCCAAGGAGATGGGCTTCCGTTCGGCACAGGCGCTGCACACGTTCCTGCACGAGGAAGGCGTGATCTTCCCACGGAAGGATCGCCCACCGTCTGGGCTGCATCTCGCCTGATTCTGGTGAGGCTGTTTGGGCTACCGGATTGGCCCACCGCTTTGGGCTACCAATGGGTAGCCGAGGCAATTTTGCCGTTGCGGTAACTAGCTGATTTTGTTTGATAATCAGATATTGAAAGCGGTTGGCTGGGGAACCTGGATTCGAACCAAGACTAACGGAGTCAGAGTCCGTCGTTCTACCGTTAAACTATTCCCCACCACCGTTGTCCGGCTGGGCTTCCTGCCGGGCCACCGTTCGCCGCGCCGCAGCGCCGTGGTGTGGGCTCCAGATACGGCGACGCGGGGAGTACGTCAAGGGCATTGACGCATTCAACCTGCAGTGGCCGTCCGCAAGCCGTGGATATGTGGATATCCGCGCGGTCGGGCCCTGCTATGGACAGCAGCCACGCTGGAGGCCTGCCCCCCCTAACCCTGCCCCCCTGAATGGAGGCCGGAAACGCCCGCGATCCCACCTCCTGCTCCTGTCTTGCGAGCCACTTGATCCCCGCTGCATCGATGGCGGCGGCCGCAGCGCTGGCAATCATGCGCCAGGCGAGGGGCTTTCCCGGGACCACGGTCATCAGCAGGAGACCGAAAGGCGGTTGCGACCGCGCGGCTCCTGCCCCCACCAGGCGCCAGACCGCAAAATCGGAAGATACCCCGCCACCATACTGAACACCGGGATGCAGGCGAGCCATTCGGACACGCCACATGCGCTACGTGTCGGCGGCGATCCGATGGCGGCGGCCCGGCGGCTGTCGCGCGCCGCCGCACGCCGCACGCCGCAACCCACAGGCGCGTTCCCACGTCTGAACACCATGCAAATGGGCGGCGGGCGCGCATACGAGACAATGGGGGCGCGCTCCGGGCCACCAGGAAAACAAGGCCAGACCAGCCTGCGCCAACCGCCAGGCCCAACACCAGCGCCAGGTTGTGAAGCGCGTGGTTCTTGCGTCCCTGCAAGACCGGATGTGCAAACTCACATATAGCGACACACCAAGTGCAAAATATCATTTAAACATTTGAATTTTATAGCAATATCAAAACAACCACCGCCATCCCCCCGGTTTGGGCCGACTTTCGCCAACACAATTTGGCTCATATTCTGACGGTAAGCCGACAACACCGGACAGTTGCATGGCCGGCTCATAACTGACGGCAAAACCAGAGGATCAGATGACGCACCTTCGCAAAATCCTGTCGATTTCCGTGCTTGCGGTCGCGATGTCGGCGGGTCTCGCCCACGCGGAAAGCCAAAGCGCTGGCAAGACCGCTGAAGCGGCGGCGCCCCTGAAAGCGCCGGCAGGCATCTATGTGATGGATCCGACCCATGCGTCGTTGCAGTGGTCGTTCATGCACAACAAGATTTCCCACTACACCGCGCGTTTCAACAAGTTCTCGGCGGAAATCACCCTGGACCCGTCGGATCTGGCCAAATCCTCCGTCACCGCGAAGATTGACCCTGCCTCTGTCGACGCCAACTACCCGGCTGACTACAAGGCAACCCACGCCAAGACCGGCTTCAGCAGCTGGAGCGAGGATATCGCCCGCAACAAAAACTACCTGAATGCTGGCCAGTTTCCGGAGATCACCTTCAAATCCACCAGGGTGGAGCTGACCGGCCCGCGCACCGCCAAAGTGACTGGCGACATGACGTTCCTTGGCGTCACCAGGCCGCTGACTCTGGACGCCGCCTTTGTCGGCGAACTGGAGAAGCACCCCTTCACCAAGCAGCCAGCCATCGGCTTCAAGGCGGAAGGCAAGTTCAAGCGCAGTGATTTCGGCATGCCGGTGGGTTTCGTCGGCGATGAAATCACCATCCGCTTCGATGGCGAATTCCTGAAGAAAACCGACGCCAAATAAGTCCGGGCAGCCCTGAAGCAGAATGCGATCGACCTGCATCGGGATTTTGCTTCAGGCCCCTGGGGTGACGGTTGCCCCCACGCGATGCGGACGCCAGTCCGCGGGACACGCGCACGGCGGAACAGCCGGCGCCGTTGCACCCACGCCCTGCCCGCGCAGGAAGGCCGCGCGCCACCCACGCCTTGCCGGGACTTTGCCGGGACTTTGCCAAAACCTTGCCAGCGGGGCGACCGCCGCCCCGCCGCCAGAAAGACGCGCCGCTGGCGCGCTGGATTGCACCATGTCTGCCCGCCCCACCCGCTACAGCGCCATCGCCATTGCCCTGCACTGGGCCATCGCCCTTTGCATCATCGCCATGATTCCCATGGGATTCTGGATGACGGCCGCCATTGGCGAACCGGGAACGCAGGCGCTGGCCTACCGCGTTTTCCAGTTTCACAAGTCCACCGGATTTCTGATCCTCGGCCTGACCGCGTTGCGGATTGTGTGGCGCCTCGCCCACCCGGCCCCGCCCTTGCCTGGCGGGATGAAGCCATGGGAGGCCTTCGCCGCCCGGGCGACGCACGCGGCCTTCTATGGCCTCATGCTGGCGTTGCCGCTCACTGGCTGGCTCTACGTGTCGACGGGCTGGGCGGTCAGCGCCGACCGGGCGCTCGCGGTGCCGACAAGCTGGTTTGGGCTGTTCAGCATTCCGCATCTGCCGTGGGTAGGCGAGGCTTCAGCCGCCCTGCGCCGCACCGTGGCGTTTCAGGCCATGGGCGCCCACAGCATGCTCGCCTGGGCGGCGGTCGCGCTGATCGCGCTGCATGTGGGCGCGGCGCTGAAGCACCAGTTTCTCGATCGCGACGCCGTGCTGGCCCACATGGTCCCTGGCCTGCCGCATGGCGATGCGCCAGCCGCCCTACCGCCAGATGCGCGCGAAAAATGGCTGGGCCGCTGCGCCGGTTTCGGCCTGGTGCTGATTATCGCCCAGGCCGCCGCCATCGCCGTGACGCCCGCACCCGCCCCACAGCTGACGGGACCGGCCCAGGCCCGCCCGGCGCATACCGCCGCGCCAGCCGCCACGCAGACCATCGCGCCGCGCCTGCCCGCCAGCAACAATTTGGCGGCGGCCTGGGCCATCGACCATGGCGCATCACGCATTGGCTTCACGGGCGCGCACTCCGGCGACGCCTTCTCCGGGCGGTTTGAGCAATGGGAAGGCGATATCCGCTTCGACCCGGCAAATCTGGCCGGATCGCGCGCCACGGTGCTTGTGCAGGTTGGCAGCGCCCGGACCGGCGATTCCACCCAGGAAAACGCGCTTGAAGGCGAGGAGTGGCTGGATCCAAAGGGGCGCCCGGTTGCGCGATTTGAGGCCGACGCCTTCCGCTCCCTGGGGGGCGACCGTTATGAAGCGACGGGAACCCTGACGCTGAAACAAACGTCGCTGCCAGTTGTCCTGCCCTTCACCTTCAGCGAGCGCGACGGCGTCGCCACGGTGAAGGGCAGCCTGAAGCTCGACCGGCGCGCCTTCGACATCGGCATGCAGTCCGACGGCGGCGGCGACTGGGTGTCCATGGAGATCGGCGTCGTCATCGACGTGACGGCGAAACGCGCGCCGTCGCGCTCATAAGCGGCGCCGGCCGGATGGAAACGTCCAGGCGATAGCTTGCGCTCGCAGCAAGGAAATTGGAGCAATTTCCGACCGATATCGATCCGAAATTGCTCCAGAGGCGAGCGGCCGCAGCCGGGGGCTTTGAGGCCAGGAGACGAAGAGGCGTCTGGGCGCTTTTTGCCCGGCATGGAGCGCGCCCAGGCGACGGCCGTGGAGACTTCAGGCCAGGCCGCGCCAGATTTTCCCGAGAAATGGCGCCATCTACTTGCCCACGCATGAATTGGGCGCATGGGCCTCCAGGTTTGCGATCCGGGCGATCAAACGCCATCCAGCTGATTTATAATCAATTTCCCGCAAAAGGGACGCGCCAGCGCCTGCCGGAAATTATCGCCGGCGGATTGACGCGGCTGCCGCCCATCGCTGTAGTGCCCCGGCCGGTTACAACATCGGGGGAGGAAAAACCCATGAAGCAGCTCTGTATTGCTGTCGCGGCGCTCACTGTTGCGCTGGGAACGGCCCAGGCCAGCGAAAAGAAATACGGCCCGGGCGTCACTGACACGGAAATCCGCATTGGCAATGTGGTGCCCTATAGCGGCCCGGCTTCCGCCTATGGCGTACGCGGATCCGCCATCGTCGATTACTTCAAGAAGGTCAACGAGAAGGGCGGCATCAACGGGCGGAAGATCAACATCATCTCGCTGGACGACGCCTACAGCCCGCCCAAGGCGGTGGAGCAGACGCGCAAGCTGGTGGAGAACGAGAATGTGCTGGCCGTTTATGGCTCGGTGGGCACCCCCTCCAACTCGGCCGTTCATAAATATCTGAATTCAAAGAAGGTTCCGCAGCTGTTCGTGGCGACCGGCGCCAGCAAATGGAACGATCCCAAGAATTATCCATGGACGACGGCCATGCTGCCGCTCTACGACATGGAAGCCAAGATTTACGCCAATTATGTCCTGAAGAACAAACCGGACGGCAAGGTCGCGGTTATTTACCAGAATGACGACTTCGGCAAGGATTATGTCCGGGGTTTCCGCGAAGGACTTGGCGACAAGGCCAAATCCATGATCGCACTGGAATTGCCTTACGAGATCACCAGCGCGACGGTTGACGCTGAGGTGGTGCGCATGAAGGCGAGCGGCGCCAACATCCTGTTCATCGTGGCGACGCCGAAATTCGCTGCCCAGGTCATCAAGCGCGTCCACGAACTGGACTGGAAGCCGCTGCAGATGGTGGTCAGCGTCTCCGCCTCGATCGGCGGCGTGTTGAAGCCGGCGGGCCTCAAGGCTTCGCAGGGCGTCATCACCGCGGTCGCCCTCAAGGAGCCGGATGATCCGCAATGGGCCAACGATCAGGACATGAAGGATTACAAGGCCTTCATGACCTCCATTGGCCAGACTGGCATGATCGACGACTCAAACGCCGTGCAAGGCTACATGGCCGCAGTTCTGCTTGAGCGCGTGCTGCGCCGGGCCGGCGACAATCTCACCCGCGAGAACCTGCGCGACATCGCCGCCTCCATGGATGAAAAGAACGTCCAGATGGTGCTGCCGAAGCTGGGCCTTCACACCAGCCCGGAGAACTACAGCCTGTATAACGCGCTGTATCTGCAGCGTTTCGAGGGCGACCGCTATAATCTCTTCGAGGGTCCGATCTCCGAGAAGTAATGCGGAAAGCCGGTGGGCGCACCTCACCGGAACCCACCAGACCCGGGCGGCGCCTGCAGCGTTTCCGCCCGGGCGTCGCCCATGGCGCCTGCATGCGGCCAGCAACTCCAGCCGCCGCTGCGCGAACGCGCCCGCATCAGCCGGGTCTCATGACGCCGCGCCAGTCCCTGTCCGGACAGGGCGCCGCTTGCGGTCCACCGCCCCGCTGGCCATTGCCCACCGCCCACCGCCCCGCTGGCATCCGCTACTTTCCGCCCACCACCTCTCACCCACCGTTGCGCGAGTGGTCGCAGGCTGGCGGCCTATCCGCGCCCAGGCTCACGCCGACCACAGATGAACACATCTTTACTGAAGCAATTAAAACACGCGCCTGAATATTTAAAACAATAAATTATAATATTAATTGATCAGCAGGAAAATCACAGCAACATCACCCTGAATTTCAGCATTATGGGTGAACGAATGCCTGCAACTGCCTGCGCCGTCCCCACCATACTTCCAGCCAGCTCCGGATATTCACCACGCCGGCGCCTTGCGTTACTGCTGACCTCAACCACGGCGCTGTCGTTACTATCGACGCCGCTTCTTGCCGGCCCGCCGATCTCGGCCAATGGCGTCGACCTTGGCATCCTCACCAATGTCATGGTCAGCGCCCCTCCCGGCCAGCGCGGGGTGATCGCCTACAATCCAGGCGGCGCGGTAACGCTGGACGGTGGCGTCGTCAACGTCCAGAGCACCATCGCGCAACGCAGCATTGGCCTGCTGGGCCGCAGCCAGGGCGTCATCAACAGCAGCGCCAATGTGACGACCACGGGCGACCGCGGCCATGCTGTTCAGGCGGGCAATTCCGGACCGAACGTCACGCTGTATGACGGCTCCACGGCGGGGACGGTCAATCTCACCGGCGGCCAGATAAGCACGGACGGCGGCTATTCGCTGGGCCTGCATGTGGTTGATTACGGCGTCATCAACGCCAGCAACGTCATCATCAGCACCACGGGCGCCACCAGTTTCGGCGGCCAGGCGGAAAGCGCCAGCACCATCAATCTGGTCAACGCCAGCGTCAGCACCTCCGGCGCCAGCGCAGTGGGCCTCGTCGCCAACAATGACATGGTGAAGAACTTCAATATCCCGACGGCTGGCGGCATCATCAACGCCCGCAACGTCGCCATCACCACCACGGGCCTCCAGGCTGGCGGCGCCCTCGCCTCGCATGGCGCCAGCGTCAGCCTTGAGAATGGCTCTGTCACCACCAGTGGCGATCAGGCGTTGGGGCTCTCCGCCATCATCAATGGCCAGATCAGCAGCAGCGCCAACATCACGACAAGCGGCGCGGGCGCACATGCGGCGCAGGCCGGCGGCGCCAGCGCCAGCGATCCCCTCGCAGCCTATGATGGCGCCACCGCCGGCGTCGTGACGCTGACAGGCGGCGACCTGCGCACCAGCGGCGGCGGCGCCAGGGGGCTGTATGCGACGGACGCGGGCGTCATTCACGCCACCGCCGTCGACATCGTCACAACCGGACCGGGCGCGACCGGCGCCCACGCCGACAGCAACAGCGTCATCAATCTGACCAGCGCCGTTGTCAGCGTCGCCAGCGATGCAACCCATGGCCTGCTCGCCGGCAATGATCGCCTGCCGCTCGATACGGCGGCGACCGGCGGCGTCATCAACGCCAACGGCGTCGCGGTCACGGCCCAGGGCGTCGACGGCCATGGCGTCGTGGCCCAGGACGGCGGCCGCGTCACCCTGTTCGGCGGCTCCGTGACCGCCACGGGCGACGGCGGCCAGGGCGTGGTCGCCGTCAATGGCGGACGCATCACGAGCAGCGCCGACATCACGACCCAGGGCCTGCTGGGCGTTGGGGCGCTGGCCCGCGACAATGGCTCCATCACCCTGACCAGCGGATCGGTTTCGGTCACGGCGCATATGACGCAAGGCTTGCTGGCGCATTCGGGCGGCGCGATCACCAGCGCCGCCAATGTCAGCGCCCTGGGCGACGGCTCCCACGCGGTGCAGGCCGGGCTCGCTGAAACGACGGACCCACTCTACACCGGCGCCACCGCAGGCGTGGTGACATTGACCGGCGGCGCCATCAGCTCTGCCGGCATGCTGGCGGCTGGCCTGTACGCCACCGACGGCGGACAGATCAACGCCGGCCCCGTCGCCGTGACCACCACCGGCGACGGCGGTTATGGCGCGCTGGCGCAAACCGCCAGCCGCATCAACCTGGACGGCGCGTCGTTTCATACCAGCGGCATCGCCGCGCTGGGCCTGATCGCCAGCAATGACCGGCGACGCGCGGGCCTGGACCCCGCCGCCCCTGGCGGGGTCATCCAGGGCGCCGCCAACGTGCAGACTGTGGGAACCGACGCGCACGGCGCTGTCGCGGACTTTGGCGGGCGCATTGAGCTGACCGGCGGATCGGTCAGCGTCTCCGGCGCAAACGCGCGCGGCCTGCTGGCGCATTCGGGCGGAACGATTGAAAGCGCCGCCAACATCAGCGTTTCGGGCGCCGGCGCACACGCCGTGCAGGCCGGCTTCCCGGAAATCGCCGCTCCAGCTCCTCCAGCGCATGACGGCTCCAGCGCCGGCGTTGTCAGACTGACCGGCGGCGCCGTCAACGCCAGCGGCGCGCTGGCGGCCGGGCTGTACGCTGTGGATGCCGGCAGAATTATCGCCGCCAGCGGCGTCGCCGTCACCACCAGCGGCGCCGGCGGCCACGGCGCCGTGGCGCAAACAGGCTCGCGGATCGAACTGGAAGGAACGTCCTTTCACGCTTCCGGCATCGCCGCGCACGGATTGCTCGCCGGCAATGACCGGCGGCGCGATGGCCACGACCCCGCCGCCCCTGGCGGCGTCATCATCGGCCGCGCCGATGTCCAGACCACAGGCTCGGACGCCCACGCGGCCGTGGCCGAACATGGCGGCCGGCTGGAGCTGACCGGAGGCTCCCTCGCCGCCACGGGCAGCGGAGCCGCTGGCCTCGTCGCGCGCGACGGCGGCGTTGTCCTGGCTGAAGCGGTCAGCATTTCCTCGGCGCAGGACGCGGCGATCCGGGTCCACAACAACGCCTCCGTCACGCTGAGCGGCGCGGGAGCGATTAGCGGAGCCATCGCCGCTATCGCCGCGACTTTTGACAAGGCCAGCCAGCATGCGGAGTTGCTGATCGGGCCAGGCGTTCATCTGGCGAGCCCGAGCAACGTGCTGCTGGCGGTCGATCGCAGTGGCGCCGGCGGCGACAGCGGCGTGGTGGCGCTTGCCCTCGGCGGCGGCTCGGTGGCGACCGGCGACATTCTCGACATGGACGCGAAAACGACTGGCTTCACCGATGTCGAGCTTGGCGAGAAAGCGTCCTGGAGCGGCGTGGCCAGGGGCGTACGGCACATACGGGCCGTGCACGGCGGCGGCGAGTTGCACGTCCGCGACGGCAGCCTCATCGCTGGCGACATCGCCGCCAGCAATTCAGTCCTGCGCTTTGGCGAAGGCGGCGTGCAGGTGGATGGACGCGTGACGCTCGCCGGTTCACGGGCCAACGGCGGTTCCGTGGCCAACCCCGTGCATGTCGGCGGCGACGTCCATGCGGACGCCGCTTCCATGTTTGGCGGCAACTGGCGGATTGGCGGCAATCTCGTCAATCATGGCGTCATCGCGCCCGGCAATTCGCTCGGCGTGATCCAGGTCGGCGGCAATCTGAATCTTGGCCCTTCCTCGGTCTATCACGTCGACATCAATGCCCAGGGGCAATCCGACCTGATCCAGGTCGCTGGCCAGGCGCATCTGGGCGGCAGGGTGGTGGTGGCGGCCAATCCACCCGGCAGCGGCTACGCGGTGGACGCGCGGCAGATCATCGTCACCGCCGCGAATGGCATTGGCGGCTCCACCTTTGAGGGCGGCGCCAGCTGGGCGCCGGGGCAAAGCTACGTCTTCCTGACGCCCATTTTGGGCTACGACGCCAACAACGCCTATCTCACCGTGGTGCGCAACAGCGTGCCCATGGAGGAGGTAGCCAAAACGCCGAACCAGGCGGCGGCGGCGGCGGCGGTTGACCGCCTGCCGACCGGCAACCCACTGTTCTCCATCATCGCCAACCTGCCGACCGCCGATGCCGCCGCGCAGGCGTTCGGCGCCATCTCCGGCGACGTCCACGCCTCGATCGCCGGGGCGCTGGCCGCCCAGAGCCATCATGTGCGCGATGCCATCACCGGCCGCATCCGCCAGTCGCAGGCGAATGGAGACCAGGTCAACGCCAATGACGACGCCCGGCAGATCCGGCGGCTGGAAGGGTTGAACGCAACCTTGTGGGGCCAGGCGTTTGGCGGGTGGGGCCATGCCGGAGGCGTCAGCACGGGCGTCCCCAGAATCAATCAGTCCGTCGCCGGCTTCCTGGCCGGCATCGACGCCCAGGCCTTTGACAACTGGCGACTGGGCGCCGCCGGCGGCTATAGCCGCGGCTCGTTCGACCTCAACAGCCGGGCCTCCTCAGCCGGGGCCGACAGCTACCATGTGGCGCTCTATGGCGGCGGCAAATACGCCGGGCTCGGCATGCGCTGGGGCGCCGCCTACACCTGGAACGACGCAACGGTGAGCCGCGCCATTGTCTTTCCCGGTTTCTCCGACAGCGCGCGCGGCGCCTGGCGTTCTGGCGTCGGCCAGATTTTCGGTGAGGTGGGGCAGGAGTTCCATTATGGGGCGACCACCGTCGAGCCGTTCGCGGGGCTGGCTTGGGTAGGGTTCGATGGCGAGCGCTTTCGGGAAACCGGCGGCGTCGCCGCCCTGTCCGGCAAGGCCGGCGGCATGAGCACAGCCTATTCCACGCTTGGCGCCCGCCTCGCCCACACCTTTACGCTGGCCAATGGCGCGGCGCTGACGGGGCGCGCCACGCTGGGCTGGATCCATGCCTTCGGAGACGTGAATCCGCGCGGCGGCATGTGGCTGGCCGGGGCGACGACGCCGTTCAGCGTCACTGGCGCGCCGATCGCCCGCGACAGCCTGCTGCTGGAGGCGGGGCTCGACATGCGTGTGGCGACCAACATTACCCTTGGAGCCATGTGGTCGGCGCAACTGGCGCAACACGGGCAGGCGCAATCGCTGAAAGGCAATTTCGCCGTCCGGTTCTGAGCCCTCCGGTGCGGTTGGGCGCCCGGCGACCGCGCCGCTCAACCTTGCGGCCAGCGGGGCGCGTCGCTCCCCAGGCGGCGCGCCGGAGACGCCCATTGCAACCTGACGCCCGCCGCCGAGAGGGGCTGCCGCAACCGCAGCGCCGGCCCCCAATCGGTCAGCTCTTCCCCGGGCGCATAATCATCAGCGGCGGCGGGCCGCCACCCGGCCTCGCTGGACGGTCCAGCCGCCGCGAGCAGGGCGGCGGTGCGCGCCAGCGACAGCCGCGCGGCGTGGCCTCCCCCGTCGAGCCGGCGCGCCAGGCCGCGCAAGGCCGCCGCCGCCATCAACCAGCCTGTTGCATGGTCCAGCGCCTGCACCGGCAACGGCGTCGGCGTTTCCACCCCCTTCCACGCCATGCCGGCGGCGGCGATGCCCGAACTCATCTGCACCAGGCTGTCGAAGCCCCGCCGGCCGCGCCACGGGCCACTCCAGCCCCACGCATCAAGCGAGACCTCGACGAGGCCAGGATTGACCGCGCGCCGGGTTTCAGCCCCGAGGCCGAGCCCCTCCAGAGCGCCAGGACGATAGCCGTGCGCCAGCACATCCGCCCCCTGAAGCAGCTCCATGAACCGGGCGTGGTCGCCAGGCTGGCGCAGGTCCATCCGGGCGCACATTTTTCCGGGCGTGACTTCAGGAATGACCGCCGGTTCGTCCCAGTCCGGCGGGTCGATGCGCAGCACGCTGGCGCCGCAGGCGGCGAGAAAGCGCGTCGACACCGGCCCCGCGAGCACCCGGGTGAGGTCAAGCACCCGCAGCCCCTGCAGCGGCCGCTCGCGGGTTGGCCGCCAGTGGTCGCTCCCCTGACCAGCCCGCCCGGGATCGCCCCAGCTTTCCCACGCGATCAGGGGCTCCCTGGCGACGCTGGCTCCCTGGGGGTGCTCGCGCCATTCCGACGCCAGCCGCATCCGGGCCGCGCAGCCGCCCGCATCCACGATCGCTGTCTCGAGCGCGTCGCCATCAAGCAGCGCCACGCGGCGCACCGCCTCGTTGCGGTCAGCCGGCTGGCCAAGCGCACGCAACGCTGCGCGCCTGTGCGCCGGCGCGTTGGCGTGCACCCGGATCCAGCCATCGACGCAGCGATAATCCCCCGACCAGTCGTCCCAGGCCGGCGGCAGGCTCCAGCCGCGCGGCGCCAGGGACCAGCCGAACCACAGGGAAGCGAGCCGCCGGTCGACAATGATTTCCGGGGCCAGCCCTGCGATCCTTGCCTGGAGATCCGACAGGGCAAGGCCGGCCGCCGCCACTGAAGCCGCCGCCAGGCCGGAAACGGCGAAAGCTGAGGGCAATCCGCCGGAGCCCTCAAAGGTCAGGCGACCTGGGGCCTGCGGCTGCCCTCCGAGAGCCGCCCAGATCTCTTCCGTCATGGGCAGGGCCGGTTCATGAGACATCACTTCCTGGGACATGATTTCCTCAGACATGATTGGACCGGAGATGGCCGCGCTCCTCCGGGGTGGCGAAAACCGGGGCGACACACTACCCTGCCCCATACGTCCAGATTATATCTCCCCGCAGATCAAGGTCAGGAAAGGCCGCACCGGATGGGTGGATTTCACTCGCTCTACACGCACGGGTTTTTCAGGACCGGGGCCTGCGTGCCGCGCATGGGCGTGGGCGACCCGCAGTTCAATCTGGCGCGGACGCTGGAGCTGGCGCGCCAGGCGCACGACCGGCATGTGGGGCTGGTAATTTTCCCGGAACTGGGCCTCTCCGGCTACGCCATTGACGATCTGCTGTTGCAGCAGCCGCTGCTCGACGCGGTCGATGCGGCGATCGCCGGGCTGGCGGAAGCATCGGAGGCGCTGTACCCGGTGCTGGTGGTCGGGGCGCCGCTGCGCTGGCAGGGCCGGCTGTACAATTGCGCCGTGGTTATCCATCGCGGCGAAATCCTCGGCGTGGTTCCCAAATCCTACCTGCCGAACTACCGGGAATTCTACGAGGCGCGCCATTTCACCTCCGGCCTTGGCGTCGCCGACGCGATGATCGCCGTCGCCGGCCAGGAGGCTCCGTTCGGGACCGACCTGCTGTTCCGCAGCGCCGGCAGCGCGCCGGTGACCTTCCATGTGGAGATCTGCGAGGATGTCTGGACGGCGGTTCCGCCCTCCAGCTACGCCGCCCTTGCCGGGGCGGAGCTCCTCATCAACCTCTCCGCCAGCAATATCACCATCGGCAAGGCGGAGACGCGCCGGCTGCTGTGCGGCGCCCAATCGGCGCGCACCATCGCGGCCTATGTCTATTCCGCCGCCGGGCCAGGCGAATCCACCACGGACCTCGCCTGGGACGGCCACGCCGCCATCTTCGAATATGGCGAGTTGCTGGCCGAAAGCGCGCGCTTCCCGACCGACAGCGTGTTGCTGACCGCCGACGTGGACCTCGACCGCCTGCGCCAGGAGCGGCTGCGCGTCACCACCTTCGGCGACAGCGCCCGGGCCGCGGCGGACCAGGTCAACGCCTTCCAGATGGTGGAATTCCACCTCGACGCGCCGGAAATCGACGTGGCGCTGGAGCGGCGCATCGAGCGCTTCCCTTATGTGCCAGCCGATCCGGCGCGGCTGCGGGAGGATTGCTACGAGGCGTTCAGCATCCAGGTGCAGGGCCTGGCCCAGCGCATGCGCGCGGCCGGCGCGGCGAAGCTGGTGATCGGCGTTTCCGGCGGGCTTGATTCCACCCACGCCCTGCTGGTGTGCGCCCGGGTGATGGACAGCCTCGGCAAGCCGCGCAGCGACATTCTGGCCTACACCATGCCTGGTTTCGCCACGTCGGAGGGCACGAAATCCAAGGCCTGGGCGCTGATGCGGGCGCTGGGGGCGACGGCGGCCGAGCTGGATATCCGGCCGGCGGCGCGGCAGATGCTCGCCGATCTCGGCCATCCGGCCGGCAACGGCGAAGCGGTCTACGATGTGACCTTCGAGAATGTGCAGGCCGGATTGCGCACCGACTACCTGTTCCGCCTCGCCAACCATCACAATGGCCTGGTGGTCGGCACCGGCGACCTTTCCGAGCTTGGCCTTGGCTGGTGCACCTATGGCGTTGGCGATCACATGTCGCACTACAACCCCAACGCCTCGGTGTCGAAAACCCTGATCCAGCACCTGATCCGCTTCGTCGCCCATTCCGGCGACGTGGACGCGGAAACGGCGGCGCTGCTGGAGGCGATCCTCGCCCAGGAAATCTCGCCAGAGCTGGTGCCAGCCGACGCCACCGGAGCCATCCAGTCCACCGAGGCGAAAGTGGGCCCCTACGCCCTGCAGGACTTCAACCTGTTCTATGTCACCCGCTACGGCTTCGCCCCGTCGAAGATCGCCTTCATGGCGCTGCACGCCTGGGGCGACGCGGCGCGCGGACGTTGGCCGGCCAATATCGCGGAGCGCGACCACCGGGCCTACGCCCTGGCCGAGATCCGCAAATGGCTGGAAGTGTTCCTGTTCCGCTTCTTCGCCATTAGCCAGTTCAAGCGTTCAGCCGTGCCGAACGGTCCGAAAATCTCCTCCGGCGGCTCACTGTCGCCGCGCGGCGACTGGCGGGCGCCGTCGGATGGCAACGCCAGGGTCTGGCTGGACGAGCTGAAGCGTAATACGCCCGAAGCCTGAGCCGTCTACATTCCGGCAGCATAAACGGAGAGCTGGAATGAGAAAGAGCGCGCCCCACGACAGTCAGCCGCGCGACCTGCTGTCGCGAACGGACCCCCAGGACATGCGTCCGGCAAATGGATCCGGGCGCGATGACCTCGGCTCTACCAGCGGCCTGTCGCCGGAGCACGGCGGCGCCCTGGAAGTATTTCTCGCCTTCCTCCGCCTCGGCCTCACCGCCTTCGGCGGGCCCGCTGCGCATATAGGCTACTTTCGCGAAGCATTCGTGCTGCGTCGGCGCTGGCTGTCGGAAACCGATTTCGCAGCGCTGATCGCGCTCTGCCAGTTCCTGCCGGGCCCCGGCTCCAGCCAGGCCGGCTTCGCCATCGGCGTGCAGCGCACCGGCGGCATCGGGGGCGGCGTCGCGGCGTTTCTCGGCTTCACCGCCCCCAGCGCCATTATCATGACGGCGCTGGCCTCCGGGGCCAGCGCCCTGCAGGGGCCGCTCGCCGCCGGCATGCTGCATGGCCTGAAGCTCACCGCCGTCGCGGTGGTGGCCCATGCGGTCTGGGGCATGGCGCGGCTGCTGACGCCAGACCGGGCGCGGGCCACCATTGCGCTTGTCGCGCTGGCCATCGTCACGCCGGGCGGCGTGGCGGCGCAATTGCTGGCGATCGGCGCCGGTGGGCTGCTGGGACTGGCCGTTTGCCGGGATGCTGCGGCGAATGGCGCGCCAGCGACCGCACGCGGGCCAGTGTCCCGCCGCGCCGGAACGGCGGCGCTTGCCATGTTCGCTGGATTGTTCCTGTTGCTGCCGATGGCCGCCAGCCTCTGGGGCGGCGGCTTCTCGCTGTTCAGCGCTTTCTACCGCACCGGATCGCTGGTGTTTGGCGGCGGTCATGTGGTGTTGCCGCTGTTGCAGGCGGAAGTCGCCGCGCCGGCGGGCATCCCCCCCGATGCGTTTCTCACCGGCTACGCCCTTGCCCAGGCCATGCCCGGGCCCATGTTCGCCTTCGCCGCCTGGCTGGGGGCGCTGATGCCCACGCCGCCCACGGGCGCCCTGGGCGCGGCGCTGGCGGTTCTGGCCATATTCCTGCCGGGCCAGTTGCTGGTGTACGGAACCCTGCCGTTTTGGGCCAGACTGCGCGCCAATCCGCGCGCCGCCGCCGCCATGGCCGGCGCCAACGCGGCGGTGGTCGGCATTCTGGGCGCCGCCCTGTATCAGCCGCTGTGGACCAGCGCCGTGTTTACGCCGCGGGATTTCGTGCTGGCGGTCGCCGGATTTCTGCTGCTGGCGGTCTGGAAAGCCCCGCCATGGAGCGTCGCCCTGGCCGGCGCGGGCGCTGGCGCGCTGCTGGCGATGCTTCCCGGCTGATCCGGCCCGTCATTTTCGCGACGCCGGCGCGGCGTTAAACCCGGCCAGATGGCTTGCCCTTGCCGGCAACCGCTGTAAGGGTCTTTCCATATCTGCAGTTCCCGAACGCCGGAGATTACCGCCATGAAATCGCGCGCCGCCGTCGCTGTCGCCGCCAACAGGCCTCTCGAAATCATGGAGGTTGATCTGGAAGGGCCGAAGTACGGCGAGGTGCTGGTGGAGGTGAAGGCCACCGGCATCTGCCATACGGACGCCTACACCCTGTCGGGCCTCGACCCGGAAGGGCTGTTTCCCGCCATCCTTGGCCATGAGGGCGCCGGCGTTGTCGTGGATGTGGGGCCTGGCGTCTCCACCCTGAAGAAGGGCGACCACGTCATTCCGCTGTACACGCCGGAATGCCGCCAGTGCAAAACCTGCCTGTCGCAGCGCTCCAACCTCTGCACGGCGATCCGCGCCACCCAGGGCAAGGGCGTGATGCCGGACGGCACCAGCCGCTTCTCCTGCGACGGCGACCCGGTGCTGCATTACATGGGGTGCTCGACCTTCTCGAATTACACGGTGCTGCCGGAAATCGCTCTGGCGAAGGTTCGCGAAGACGCTCCGTTCGACAAGATCTGCTACATCGGCTGCGGCGTCACCACCGGCATTGGCGCGGTGATCCACACGGCCAAGGTGTGGCCGGGGGCGAATGTGGTGGTGTTCGGCCTCGGCGGCATTGGCCTCAATGTCCTCCAGGGCGCGCGCATGGTGGGCGCGGACAAGATCATTGGCGTGGACCTCAACCCGTCCAGGCGCGCCATGGCCGAGAAGTTCGGCATGACCCATTTCATCAACCCCAACGAGGTTGGCCGCGACAAGGTGGTGCAGGCCATTGTCGACGCGACAGACGGCGGCGCCGACTTCTCCTTCGACGCTACGGGCAACACCGAAGTGATGCGTCAGGCGTTGGAATGCTGCCATCGCGGCTGGGGCGAGTCGATCATCATCGGCGTCGCTGAAGCCGGGAAGGAAATCGCCACCCGCCCGTTCCAGCTGGTCACCGGGCGCGTCTGGAAGGGCACCGCCTTTGGCGGCGCGCGCGGCCGCACCGACGTGCCGAAGATCGTCGACTGGTACATGGAGGGGAAGATCAATATCGACGACCTGATCACCCACAAGCTGCCGCTGGAGCGCATCAACGAGGGTTTCGACCTGATGCACGAAGGCAAGTCGATCCGCACCGTGGTGGAGTTCTGATTTCTGGAAGCAGGCGGGGGGAGCGTCGCTCCGCCCGCCAGTTTGAGGCCGGGGCCGCGGCCTTGCCGGCATGGCTGATGTCCGCCTGAACAAGACATGACCGGGGCTCGCAATGGCGCACGCCGGCGCCCCGCCCTCACCATTTTCCTGCAAGAGCGTGATCAGATCCCGAGCGGCGGAACGCGCTCGCCGCCATTGCGGCCGCCTGATGCGAACTGGCTGGGGCTTGCGCCTGTCAGCCCCGGATCTGCCTGCCGCCGCCGCCCACCGCCGTTGCGATGGCCCGCCCCGGCTGATCATGGCCGGCGACCTGCGCCGCAGACGCCAGCACCTGGCAGAAGCGCAGCCGGCTGAAGGCGCAACGCGAGCCTTCGCCAATGACGAAGGCTCGCGGCAGCAGGCCAAATCCGGCATGCGGACATACGGGCAAACAGCTGATATTCAACAAAAAAATTGGCTACATTCGCCAAACGCCGCCTTGGAGGCCGCGACATGCCGGACCATGACAAAACAGGTGAGATATCCTGTCTAAATCATGGTTAATAAATAAAAAAACAAGAATTCTTCATGCAATGATTCAGGAAGACGCCTTCCCTGCCGGCTTACGCCGGCGGGTAATTTCCACCATGACCCCATCGATAATCGCGGGCACGGGCGCGCCGGGCTTTTCGACCTCCACTGTGACCGCGTCGATCAGCGGAAAGGTCGCGAGCACATCAGTGGCGATGGCGTCGGCGAGGCCCTCGATGGTCCGGAACCGGCGATCAAGCGTGACCCGCGTGGCGCGTTCCGTCAGCTCCGCATAGCAGACCGAGGCGTGCCAGTCGTCGTTGCGCGCCGCCTCGCTCAGGTCGAGCACGCAATCCAGCGACACGAAAAAGCGCTGTCCGAGCCGCGCTTCTTCCGGGTGCAGCCCATGATGTGCGTAAATGGCGATGCGGGAGACCTTGATCCTGTCACTCAAAGGCGCATGCTCCTGGTGCGCCGGATCCGCCGGCTTCGCCAGGCTTTATACCCGTCAGAGCATGGCAGCAAGGGCGCGGCGGCAACAGCGCGGCAGAACGGGCGCCGCAGAGTGCACGCGCCAGCAAGCCGCCGGGCCACGCCACTGGCGGCGCAGAACCCGGCGCCCTGCCGTGCGGGCCGGCGCAGACAACGGCAGCCCGCCAGGGCGGGGCCGGTCATGACAGGGCCAGAACGCGGCGAAGCCAGATCAGGCAGTCTGGTTGGCCTGAGCTGCGGAACAGGGCCCGCCCTTGCCCACGATGGTTTCCGCCCCTTTTGAAACTGGTCCGACCCCAGGGAGCAGATGATGCAACCAGACCCCGACGCACCTCTTGAGAACAACGAAATCCTTCGTAGGCTGGCGGATATCCCCGGCGGCTGGACGCTGGAGAGCGACGCCATTGTCCGGGTTTATCCAACCGCCGGATGGAAAGCGTCGCTCATGCTGGGCAACGCCATCGGCTTCCTGTGCGAGACTGCCTGGCATCACCCGGACATGACCCTGTCTTGGGGGCGCGTGCGCGTATCGCTTTCGACCCATTCCGCCGGGGGCGTCACGGCCCGCGACCTGGAGCTTGCGGAACGGATAGAGGCGCTGGTCACGTGGACGCCGGCTGGAGGCGCGCTGGAGGGCATTCCGCCAGGCTCGTCGCACGCCATTCTGGAAGAACCGCCGGCAACGGGCTGAACGCCGCGCCAGGACCATGCGTTGTGACATGGTCATGCGTTGTGACAGGACCATGCGTCGCGACGGGCGCTGAAGGCCGGCGCGCCGAATCGTGCGGCCGCCGCGCTGGCCCTGTTCCGGGCCGATCTGCCCGCGCCAGTCCGCGTTGCGCTGTGACAACCGCATCCGGACGGGCGCTATCAACGAAATTTTATGCGGAGATTACGTGCAGACCAGACAATGACTTAACGGCATATCAGCGCTGCTTTTGACGGCATCCCCCTGTCGTTACGGCACAGGTTGCATTGCCGGCTCTTCAAATTCACCTCTTTCGATGACAAGTGTCATTAACCATTTGTTCATCAAGGGCGCGGGCGACAGGCTCCGCCGGGAGGCAGAACGCGTGCAGCTGGTGCTGGGCATCGACACCGTGGGCGGCGGCTGGAACGCCGTCATGACCATCGCCAGGGCGCTGGCGATGCGCGGGTTCGACGTGACCCTGGCGATGCTTGGCCCCGAGCCAGACCAGCGGCAGACGGCTGAGATAGCCGAAGCCCCGAACCTGCGGGCCATGCCGGCCCACGCGGTCGCCGCGCGGCTGGCGGATTCCTTTGGCGAGTTGCAGGCGGCCGGACAGGCTGTGGCGCGTCTGGCCAATGTCCTGGCGGTCGATCTGGTCGTGCTGCATCATCCGGCGCTGGCGGCGTTCGGCCCGTTCCAGGCCCCGGTTGTGGTGTCGCCTGACGGGCGGGACATCATCGTCGCCAGCCGCGCGCGCCAGGCGCCAGGTCACGAGTGGCGCGCCCGGCTTTTGCGCAGCGGTTACCAGACCGCCACGGGCGTCGTCGCCCCCAGCCACGCCGACGCGGGCGACATTATGGACGCCCACCGCCTGCGGCGCCCGCCACGGGTGATCCGGCGGACGTATGCGCCATGGGTCGCGGATCGCCCCGCCGTCGACCTGACGTCCTACGCCATCGCCGCGCACCAGACGGGCGATGGGCGGGAAAACCTGACGTCGCTGAATGAAGCCGCCTTCCTGTGCCCGCATCCGGTGATGCTCTCCGGGGCCAGCGCTGGAAAAGTGGCGGACACCGGACACCTCTGGGCGCTGGGCGCCCTGTCGCCTGGCCAGATCCAGCGCTGGCTGGATGGCGCCCAGGCATTCGTTTCAGCCGCCGCCGGCGATAGCGACGGCGAAATGACCTGGCGAGCCGCCGAGGCCGGCTGCGCCATGGTGCTGGCCGACGCGCCTGACTATCGCGAGTTGTGGGACGGCGCGGCTGCCTTCACGCCAGAAGGCGACGCCGTGGGGCTGGCGCGGACGCTGACGGCGCTGATGGCGGACAGCGGACGACGCAAGCAACTGGCCAACGCCGCCCGCACGATCGCCAGGGCGTGGACTGTCGACAAGGCGGCCGCGTCATGGGGAGAACTGTTGACCGATATTGTCGCCACGACGCCGCGAAGCAGCGTCGCCTGAAGTGCGCGGGATGCCTTGACGCGGAATGCCCGGTTCCGTGCTTCCGCCCGGCCCGGCCAGAGGCAGCCGTCTTTGGGGCGAAAATATTTGCAACAGGAGATTTGGGAACAGGCGTATTGCCGCCAGCCCGATCCATCTGTCCGCTACCCTTTATCCATCCGACTGCGACCCTTTGCTCCCGCCCCTGGCGCGGCTCTGGCCAACCGGGGCCCTTGGCCCGCCCTGCCCCCCATGCCACATTCCCCTGATGGCGCACTCCACTTTGGCCTACCTCCCTGGGGCGCATTCCCGTTTGGCGCGCTGTCATCGCGACTGGCGCTCTCCCACGCACACGGTCCGCGCCAGAGGCGCAGCTGCGGCATCGTTAGCTGGAACTTTGCCTTACCCTTTTGAGTTGCTGCCTTGGCATGCCGCTCTCCCGGCGCCCTCCGCGAAATGGCCGCCATTTCTCTGGCAACGTCGCGCGCCAGGGCGCACAAATGTGGACGCGTCCGAAACCTGCGCGGCCGAGGCATCGCTGCGGCTTCAACGGGGCCAGGTGAGGCAACCTCATCCGGCTTTGGCCTCAGGCGCCCATATGGGCGCCTGAACCTGCGCCGCCCTCTTTTTGCGCTGGCGCCCTGCCAGCGCCCGGATCTCATGGAGCGACAATGCCGACCGCATTCCTCAACGATCTGTTCGCCACGCTGTCCGAACGCGGGCGCGCGCTGCTGGGGCGCCCGAAAGGCCCCATCAAAGGGGGAGACCTGGTCGAACTGGGCGAAAACCTGCTGTCGCGGCAGGGCGAAGCCTCCGGCGTGGCGCTGGCCGCCGCGATTATCGGCAGCTACGACGCCGCGCCGCCGCCGTCGCGCCTCACCTTCCTGACGGCCCTGGCCGACCGCTTCGGCCCCGACATGGACGAGGTCAAGGGCGCCCTGAAAGCCGTTGAAAAAGACGCCTCGCCCGCCAACGTACAGAAGCTGCACCGCGCCACCGAAGCCCGCCGTCAGGAGCTGCTGCGGCGGCTCAACCTGGCGCCGGGCGGGACGGCGGCGCTGGTGCGAATGCGCGAGGAGCTGCTCGACCATCTGCCGGCCCAGCCGGATCTCCAGGGCGTCGACAGGGACTTCGCCCATATGTTCTCCACCTGGTTCAACAGGGGTTTCCTCGTGCTGCGCCATATCGACTGGACCACGCCAGCCAACATTCTGGAAAAGATCATCCGTTATGAGGCGGTGCACGCCATCCAGGACTGGGACGATCTGCGCAACCGGCTGGAGCCGTCCGACCGGCGTTGCTACGGCTTTTTCCATCCGCAACTTGCCGACGATCCGCTGATCTTCGTGGAAGTGGCGCTGACCACCGGCATCCCCGACGCCATCGCGCCGCTGCTTGACACCAGCCGCAAGCCAATCGCCGCCGAGGAGGCGACGACTGCGGTGTTCTATTCCATCTCGAACACCCAGCGCGGCCTTGGCGGCGTCAGCTTCGGCAATTTCCTCATCAAGCAGGTGGTGGAGGAGCTGAAGCGCGAGCTGCCGCAGCTGAAAACCTTCGTCACGCTGTCGCCGGCGCCTGGCTTCGCCAGCTGGCTGAAAAAGGAGCGCGCAAAAGAGGATTCGGAGTTCCTCGACGCATCCCTGCGCGATTCGCTGAAGCTGCTGGACGAGCCGGGCTGGCAGGACAGCGCCGACATGCGCGAGGCGCTGCGTAAACCCATGACGCAGCTGGCCGCCAGCTATTATCTGAGCGCCCGCAACGCCGCCGGCCGGCCCGTCGATCCGGTGGCGCGCTTCCACCTCGGCAATGGCGCCCGGCTGGAGGCCATCGACTATCTGGGCGACACCTCGCCCAAGGGCATGGCCCAGGCGCACGGCTTCATGGTGAACTATCTCTATGCGCTCGACGACATCGAGAAGAACCACGAGGCCTTCGTCGAGCAGGGCGAAGTTGCCGCCTCCGCCGCCGTGAAAAAGCTGCTGCGCGGCAATGGCGGCCGCCTGCCGGCCGCGAAGAACGGCCGGGAGCCAAAGAAGGAACCCCAGGAGAACGGAGCTGTGGCGTGACGCGGCGACGGAAATCGCGTCTACTTCACGCGCAAACGTCTTTGGGGAGAGCGCCTGCATGAGCCGCAATCTGTTCGACCGGCTGTTCGCCTCCGGGCTGGATCTGGCGCGGGTCGCCATCCGCCATCCGGACGGCTCCGTCAGCACCTATGGCGATCTGGCGGCGCGCGCGGGCCAGTTGGCCAACGCGCTTGTCAGCCTCGGCGTTCAGCCTGGCGACCGGGTGGCGGTGCAGGTGGAGAAGAGCGCCGAGGCGCTGACGCTCTATCTGGCCTGCCTGCGCGCCGGCGCCATCTACCTGCCGCTCAACACCGGCTACACCCTGGCGGAGCTGTCGTATTTCATTGGCGACGCCGAACCGGCGCTGGTGGTCTGCGACCCGGCGCGAGAGGCCGGCGTGGGGGAGATCGCCCGGAAGCCGGAATCTGGCGCCCGCATCGCAACGCTGGACAGCCACGGCAAGGGCTCGCTGAGCGTCGCCGCCGACGCACAGCCAGCGACGTTCGCCACGGTGGCGCGCGGCGACGATGATCTCGCCGCCATCCTCTACACCTCCGGCACCACCGGGCGCTCGAAAGGCGCCATGCTCAGCCACGACAATCTGGCGTCGAATTCGCTGACCTTGCGGGACTACTGGCGCTTCACCGCTGATGACGCGCTGATCCACGCCCTGCCGATCTATCATACTCACGGCCTGTTCGTGGCGACCAACGTCACCTTCTTCGCCGGCGGCTCGCTGATCCTGATGCCAAAGTTCGATGCGGACGCGGTCATCGCCGCGATGCCGCGGGCGACGGCAATGATGGGCGTGCCGACCTTCTACACCCGCCTGCTGCAGCACCCCGGCCTGACGCGCGAGCTGACGGCCAACATGCGCCTATTCGTTTCCGGCTCAGCCCCGCTGCTGGCGGAGACGCACAACGAATGGAGCGCGCGCACCGGCCACGCCATTCTTGAACGCTATGGCATGACCGAAACCAACATGAACACCTCCAACCCTTACGAAGGCGCGCGCATCGCCGGCACCGTCGGCCTGCCGCTGCCGGGCGTGGCGCTGCGCATTGTCGACCCGGACAGCGGCGCCCCCCTGGCCAATGGCGACATCGGCATGATCGAGGTCAGGGGGCCGAACGTGTTCAAGGGCTACTGGCGCATGCCTGAGAAGACCGCCGCCGAATTCCGGCCTGACGGCTTCTTCATCACGGGCGACCTGGGGCGGATCGACGAAAACGGCTATGTCCAGATCGTCGGACGCGGCAAGGATCTGATTATCAGCGGCGGCTTCAACGTCTATCCCAAGGAGGTGGAAAGCGAGATCGACGCCCTTGATGGGGTGATCGAGAGCGCTGTCATCGGCGCGCCGCACCCGGATTTCGGCGAGGGCGTCACCGCCGTGGTGGTGGCAAGCGACAAAAGCCTGGACGAGGCGCGGGTGCTGAAGGCGCTCGATGGCCGGCTGGCCAAGTTCAAGCTGCCGAAACGGGTGCTGTTCGCCGACGAACTGCCGCGCAACAGCATGGGCAAGGTGCAGAAGAACCTGCTGCGCGACGCCCACAAGCATCTGTACGCCTGACGGCCGGACCCGACCCCCAAAAAACCCGATGGGTCGGACCCATCGGGTGTCGGCATGGGCAGGCGGGCGCTGGCGCGCAGGCCGCCATGCCAGATCGCATCATGAAAAACGGCGCCCGGGAGGGCGCCGCTGTCATATGGATCTCAGTGCTGGTGGGCGATGATCTTCGCCTTGATGTCATCATAGACATTCTGCGGCACGATCTTCTTCTGCACCAGCTCGTCCTTGCCCTTGTATGGCCGGCCCTTGATGATGGCTTCGGCGCGCACCGGACCGACGCCCTTCAGGGCTTCGAGCTGCTCCTTGGTGGCGGTGTTGAGGTCAAGCAACGGCGCCTTGTCGGCTTTTGCCGGCTTCGCAGCGGCGGGCGCCTGTTTCATGGGGGCGGGCGCCTGCTGGGTCGTCGCCGGCGCCTGTTGGGTGGCGGCGGGACCTTTCATCGGGGCGGGTTGCGTCTGGGTCGTCTGCGCCAGCGCAGGGGTCGCAAGCAGCGCGAGGGTTGCAAAACCTGTCATCACCAGTTTACGCATTGTCATACTCTCCCATAGGACTGACGCATGGTCGTCCGGCGCAAGGCCGGCGCCCCTAATCTTCCCTGTTTCGGTTTTTTCGCGGCGCTTCATGGCGCGCGCCACCGGAAACATCCAAGAGGTGACCTGACCTCACGGCCAGATTATGGTGCGACACAGGCGAAATCCTGTCGCCTGTTTTCTGAAAACCCGCAGCAAACAACTGATATATTTCATGTTAAACGGATGCGCTTCGCCCTGGCGATCGCCTTTCAACTGAATGTGACATACCTTGCCAGCTGATCAGGACACGCCAGATCCATTTCCCAGCGCCCGGGAACCGGGGGACGCGGCGACGCGCATGGCCCCGCTTGCCAGCCTTCCCCTGTTTTTCAAGCCGGCTGGCCGCCGGGTGGTGCTGGCCGGCGCCAGCGAAGGGGCCAGCTGGAAAGCGGAGCTGCTCGCCGCCACTGGCGCCCGCCTGGAGATTTACGCGCCAGATGATGTGGAGACGCCGGAAGGCATGCTGCGGCTGGCGCGGGCGCATCCGGAGCGCGTAATCCTGCACAGGCGCGACTGGCGGGCGGAAGACCTGGCGGGGGCCATGCTGGCCATCGGCGATTTTGCCAGCGAGGACGAGGCGCGGCGGTTTGCCGAAGCGGCGCGGGCGGCGGGCGCGCCGGTCAATTGCGTTGACCGGCCGGCCCTGTGCGATTTCCAGTTCGGCTCGATCGTCAACCGTTCGCCGCTGGTGGTCGGCATTTCCACCGATGGCGCGGCGCCGGTATTCGGCCAGGCGGTGCGGGCCCGCATCGAAACGTTGCTGCCGGAAACCTTCCGTCGCTGGGCCGACGCCGCCCGGCGCTGGCGAACCGAAGTGCAGGAGCGGCGCTGGCCATTCCGCACCCGGCGGCGGTTCTGGGAGAGCTTCACCGCCCAGGCCTTCACCACGCCCGAACAGGAGCCGGACGAGCGCCTGCGCGACGCCCTGCTGGCCGCCGCCGAAACCGGCGACCGGGCGGCGGCGCGAGGCGCCGTCAACCTCGTTGGCGCCGGCCCCGGCAATCCGGAGCTGCTGACCCTGCGCGCCGTGCGCCTGCTGCAATCGGCCGACGTGATTCTCTACGACGATCTCATCGCGCCAGGAACGCTGGACTTCGCCCGGCGCGAGGCGCGGCTGATCCACGTGGGCAAGCGTGGGCACAAACCCTCCTGCACCCAGCAGGACATCAATGCGCAACTGGTGCGGCTGGCGGAGGAAGGTTTGCAGGTGGTGCGCCTCAAGGGCGGCGATCCGATGATTTTTGGCCGGGCCGGCGAGGAAATCGCCGCGCTGACGGCAGCCGGCATCCCCTGCGCCGTCACGCCAGGCGTTACCGCCGCCAGCGGCGCGGCCGCCGGCATGGCGACATCCCTGACCCATCGCGACGCGGCGCAGCGGTTGCAGTTCATCACGGCGCACGCCCGCGACGGCGCCCTGCCCGAGGATCTGGACTGGCGCGCCCTGGCCGATCCGGCGGCCACCACCGTGGTCTACATGGGGTTGGCCACCCTTGAAGCGCTGGTGGCCCGGCTGCTGGCGGCGGGGCTGGACCCGCGAACCCCGGCCGCCCTGGCGGCGCGCGCCACCCTGCCGGACGAAACCATCGTGCATGCGCCAGTGGCGGAGCTGGCGCAAAAGGTCCGGACGTCAAACATCGCCGGGCCGGCTCTGGTCATCATCGGCCACGCGGTGGCCCTGGGACCGAAATCGCCGGCGTAGCGCTGGATCAGGCGCGCACTGCGCTCTGGAATGATCAACGCGCTCCGCGCTACCAGGAGTAATTGGAGCGCTCCGCGCTCTCCGGAGTGGTCAACGCGCTCCGCGCTCGGGCTGCTAAAGCGCTCCACGCTCCTGCAGAAACGCCAGCACCTGCGGCCGGCGCGGCGCGCCATTGCGACCGCCGAAGGTCAGGCATTTCAGCGCCGAGGTGGCTGAAGCGAAACGGATCGCCTCGCGCTCGCCCGCGCCTTCCGCCAGCGCCAGGGCAAAGGCGCCGTGCCAGACGTCGCCGGCGCCAAGCGTATCGACGGCGTCAACCGGGAAAGCCGGCGCATGGGCGACGTCGCCATTCTCCAGAAAATACACGCCGTCGGCGCCCACGGTGACGGCAAACCAGGTATCGCTGCCGGTCCTCTGGTCCCGCAGCTTTTTCAGCCCCGCCACCGGATCGCTTTCACCGGTCAGGCCCCGCAAGCCCTGGGCGCTGAACGCCGCGTGAGTGGCGTGCGACAGGATAGTGGGATGCTCTGGGGCCTTGTCGCCATCCAGCACGGCCGGCTTGCCGGCGCGGCGCGCCGCCGCGAACATGCGGGCGGCGCCCTCCTCCCAGCGGGTGTCGCCGAGCACCGCGTCGACGCGCGGCGGCAACTCCTCCGGCAGCCAGGATGGATCGGACGGCAGGCTGCCATCGCGGTAACTGATCAGCAGCCGCTCGCCCTCACGGTCCACCAGAATGGTCGAGACCGGCGATTTGACGCCCGGGAAACCGCGCACGAAAGAGCAGCGTACGTCTTCAACGTGCAGCGCATTGAGGATTTCCACGGCCACGGCGTCATCGCCGAGGCGACCGGCGAAGATCGCCTCGCCGCCAAGCCGCGCGATGGCCACCGCCGCATTGGCCGCAATGCCGCCGCTGGTGATGACCAGGTCGCGGGCGCGGTGCTTTTCCGCCACCCGGGGCATTTCATCCAGGGCGTAGATGTAATCAAGCGTGGCGATGCCAACGCAAAGGACCGTCGCCATGTCCATCCTGTCCACCAGGGCGCACCGCTGCCCGTGGAGCCCTTTCCGGCTCGACAGGCAGACCAGACCGCCCACCAGGGCGCTCCCGGAAAAAGTGGAGCCCACTTCTCATGAAGAGAAAGCGCAATTCATAAAGACAGGCCCCTTCCCGTGAACCAGATTTCACCAGGAAGCGCCAATCTGTTCGACCGGACCGGGCCCATTCAGACGGGATCGCGAAGACGATTCAGCCTGAACCGCGCCGGTCCTGTGGATCGTGAGCCCGCGCTTACCAGGATCCGGTATTCGGCATCGATGCCCATGGCTCCTGCTGCGGCTTTGCCGGGCCGTCCTGCAGAAGCTCAATGGAGATGCCATCGGGGGAGCGGATGAAGGCCATGTGACCGTCGCGGGGCGGACGGTTGATGGTGACGCCAGCCTTCATCAGGCGCTCGCAGGTTTCGTAGATATCGGGAACTGAATAGCAGAGATGCCCGAAATTGCGGCCGCCGGAATAGCTTTCCGGATCCCAGTTATAGGTGAGCTCCAGTTCGGGCGCGTGCGTCGCCCGCGCGGTTTCAGCGTCCTGCGCGGCGGCAAGGAAAATAAGGGTAAAGCGGCCGGCCGGCACGTCGGTGCGGCGCGTTTCGACCAAACCCAGCTTGTTGCAATAGAAATCCAGCGATTCATCCACGTTGGTCACGCGGACCATGGTGTGCCGAAAGCGCATCAACCTTCTCCCAACAGCATCTTCAATGCGGCGAAAACCGCCGGCAAAGCGCGAATGCAAGGTTGCAGAAAATGACCATCTGGCGCGGCGGAGCAAATCGCGCCGCTGGATGCGCCGATGGGATCAACCTGATATTCGCACCCACCCTCATGCCACCGTGCGGGCGCATGTTGGCGGGCGCATGTCGTATTCACAAATTTCGTCAGAAAATCAATAAATGACCGGCCGCCCGCCGCGCCTGGCGCTCACGCCGCCACGCGACAACAAGGGGCAGAATGCCGGAATCCGGCCACTGGCGACGGGTATTTGCGTGACCCGACCAGACTTCCTGGCCCCGCTGGCGCGGCAGGCGCGGACATTTTTCAGGGGATGACAACGCCAGAAATTACGGCGGCGTTACTCAGGAAGCGCGGACGGATACCGCGACTGCAAGGTCGTCACGCCAACACAAACGACCTCTCACTGGAGAGGGTAAAGAAAAAGATTGCCACAATAGGAAATTACGTCTAATGTCGGAACTGCAGCAGAGATGCTGCATGCCCTCCTTGGGCGTTTCCTCCCTAGACTTGGCTGCGCCTCGGCGCGGCCTTTTTTCTTGGGACAGACCCTATCCCCACAATCGTCACATGCGCAACAAAAAATTTCAGCGCCGCCGGATTTTTAATAACATATTTCCGGTTTTTTGATTTCCCTTTACCCGTCAATAGATTGACGATTTTACGACATCGTCAGGGCCTGTGCATAACCTGCAAAGCCGTGCTCTGCCGGCCTTTTTGGACCATCGTTGCCCGCGCCGAGCCGAAACTGATCCCGCGATGCCGCCAGCATTGCAGTCCAGCTCCCCCCGGGTCCATAGTTGCCGGCGCGCTTTCCGCGCGCCCGCTGTCTCGCCGCACACGGCCAGGCAATGGAACAAATCCGAAACGGCTGGATCAAGATGCGCACAGACACCCCTCCGATCGTCCGCCTCTCCGACTATCGCCCCTCCGACTATCTGATTGACGCCGTTTCACTCGACATCTCGCTGCACCCCGACAACACCGTGGTGGTGGCGGAACTCGACATGCGCCCCAACCCGGCCGGCATCGCCAGCGCCCCCTTGCGGCTCGACGGCGATGAGCTGGAACTGCGGGAATTCACCGTTGACGGCGTGACGCCAGCCGCCGGAGCTTGGGAAAGCTCGCCCCAGGGCCTGACCCTGCACACCCCGCCGCAGCGGCCGTTCCAGCTGCGCATCGTCACGCGCATCAGCCCGGCCGCCAACACCAAATTGATGGGCCTTTACCGCTCCAGCGGCGTCTATTGCACCCAGTGCGAGGCCGAGGGCTTCCGCCGCATCACCTATTTCCTCGACCGGCCGGACGTGCTGTCTGTCTACACCACGCGCATCGAGGCAGACCGGGAAGAGGCGCCGCTGCTGCTGGGCAATGGCAATTTGCGGGAAACCGGCGCGCTGGCTGGAACCAGCAGGCATTACGCCATCTGGCATGATCCCTTCCCCAAGCCCGCCTATCTGTTCGCGCTGGTGGCCGGGCGGCTGGACACGGTCAGCGAACCGTTCACGACCATGTCCGGGCGGCGGGTTGAGATCGCGGTGCATGTGGAGCCTGGCAAGGCTGACCGCGCCGGCTACGCCCTCGACGCCCTCGCCCGCTCGATGCGCTGGGACGAGGAGACGTTCGGCCGCGAATATGATCTCGACGTGTTCAATGTCGTCGCCGTGTCAGATTTCAACATGGGCGCGATGGAGAACAAGGGCCTGAATATCTTCAACGACAAATATGTTCTGGCCAGCCCTGAAACCGCAACTGACGCGGATTACGCCAATATCGAATCGATCATTGCCCACGAATATTTTCACAACTGGACGGGCAACCGCATTACCTGTCGCGACTGGTTCCAGTTGTGCCTGAAGGAAGGACTCACGGTCTTCCGCGACCATGAGTTCTCAGCCGACCAGCGCTCGCGGCCGGTGCGGCGCATCGCCGACGTGCGCATCCTGCGCGCCGCCCAGTTCGTGGAAGACGCCGGCCCCCTCGCCCACCCGGTGCGGCCGACGCAATATAGCGAAATCAACAACTTCTATACAGCCACGGTCTACGAGAAAGGTTCAGAACTGGTCCGGATGCTCAGCATTCTGCTCGGACCGGATGCGTTCCGCGCCGGCCTGGATCTTTATTTCACCCGTCACGACGGCCATGCGGCGACAATTGAGGATTTCCTCGCCTGCTTCGCTGAAGCGAGCGGCAGGGACCTGGAGCATTTCGCCCAATGGTATGCCCAGGCCGGCACGCCGCTGGTGACGGCGCGCGGCGCCTGGGACGAGGCGTCGAAAACCTGGACGCTGCACCTGAAACAGACGACGCCGCCAACCCCCGGGCAGCCGGCGAAGCGCCCCCAGGTCATACCCGTCCAGATGGGGCTGATTGGCGCCAGCGGCCGCGAGCTGCCGCTTCAGGCCGACAATACCGTCTCGCTAGAGGGCGACGTGCTGGTGTTCGATCAGGAGGAAATGACCGTCACGTTCCAGAATGTTCTGGAACGCCCGACGCCATCGCTATTCCGGGGTTTCTCGGCGCCGGTGCGATGCGATCTCGACCTCAGCGACGCCGATGAACTGCTGCTGTTCCGCGCCGATTCCGACGCCTTCAATCGCTGGCAGGCGGTGCAGAACCTGATGCTGAAGCATCTGGTGAAGGATGTGGCGGCAATTCGCGCCGGGCGCGGCCCGGCTGGCGCGCCAGCTTTCGTCAGCGCGCTTGGCGACTTCCTCACCAGCGAGGGCAAGCGTGATCCGGCCTTTGTCGCACAGGCGCTGAGCGTGCCGACGGAGGGAGACATCGCCCGCGAGATCGGCTCCGACATCGACCCGGACGCCATTCATGCGGCGCGGCAGACGCTGCGCCAGGCGATGGCGAGCGCGCTGCTGCCAGCGCTGCGGGCCATCCGGGACGAGGCGGAGCCGGAGGGGCAATTCGACCCTGGCGCCCAGGCGGCCGGCCAGCGGGCGCTGCGCAATCTCGCCCTCGACCTCATCGCGGCGGCCGCGCCGGACGAAGGGGCGGAGCGGGCCGCCGCGCAGTTCAATGACGCCAGCAACATGACGGACAGGATGGCGGCGCTGGCCACCCTGTCGCTGCTGCCTGGCCCGCGGCGCGAGGAAGCGCTGGCGGCCTGGGAGCGCGCATTTGGCGACGATCCGCTGGTCATGGACAAATGGTTCGGCGTGCAGGCGATGATCCCGGAGGCCGGGACGCTCGACCGCGTGCGCCAGTTGATGGCGCACCCGGGCTTCACGCTTTCCAACCCCAACCGGGCGCGGGCGCTGCTCAGCGCCTTCTCCCTGTCAAACCCGACCCAGTTCGCGCGGGCCGACGGCGCCGGCTTCAGCCTGATCGCCGACGTCATCCTCGAACTGGACCGGATCAACCCCCAGGTCGCATCCCGCATGCTCACCGCATTCCGCGCGTGGCGAACGCTGGAGCCGGGCCGCCGCGCCCACGCCCTCGCCGCCCTGCAACGCATCGCCAGCCGGACCGGACTTTCGGTGGATGCGCAGGACATTCTCAACAGAATGCTGGCCGCTGGCTGAAAGGCAGCAAAACCACAATATCCAGGGGAAGCGACCACCGCTTCCCCAACCACCAGGACACCCCAGAAATCCCCGTTTGCCCCCCTGCTAACGAAACAGAAACCACTCTGGACAAAGCAACAAAATACGATTCAGATGGTGATGATTCGGGAAGATGCGGCACATCAACCTGATGGTTTTTGGCAGGATTCCGAAGGGGGATTGAGATGGCGCGCGTCCATGCGACGCCCGCTCGCGCACCTGCGCGCGCGGCCACCGTTCTGGGAGTGGCGAAATCCATCACGCACCCTGCCCTGGGCAGACTGGTCGCAGCCGACCCCTGGCTGAAGCTCGCCGTCCCCTGCCTTCTTGGCGTTTTCGTCCTCACCCTCGCGTTCAGCGCCGTGCTCCAGGCCGTCAGCTCCCGCTCGGAGGCGGTTGATGAGGCCGCGATCACCATAGACCTGCTCGCCGCATCCGTGACGCACGCGGCGGCAACGCCGGGCGCGACGAACTCAACCAGCCCGGCCACGGTCGGGCGGGCGCTGCTGGAAGCCCATGCCCCGTCGCAGGCCCTGGCTGCAGGCCGTACGGTCATCATCAGCGACGCCGCCGGCAGCATCGTCGCCGCAGCGCCGGCAGGCGCGCCGACCCAGGGCCGGCTGGCGGCATATCTGGGACCGGCCCAGCCTCTCACCACTTTCGCTGACCGCGCCGGCGTGATGGAAATCTCGCTGGCCAATAACCAGCGGGTTCTCGCCACTGTCAGGAACCTGCCCGCTCCGCTCGGGCAACTCGCCGTCATCCAGCCACTCGATGACGCGCTGGCCCCGTGGCGCACCCTGACGCGCAACTATGGCACGCTGCTGCTGACCGCCTCGCTGGTGCTGGTCGCCATCGCCGCCGCCTATTTCATGCAATCCGCCCGGGCCCGCGACGCCGACGACATCACCGAACGCGTGACAGAACGCATCGACACGGCCCTCAACCGCGGCCGTTGCGGCCTGTGGGACTGGGATATCGCGCGTGGCCGCATTTACTGGTCCGACAGCATGTACGCCCTGCTGGGCCTGACCCGCCAGAATGAGTTCCTGTCATTTGGCGAAGTCAACGCCATGGTGCATCCAGATGACGGCGACCTCTACGGCCTGGCCGACATGCTGGCCGGCGCCCGCGCCGACACGGTTGACTATGAGTTCCGCATCCGCAACGCGGCCGGGGAATGGATCTGGCTGCGTCACCGCAGCGAACTGGTGGAGCGCGGCGACGATCAGGACGGCCCGCATCTGATCGGCATCTCGGTCGACATCACCGAGCAGCGCCGCATGGCGGCCCTGAAGAAAACCTCCGACAATCGCCTGAGCGACGCGATCGAGAGCATCTCCGAAGCCTTCGTGCTGTGGGGACAGGACCAACGGCTGGTTACCTGCAATTCGAAGTTCCGCAGCCTGCACCGCCTGCCGCCGGAGTTGCAGGTTACCGGCATGACGCAGGAAGAGCTGATGCAGCAGGGCATTCTGCCGATCGTGCAGACCCGCCCCATCAACGGCGCCGTCGCCAGCCGCGACGCGCAGACCTACGAGGCCGAGCTGGCCGACGGCCGCTGGCTGCAGGTCAACGAACGCCGCACCAAGGACGGCGGTCTGGTGTCCATCGGCACCGACATCACCGGGCTGAAGCGCCACGAAGAACAGCTGGTGGACTCCGAGCGCCGCCTGCTCGTGCTGGTGTCTGACCTGCGTCGCTCCCGCCAGGCGCTGGAAATGCGCGGACAGCAGCTGGCCGATCTGGCTGAAGGCTATCGCGAGGAAAAGGGCAAGGCCGAAGCCGCCAACCGGGCCAAGTCCGAATTCCTCGCCAACATGAGCCACGAACTGCGCACGCCGCTCAACGCCATCATCGGCTTCTCGGAGATGATGGAAGGGGAGATGTTCGGCCCGCTCGGCAACGCCCGCTACGCCGATTATTCGCGGGACATCCGGGGCAGCGGCCAGAAGCTGCTGGCGATGGTCGAGGACATTCTGGAAATGTCGCGGATCGACACGGGCAGCCGGAAGATCGACCCCCAGCACATCGATGGCCGCGCAATTATCAACGCCGCCATCTCGACTGTCAGCGAGGCAGCCAGCGGCAAGGGGTTGCGCCTCGATGTCGACGCGCCGGAAAAACTGGGCATGCTGGCCGATCCGCGCGCCCTCCAGCAGATCCTCGTGCATCTGCTGCGCAATTCGGTGAAGTTCACGCCGGAAGGCGGTGAGATCACCGTGCGCGCCCGCATCAGCGACGACCTGGTCGACATTCACGTCATCGACACCGGCGTCGGCATCGCCGCGGAAGCGATCGACGCGCTGGGCCGCCCGTTCGAACAGGTGGAAGGCGAGTTCAACAAAGCCAACAAGGGCGCAGGGCTTGGCCTCGCCATCGCCCGCTCCCTGGCGGAAATGCATGGCGGCGGCCTGCGCATCCAGTCAAAGCTGGGACACGGCGCCGTCTTTACCGTGCGCCTGCCGCTGCGGGCCCCGGCGCCAGGCGCTGACCACGTCGCCGCCTGACCAGCCTCAGAAGGGCTTCGCCAGAGCCGCCTTTGATCCATCCGGATCGAAAACTGCTCCAGTTCTCGCGGTTTTGAGTGCACTTTGATCGATCAGCCGATTCCGGCTGACCGGAAAGCGCCTTAACCGCCGAGAACGCGCCGGAAGGCGGCGCGCACATCGCCGCGCAGCGTCGCAAGATGCGCCTCCAGCATCTTCACGTCCGGCAGCCCCACCGCATTGGCAATCCGCTTCAGCACCGCCGGCGCCACGTTCTTCGCGTTGAAGTCGCCGTCGACGGTGAGACGCTCCCACTGCAACACGTCTTCCATCACCGCATAACCAGCGCACAGCGGCTCGCCATCCGCGGCCGGGAGCGCGTCCCTGTCCATGGCCGCGTGGATGATCTGCCCCGCGTCGGCGCGCTCCAGCCCGGCGGACAGGCCCGGCCAGCCCAGCGCCAGATACTGGGCGACAAACTCCACGTCCATCAACCCGCCAGAGGCCAGTTTCAGATCCCAGGGATTGCGATCTCCCTTTTCCCGCGCCACCAGCGCGCGCATGTCGCGCACGCTCCTGGCCAGGGCCGGCCGGTCGCGCGGACGGTCGATCACCTCGCGGACGGCGTCGGCGACGCGCTGGGCCAGGCCCGCATCGCCCGCGACAACGCGGGCGCGCGTCAACGCCATATGCTCCCAGGTTTCCGCCTCGGTGGTCTGATAGCGCGTGAAGCCGGAGAACTGGGTGGCGACCGCGCCCTTGCGGCCATCGGGCCGCAGACGCATGTCCACGTCATAGAGCCGGCCGCGCCGCGTCGGCACCGTCAGGGCGCTGACCAGGCGTTGGGTCAGGCGGTTGTAGTAGACTGATGCATGCAGGGGGCGCGCGCCATCACTCTCCGGCCTGTCCGGATCGAAATCATAGATAACGACCAGATCAAGGTCGGACGAGGCGGTGAGCTGGCGTGAGCCGAGACGGCCATAGGCCATCACAACGATTTCACCTCCCGGCGCAACGCCGTGCTCCTCCCGGAACGCCGACAGCACGGCCTCCAGCGAGGCCGCGATCACCGCGTCAGCAATCGCCGCGAAGCCCTGCCCCGCCCGCTCAGGCGCATAGATGCCAGTGAGCATGCGGGCGCCAACCACGAACTGGGTCAGCCGGGCGGCGTCCCGGGCGCGGTCAAGAAATTCCTCAAAACTGGCCGGCTTGCCAATATGGCCACGAATGCGCCCGGCGAGGCTGTCGAGATTCTGGGCGTCCTCCGCGAAGGCTGGATCGATGATGGCGTCCAGCACATGCGGACGCTCCGAGACGATATCGGCCAGACGCGGCGCCGTGCCCAGCAGATCGGCGAACAGGTTCAGCAGCCGTTCATTCGAGCGCAACATCGACAGCAGTTCGACAGCAGCGGGCATGCGGCCGAAGGCGCGGTCAAGCGCGGCCAGTGCGCCATCCGGATCAGCCGTGCGGCCAAGGGCGCCGAGCAGCCCCGGCGTCAGTTCCGTCACCACCTCCCTGGCCCGGGCGCTGGTGATGGCCGGACGGCGGCCAAAATGCCAGCCGCGAATGGTTTCCGTCACCACGGGTGGGTCGCGAAAGCCAATGCGGCGCAGGGTTTCGAGCGTATCCGGGTCGTCGCTGGAGCCGGTAAACACAAGGCTGCCAGCCTCGGTGGCCAAGGCCGGGCCTTCTTCGAACAGCAGGCCGTAATGATGCTGGACAGTGCGCGCGACCTTTTCCAGCGCCGCCCCCAGAGCCTTCGTCGAGGCGAAGCCCGCGAAACGGGCGAAATCCTGCAGCCGCTCCGCATCATCGGGCAGGCGCTGGGTCTGCTCGTCGCCGACCATCTGCAGGCGGTGCTCCAGCGTGCGCAGAAACCTGTAGGCGTCGCTCAACCCGTCGCGAGCCTCTGGCGAGATCCAGCCGTCCTCCGCAAGCGCGGCCAGCATGTCGAGGGTACGGGCGCCGCGCAGGTTCTCGCGCCGGCCGCCAAACACCAGTTGCTGGGTCTGAACGAAAAACTCGATTTCGCGAATACCGCCGCGCCCCAGCTTGATGTCATGGCCGGCCAGGGCGATCTGGTCGTGTCCCTTGACCACATGAATCTGCCGCTTCATGGCGTGAATGTCGGCGATGGTGGCGAAATCAAAATATTTGCGCCAGATGAACGGTCGCAGGTCCTTCAGAAACGCCGCGCCAAGCTGCACGTCGCCGGCGATGGGCCGCGCCTTGATATAGGCCGCGCGCTCCCAGTTCTGACCAACCGTTTCATAATAGGAAAAGGCGGCTGGCAGCGAGATGGCGGGCGCGGTGGAGCCGGGATCAGGACGCAGACGCAGATCGACGCGGAAGACATAGCCGTCGCCCGTGCGCTCCTGCAGGATTTTGGCCAGCGATTGGGTGAAGCGGACAAATATCTGGGAAGCGGCAAGCCCATCCCTGAGCGGCGCTTCCAGATCATAAAACACAACGATATCGATATCGCTGGAATAGTTGAGCTCGCCAGCGCCGTGCTTGCCAAGGGCAAGGATGGTCAGTCCGCAACCCTGTTCGGGGTCTTCGGCATCCGGAACCAGCAGGCGTCCCTGCCGGGACAGTTCGGCCAGCAGGAAGCGGGCGGCCGCGCCAACACAGGCGTCGGCGAACGCCGTCAGGGCGCGGGTCACCTGCTCGACGCCCCAAGCGCCGCCAAGATCAGCCAACGCCACCAGCAGCGCATTGTCGGCCCGCAGCCGCCGCAACGTCTTCATGAGCGCGGCCTGATCGCCAGCCTGGCGCCAGGCGCCGGCGGCCTCCGCCACGAGGGCCGCATGAAACGCCTCGGGCGGCGCCATCAAGAAGGCGTCGATCCGGCTGGCGCGCGCCCGCAACAGGCGCGCGAGGAAGGGAGAATGGGCAAAAACCGCAAGCAATACGTCACGGACCAGCGGCGTTTCGCTCAGCGTCACCGCGAGCCCACCGCCCTTTTCACGGTTCTCCGCGATCAATTCGTCAACGCTTGCCCTGGCGGCCCGCATCGTCGCCGCATCACCGCCCCTGGGAGCGCCAGCAAACCGCGTGGCCAGAGACGACAGCTCCTGCGGCGCGATCTCCGGCTGCTCTCCCGATATTCTGCTCATGCGGATGCGCCCTTCCCAGGCAATTCAAGTATGGCGCGCAGCCCCGGGTGATTGTCTTCAATCCGCAACCGTCCGCCGTGCAGGCGGGCCACCGCCGATACAAGGCTTAACCCAAGTCCGAAGCCGGGGCGACTGCGGGAGCCTTCCAGACGCACGAAACGCTCGACAGCGTGCTGGCGGCTGTCCTCCGGGATGCCCGGCCCATTGTCGGAAACGGCGATTTCCACGCCGGCTCCCACCCTGTTGGCAGAGATGTGCAACGCCGGCGTCGGACCGCCCTCCGTCCCCTCGGGGGGGATGGCGTATTTGAAGGCGTTGTCGACCAGATTGGCGATCGCCTGCCCCAACAACTCGCGACTGCCGTACATGGGCAGATGGTCTGGCATGTCGACGGTAACAGTCATGCCGGCATCTTCCGCCAGCGGCTCATAAAGCTCAACGACGCTTCGGGCCACCTCGGCGGCGTCAAACTCCGCCATGCTGTCCTGCGGCTCTCCGCCGGCCTCAAGGCGCGCGATCATCAGCAAAGCGTTGAACACCTTGATGAGATTGTCTGACTCGTCGATGACCGCGCCCAGGGCGGCGGCGTATTCGTCCGGCGTGCGGCTGCTGCGCAGCGCCTCCTCCGCGTGATTGCGCAAACGGGTCAGCGGCGTTTTGAGATCGTGGGCGATATTGTCCGAGACCTCTTTCAGGCCGTTCATCAGTTCGCCGATGCGTTCGAGCATGGCGTTAAGATGCATGGCGAGACGGTCCAGTTCGTCGCCGGTTCCCGTCACCGGCAGGCGTCCAGCCAGGTCCCCGCCCATGATTGTCTGCGCCGTGTCAGAAATATCCTCGACCCGCTTGAGCACGCGCCGGGTGATAAACCAGCCGCCAATGCAGCCGAGGATGGTAATGAAGGTGAGTGAAATGCCTGCGGCGCGCCACATCACTGCGCGCAGGCGCTCCTGCTCTTCCAGATCGCGGCCGACCAGCAGACGGAAGCCGCCGGGCAGCACGTAGACCTGCACCAGGGCACGGCCATTGATCTGCCTGTCCTCGTGGCGATCGTCGCGGCGATATTCGATGATGCGCGTCGCCTGCTCATCGAGTACGCCAGCCGGCAGTTCGCCGACGTTGCCGGCGAGGCGCTCGCCGGCGAATGTTGTGAGGAGATAGAGGGAAGCGCCTGGCAACCGCGTGCGGCGCTCAACCACATGCACCAGCCGGCGGACGCCGCCAAGGCGGTATTGCTCGGCCAGACCACTGGTTTCAGCGGCGATGGTGGTGCGGGTCTGCTCCAGCAGGAGTTCGCGGGCGCTCTGGGTGACATAGGCCAGCACGCAACCCGCCATCACCACGAAAACGACGAGATAGGCCAGCGTCAATTTGAACGCGGTGGTGCGGACGAGCTTACCGAGCGCTGTCACGGATCATGTACCCCGCGCCGCGAATGGTGTGAATGAGCTGGGCGGCGTGCCCCTTGTCAACCTTGGCGCGCAGCCGCGACACGTGCACGTCGATCACATTCGTCTGGGGGTCGAAGTGATAGTCCCAGACATTTTCCAGCAGCATGGTGCGGGTCACCACCTGTCCGGCGTGCTTCATGAGGTATTCGAGCAACCGGAACTCCCGCGGCTGCAGCACGATCTCCTTGCCGCCGCGCGTCGCGCTGTGCGCCAGCCGGTCCAGCTCCAGATCGCCCACCCGATAAGCGGTCTGCTCAGCCGCCGGGGCATGCCGGCGGCGCGCCAGCACCTCCACCCGGGCCAGCAGTTCCGAGAAAGCATAGGGCTTGGGAAGGTAATCGTCGCCGCCGGCGCGCAGACCCTTTACACGGTCATCTACCTGGCCCAGCGCCGACAGAATGACCACCGGCGTCTCAACCTTCTGTTCCCGCAACGAGCGGATCAGGGAGAGGCCATCAAGCTTCGGCAGCATGCGGTCGACAACCAGCACGTCATAGCCTTCCTCACGCGCCAGGGCGTAGCCCTCAAGCCCGTCAGGCGCGTGATCGGCCACATGACCGCTTTCCTGAAACGCCTTGACCATATAGGCGGCGGCTTCAGGATCATCTTCGACAACCAGAATCTTCATGTCGGTCATGATAGCGCGCCCTCAGGAAAAACAGGAGGCCCACGCACCGGTGCGCCCACTCGCAAAAATGGACGCGATCCGGTGCTGCGCAACCGGATCGCGTCCATGACATCTGGCGTTGCTTCGGGCGTTCCGGCCCCAGGGAGTGAGTGAGCCAGGACCGGAACGCGCCACAAGATCAGCCGGTCGGCAGGGTCAGGGCCAGGAAACGGCCGCCCTGGGGAGAAGCGAGCTGCAGCAACACAGCCTTGCGTCCTTCCTTGCGGCTCTTTTCGATGGCGCTGGCCACGTCCTGGGGCGTGGAGACCTTCTGGCCGCCGGCCTCGGCGATCACGTCGCCAGGGCGCAACCCCTTCTCTTCCGCCTGGGAGCCAGGCTCGACGCCAACGATGGCGACGCCCTTGCCTTCCATGCCCCTCACCTCTTCAGCCGGCGCCAGGGCAAGACCCAGCTTGCCAAGATCGGCCGCGGAAGCCGGCCCCGCAGCAGCGGTCTTTTCACCCGGCATGGAGCCAAGCTTTACCTTGACGGTTTCCGTCTTGCCGTTGCGGTAGACGGAGAGCTCGGCCGTCGCGCCGGGGTCAAGCATGGCTACCGCGCGGCTCAGATCGCGGGCGTCCTTCACCGGCTTGCCGTTCAGGGCCGTGATGGCGTCGCCGCTCTTCAGGCCAGCCTTGCCGCCGGGGCTACCTTCTTCCACCCTGGCAATCAGGGCGCCCTGAGCCTTGTCGAGACCAATGCCCTCGGCAATATCCAGGGTCACAGGCTGGATCTGCACGCCAAGGAAGCCGCGCTTCACCGAGCCATGGCCCTGAATTTCAGCGATGACCTTGCCGGCGGTCTCCGACGGTACGGCGAATGCAATGCCGACGCTGCCACCAGACGGAGAGGCGATGGCAGTGTTCACGCCGACAACCTCACCGGCGAGGTTAAAGGTCGGGCCGCCCGAGTTGCCGCGGTTCACCGGCGCGTCGATCTGCAGGAAGTCATCATATGGGCCGGCGCCAATGTCGCGGCCTCGCGCCGAGACAATGCCCGCCGTGACGGTGCCGCCGAGGCCGAAGGGATTGCCGACCGCGATCACCCAATCGCCGATGCGCGGCGTTTCCTTGGCGAACGGAACGGCCGGGAACGGACCCTTGTCCTCAGTCTTGAGCAAGGCCAGGTCGGTCTTGGGGTCGACGCCCACCACCTTCGCCGCCAGCGTGCGGCCATCGTCGGTGGTCACTTCGACCTTGGTTCCCTTTTCCACAACGTGATTGTTGGTGACGATATAGCCGTCGCTGGTCACGAAGAAGCCAGAACCCTGGGCCTCACCGAAACGCTTCGGAGCCGGGCCGCGACGCATCTCGCCGCCAGGGGCGCCGTTTGGCGCATTGTCGCCGAAGCGACGGAAGAAGCGCTCCATCGGGCTGCCAGGAGGAAAACCGGATTCGTCGCCAGAGAAGCTGCTCTCAGCCGGAGCCGCCTCGGCAACCTTGACGCGCACCGACACGACAGCCGGCTTCACCTTGGCGACGACGTCGGCAAAGGAGGGCTGGACGGCGGCGGGATTGGCGGCGGTCGTCGCAGCCACGGCCTGACTGTACGGCGGCAACAGGGTTCCCTGAGCCAGGCCGGCGACGGTCACGGCCCCAAGGGCAACAGCGCCCAGCAGCAGAGAGGCGCGGCGATTGCGGCCACCCGTGCGACGCAGGCGGTTGCTGGCGTCAGAAGTATTCGTCAGGTCGTTGTGATTGTCGATCATGGTTTCATTCACTCCATGGCGCATTCGCCTTGTTCTGGAGTGGACCATGACGCCCCGAGGCTTACGGCAACCTCACGGCAACATGACATTTTGGTAAGGGAGGCTCAGGTTGCTTCCCAAAAAAATCAGGACTGACGCTCCCGATCGTCCAGCAGTTTCTCCAATTCCGCCTGCTCAGCGTCGCTCAGGGCCGGCGTCTCGGCGCCGGCGCGCCGACGCCCCCACAGCACCAGCGCCCCGCCGCACAGCAGCACGATGACCGGGCCCAGCCACAATAAAAGTGTCCGCACATTGAATGGCGGCTTCAGCAGAACGAAATCGCCGTAGCGTTCAACAATATAGGCCCGGACATCCGCATCGCTGTCGCCGGCGACGAGCCGCTGTCTGACGACGCGCCGCAGATCCTGGGCCACCTGCGCATCCGAATCGTCAATGGACTGGTTTTGGCAGACGAGGCAACGCAGCCCGAGGGAAATGTCGCGGGCCCGCTGCTCCAGCTTGCGGTCGGGCAGCACCTCGCCGGGCTGGAGCGCATGGCTGGCGGACGCGCCCGCCAACAGAACGCCGAGGCCCATGGCGACGGCCGCGCCCAGGTTCGCGCCGCGCCGGTTCATTGCGCCGCCACCGTCGCCATGGCCGGCTTTTTGATCGTAGCCGGGTCCTTGCGTCGTCCACGCGTTGGCGCGCCGACACGCAGACGCCTGTCGCTGAATGAGAGCACCCCGCCAATGGCGGCGATCACCGCGCCGATCCAGATCAGCAGGACCCACGGTTTCCAGTACAGACGCACGCCAAGGCCATGCTCGCCCGCATCGCCCAGCGCCACATAGACCTGACCAAAGCCGATGGTGGAAATGCCGGCCTCGGTCGTTGAGGTGTTGCGGGCGGGGAAGAAGCGCTTGGAAGCGTCGACGGTCCGGATGACAACGCCGCCCCGCAATACCTGGAAACGGGCGACGTCCTCGCGATAATTGGCGACCTGCCTTGAGAAGCTGTCGGTCAGCACGACTTCATAAGGGCCAACGACTGATGGCTGCCCAGGGCGCACGGTGGCGAGCGTCTCGATGCTCCAGGCCTGCGCTGCGAGGCCGATCACACAGACCCCAACGCCGGCATGGGCCACCGCTGAGCCCCAGGCCGAACGCGGCAGGCCAATGGCCCGGCGCAGAATGACCGGCAGCGGCGCGCCGCGCTTCCAGCTGCGGCTGAGGATTTCATTGATGCCGCCAGCAAAGACAAAAAGGCCGAGCCAGAGGGCTATCACCGCCAGAACCGGGCCGCCGCGCTGGATAAAAACAATGGCAAGGCAAACGACGATGGATATGGCCATCACGAACAACAGCCGGGACACGGCGTCCGCCAGATCGCCGCGCTTCCAGGCCAGCGCCTGGCCAAAGGGAATCAGCAGCAGAAGCACCATCGCCAGCGGCGTGAAGGTGGCGTCATAGAAGGGCGGGCCGACAGAAATCTTGTCGCCGGTCAGCCCTTCCAGCGCCAGCGGATACAATGTGCCGATAAATACGGTGGCGCAGGCGGTGGCGAGCAGCAGATTATTGACGACCAGCGCGCCTTCCCGAGAAATCGGCGCAAAAAGGCCGCCGGTTTTCAGCAGCGGCGCCCGCCAGGCGAACAGCGCGAAGCCGCCGCCGATGAAGAAGACCAGGATGGCGAGAATAAACAGGCCGCGGCCTGGATCGGTGGCGAAGGTATGCACTGAGGTCAGCACGCCGGAGCGCACCAGGAAGGCGCCCAGCAGCGATAGCGAGAACGTCATGATCGCCAGCAGGATGGTCCAGACCTTCAGGGCGTCTCGCTTTTCCATCACCAGGATGGAGTGCAGCAAAGCCGTGCCGGAAAGCCACGGCATGAATGAAGCGTTCTCCACCGGATCCCAGAACCAGAAGCCGCCCCAGCCCAGCTCGTAATAGGCCCAGTATGACCCCATGGCGATGCCGAGCGTCAGGAACACCCAGGCGATGAGACACCAGGGGCGCACTGCGCGCGCCCAGATGGCGTCAATGCGCCCGCCGATCAACGCCGCGGCGGCGAAGGCGAATACCAGCGAAAACCCCACATAGCCGACGTAAAGGAGCGGCGGATGGATGGCGAGGCCGATGTCCTGAAGGATCGGGTTGAGATCCTGCCCTTCCGCCGGCGGCGCAGACACGCGGGCAAAGGGATTGGATACGCTGACGAGGAAGGTGAGGAAAGCGACGCTGATGAGGCCCTGAACCGCCAGGGCGTCAGCCCGCAGCACGCCCGGCGCCATATTGCGCGCGACCGCCAGCAGCGCGCCAAACAGCGCCACCACCAGCACCCACAGCAACATGGAGCCTTCATGGTTGCCCCACAGACCAGTGATCCGGAACAGCAGCGGCTTCAGCGAGTGGGAGTTCTCGACCACGTTGCGAACGGTGAAATCGGACGTCACATAAGCCCAGGTCAGGGCGCCGAAGGCGATAGCGACGCAGATGAACGCTCCGACGGCGGCAACCGGACCGATCCCCATCAGCGATGCGTCGCGCGCCCGCGCGCCCCAGAACGGCAGGACTGTCTGGATGACGGAAAGCGCCAGCGCCAGAACCAGCGCGTAATGTCCGATCTCGACGATCATCGGCGCGCGGCTCCCGCAGTTTCTTCGCCCTGCCAGACACCCTGCTTCTTCAGGGCGTCCGCCACTTCCCGCGGCATGTAACGTTCATCGTGCTTGGCCAACACCTTGTCGGCCACGAATGTACGGTCAGCCTGCAGAACGCCTTCAGCAACCACGCCCTGCCCTTCACGGAACAGATCGGGCAGCAGGCCGACATAGGACACGCGAACGACCGAGGTTGAGTCGGTAATGGCGAAGTGGACCTGCTGGCTGGCGAGACGCTCCACCGAACCTTCCTTCACCAGTCCGCCGATGCGCAAACGGGAGCCCGGCCGGATGTCCTTCTGCGCCAGTTCCGTCGGCCCGTAAAAGAACACGATCGTATCGCGCATGGCGAACAGCACGAGGCCAAGCGCCACGCTCAACACGGCGACGGCGGAACCAATCAGCAGCAGCCTGCGCTTCTTTCGCGTCATCGATCGTCCTCAGGGCGTCTTTGGAGTAACGCCCAGCTCGCGGGCAAAAGCTTCAAATCTGGCGGCCTCTTCCGGGCGCGCGCCGAGGGCGCGCAGGCCGTCGGTCAGGGCTACCCCCGCTTCAGCCTTGCGCCCGAGCACAACGTAAGAGCGCAGCAACGTGCGCCAGCCCTCAGGATTGTCAGGGTTGGCCTTCAATCGCTCCGCAAGCCCCTGCACCATGCCAGCGATCGCCGCGCCCTGGGCCTCGGCGGGGGCAGAGGCAATATCCTTCGCCATCGCCTGACGCTCCAGGCCGGCTATGCGCGTTTCCACCGCGCCGCGCCAGGGCGCATCGGGCGGCGCGCTCTTCAGCAGCGTCTCGAAAGCCGCGCGCGCGCCGTTCACATCGCCATCCTGAGCCTGGGCGACGGCAAGATAGAACTTCGGCATGGGCGCGGCCGGATCATCCTTCGCGGCGCGCTCGAACAATTCGCGGGCGAACGATTCCACCACGCCGCTGGAAGAAGCCACCAGCGCCTCGCCGTAGCTGGCCAGACGCGCCGGCGTTTCCCCGCGCAGCCGCAGGACATTGGCCCAGGCCTTCACGGCCTCCTCTGGCCGGCCGAGGCGCAAATAAACCGGCGCCAGCACTTCCCAACCGGCGCCGTCATCCGGCTTTGCCGCGAGATGGCGCTCCATGCGTGCGATCAGATCACCCGCGTCAGCCTGGGATACCGGCCTGGCGCGGCGCTCCGCGATGGGCTGGGACATCATGTCAGGCGAGCCGATGGCTCCATAGATTGCCAGCGTTATCAACGGGATCGTCGAAAGCGCGATCGCAGAAGCGGCGCGACGGCGACGCAGCGCATATTCGCTTTCGCCATCGGCAAGTCCCGCCCGGGCAGAACGGGTTTCCCGTAACAGACGGCGGGCGGCCTCAGCCCGCGCGGCGTCGGCTTCCGTGCCGCTGATATACCCGCTGCCAGCGTCCCGACCGATTTCGGCAAGGCGTTGCTCATAGAACGCCCGCTCGTCCACTTGCCCCGCTGGCGCAGGGGCGCGACGCGACAGGGGCCAGAGAACAGCCCCGATCGCCAGGCCGGTCATGAGCGCGAAGATGAACCAGATCGCCATTCAGGCCGTATAACCTGGCCGGCTGCTCCGCGAGATGGCGCAAGATGGCGCAGCGCGGCGACATAAGGTCACGCGAATTCAGCGCGCGCCGCAACCGCATGACACGCGGAGACATCAGGCCGCCGACAGCGGCAGGGCCACAACCCCGGGAAGCGACAGCTCCGCCCGCAATCCGCCAAGCGGCGACTTCTGCAATTGCAGGGTTCCGCCATACATCTCGGCAAGGTCGGCGACGATCGACAGGCCAAGCCCCGAGCCCGGCTTGGCTTCATCCAGCCGTTTGCCGCGCGCCATGGCGTCTGCCCAGGCCTCCGCCGCGAGGCCGGAACCATCGTCATCGACGGCGATCCGGATCGTTGGCGCGCCATCATGATCGCTGATGGCGCCGGCGGTGATGGCCACCCGCGAACGCCCCCATTTGAAGGCGTTGTCGGTCAGATTTCCGATCATGTCCTGCAGGTCCTGCGCCTCTCCCCGGAAGCGCAACCCCTCCTCGACCGTCACGTCCACGGCGATGTCGCGACCAGCGTGGATACGGAGCAGCGTTCGCGTCAAGCCGTTCACGACTGGCGCCACGTCGGCGAAGGCGCCGAGCGCGCCGGCGAGCGCGGCGGCGCGGGCGCGGTCGAGATAATAATTGATCTGGTTGCGCATCACCGCAGCCTGATCCCGCACCCGCGCCGGAAAGTCCGATCCATCCGTCGCGCTGGCGATGCGCTCGGCGTCGTTGACGATCACGCTCAGCGGTGTCTTCAGGGCATGGGCCAGATTGCCAACCTGGGTGCGGGCGCGGTCCAGAATCTTGCGATTGGCGTCGATCAGCAAATTGAGTTCGGCCGCCAGCGGCGCGACATCTCGCGGGTAGGAGCCGCCGATGTGATCAGAATCGCCGTGACGCACTTTCTCGATGGCGCTGCGCAAGCGGGCAAGCGGCGCGAGACCGAATCTGACCTGAAGAAGCGTCGACAGCGCCAGCGCCAGTCCGAGCAGCACGAATGTGAGCGTGACGTAGACGGTGAACTCCCGCCTCTCCGCCTCGATCTCGTCCGCAGGGCCGGCGACGGTGATGTCGAAACGCCCCTCCTCGCCAAAATCGATGACGCGTGAAATCACCCGCAAGCGCCGCGCGTCAGGGCCAACTACATAGCCCGCGCGGACGCCATCGTTACGCGCCGCCTCAGCGCGGGCGGCGCGGGGGGGCAGCGGCGGCAATTGTGAACCGAACAGGGAGCGTGAGGCGCGGAGATCGCCGGGACCGCCTCCGACGCGGGCGATCTGCCAATACCAGCCCGACAGGGGCAGATCGAAACGCGGCTCGCCAACGCCCACGCGCTCCTTGCCATCAGCGCTTGCGGGTGCGGCCATTTCCGACACAAGACCGGTGAGATAGACCTGCAACCGCTCGTCGAATGCACGCTCGGTCGCCCGGTTGTAGATGGCGGTGAGGATAAGGCCAGCGACGATGAGAATCAGCGCGCACCAGCAAATGGCCGAAATCACCAGGCGCTCGGCCAACGAGGATTCGCGACCTGTCAGCCTGCCCAGTCGCGATGTTGGTCCCGATCCGGCTTTGCCTGCGCCCATCTCATGTCGCCGCTTTTCCGGCCAGCCGGCCGGACGCCTGGGTCTGTGCCTGGATACGATAGCCCAGCCCCCTGACGGTCTCGATGATTTCCACGCCGAGCTTGCGCCGCAGGCGTCCTATAAAGACTTCGATGGTATTCGAATCCCGGTCGAAGTCCTGATCATAGATATGCTCGACCAGCTCGGTGCGCGAGATGGTCTTGCCCGGATGATGCATCAGGTAGGACAGCAGCCGGAACTCGTGGGAAGTCAGACGAACCTCGGCGCCATCGACGGTGACGCGGGCTGCCCCCACGTCCAGCTTCACCGGCCCGCTGACAAGCACATTGCTCGCATGCCCGGCCGAGCGCCGCAGCAGGGCGCGCAGACGCGCCAGCAATTCCTCCATATGGAAGGGTTTGGAGACATAGTCGTCAGCGCCGGCATCGAAGGCCAGCACCTTGTCGTTCCATCGATCGCGCGCGGTCAACACCAGCACCGGCATGGCCACGCCGCCGCCGCGCCATTGCTGCAACACGGAAAGGCCATCGAGACCAGGAAGCCCCATATCGAGGATCACCGCGTCATAAGGCTCGGTTTCGCCAAGAAAAGCGGCCTCCCGCCCTTCCAGGGCGCGATCGACCGCATAACCCGCCGCCTCAAGGGCATGGCAGATCTGCCGGTTCAGCTCCGCGTCGTCCTCAACCACAAGCAATCGCAACCGTGCTCTCCGCGCTGCTCCGGCCCACGATGGGCCATTCAAGCCTGAACCTGCGAAAACGCCTGTCATTCTGACTGATGACAATTGCCGGCGAAAACATGGAGAGGGGGCCCATCCCGCCTGAAGCTCCCTGTTTCCCTGAATTGAATGAATGCTGATCGATCGGACAACGCTGTCTGACCGGAAAGCACTCTAGCGGGGCGCGTCCGGCCGGACCGGGCGCGCACTGACCACCTGATGAATGACGCGGCCATCGCGCCGCAGCAAGGTGAGCCGGTAGACATATTGCCCCTCGCGCCGACATAGCAGGGCGCGCAGAACCTTGGCGCCGGGGCCAACCGTCGCGCGGGCTTTTCTCAGCACAAGTTCTGGCGACAGCACGGCATTCTGGTTCACCAGTTCCCGCACCTCGCCCTGTCCGAGACACTGGTCATCACTTTTGGGGCGCGCCTGCGCCTGGGACGGCTCCGCCGTCAGGCTGGCCAGCGCCAGACACAGCCCGAGAGCTTTGATCGCCGACATCACATCCGGAAGCCCCAGACAGTTCAACACGCATTCCCCCAAGCCCGGCAACAGGGATTTCGCCAGTAATATTTACATGAGCCGCAGCCAGCGTCATGTGCGTAACGCGCGCAGCTCGCCTGCGCTATACCCTGGACTGCCGCTCCCCGAACTTTGATAAGGAAGAGCCGCCGCGCCGGACCAGCCGCAGCGCCGGATCAGCAGCAGCCATGTGATCGCCATCCGCTGGCCCGCACAGCGCGCGGTCGATTATCCGCCAGCGCCAGGCCATGTAGAACCGCCAGCAAACTCCAGCGACGAGAAGCAACAGGCCAAGGACAGTCATCGCCGACGCCATGGCCGCGACAGCGGGAAACTGCTGGGCCGCGAGGCCAATTTCCGTCGCCGCCTGACGCAGGCTGTCGCCCATGGCCTCTGCCGCCGCCACGGTGGCAAGGCCTGCTCCAGCAGCCGCTCCAGCAAACCCGGCGCCGGATGGCCGGACGATTTCGCCCGGATCAGCGCGTGCGCCGCTGTTCTGCGATCCAGCGCTATTTTTTGGCGCCGCGCGCGTTTTGCCCACCCCTGGCATGGCGCCGCCGGACATGGCGATGGCCATGCGCTCCACATCAGCCACGCGCCTTGTCCAGCCGGCGCCAAAACGCCGCCATGTCCGCAGCTGTTTCAGAAACGCCATGCGGCGCGCGCACAGGGCGGATATCACGCCGGCGACATCCTGACGGGCGCGAGCCGCCGCCAGCGTCACCTGTCCAACAACGCCGTCCACCCTCACGCCCAGATCGCGTTGCAGCCATTTCACCGCCTGCACCGGCCCGGAGTTCACCGCCGCGTCGAACACCGCATAGTCGAGGCCGGCTGGCAGTTCGTCAGCGCGGACGCGATGCCAGTATTGTTCCAGATAAATGGCGCGCACTTCGGCCATGCTGGCCAGAAACACATCCCGGGCCCGCTGATCGCGGCCGCGCCTCCAGGCGTCGTAAACCCGCTGGGTGACGCCCCGGCTGGTGCGCCCGCCGGGATCATGCGGATCGTCCGCATTGCCGCCTTCATGCGCAAGCACACGGGCAAGCGCTGCCTGCTGGTTGTTCGCAACCATGACGTCCTCCAGTTGTGCGGTGTTTCCGTGACAGACTCAGGCGCCCAGATGCGCCAGCCGGGCGACGCAGGCGGCGGCCAACCGGGCGTTGCCGGCGGCTGAAGGGTGAACCCCGTCGCCAGACATGTAGCCGGCGGCGTCAGCCGCGGCGAAATCGCCAAGGGCGTCGCGCTCATCGAAAAAACCACAGCCGCGCGCCCATGCGGCCGCTTTCACCACGGCGTCATAATAGCGGATGCCGGTCGTCGCGGCGTCGGCCGGGTCCAGCGGCCGCGCCAGCAACAGGCGCGTGCGGGCGCAGCCCTGGAGGCGATCGACGATGCGATGCAGGCTCTGGCTGAAGTCCGCCGCATTGCGCCGCGCCTCCACATCGGTCTGGGGCGAGGCCCCCCGGTCATTCATCCCGGCATTCAGAATGAAGACATCCGCCTGCAGCAAATCGGCCCACATGCGCATGCGCGCATCATCAAGGTTGGCCCAGTCCCGCGCCGCCGCTGAGGGCGTGCCGATATCGAGCACCTGCGCGCCATCACGGCCCGTACCCGCGCCGTGCATCTCCACCGCCCAGAAATACAGCGGCTGGTCGCAACAGACGATGCGCTCGATATTGATCCCCTTGCCGGCGTAAACGCCGCCAATATCAAGCAGCAGGGTCAACTTGTGAACGACGCCAAGGTCCGGGTAATCCGCCTGCCGAACCAGCACGGCATTGTCCAGAATCTCCGTCGGCCATTGCCTGAGCCGGAACGACTGGCCAGGCGCCGACCATTCGAAATACAGGTCGATCGCCTGAATGTTGGTGTCCGGGCCAGAGAGCAGCAGATAATCGCCTGTCGCCAGTTCATCCGTCGCGGCGTTGGCGCAGAACAGCCCCTTGCCAAACAGGCTGCGGCGGCGCTTCGGATCGCTCCACGGCAGCACGGCGATGTTGGTGAAGCCAGCGCTCACGGCATAGTCGCCGCCAGCCAGGCGCAGGGCGATGGTTTCATGATCGAGCGGCAGCAGGCCCGGCCCGGCGTCGCCCAGCGCTGCGGTCAGCAGGCTGCGCAGATTGTCGGTGAACCCGGGCTGGCCGCCGCTGCCGCCGAGACTGTCAAGCCCAACGACGACCCGCTGGCGGGCGCGGGCGCTGAACGGTCTGGCGAAGGGATCCGCGAATCCGGATGCGGCTGCGGTTTCCCGCCAGTGCGCGCCGTCCCAGGCCATGAAGCGGTTGGTCGCCTGCACGTAGGCGACCCAGCCGGGCGCCGGCGCATAAAAACGCCAGGCGCCCTCCTGCCAGACGGCAACCTTGCCGTCCGCGCCAGCCCAGGCCCCGCTGCCCCCTGCTCCAACGATATGGCGGTCGCCTTCTGCTGGCGCGACGGGCGGCGCCGTGCGGCCAGCGTCGCGCACGGCAAGCTGGACCAGGTCATCGAGAATGGCGAGGCCTTCATTGACGGTGACATGCTTCTGCGATTGCCCGGCAGCCACCAGCGGCAGGCCGAGGCGCAAGGTTTCGGTCATGGAGAACTCCGCATCGGTTTCAGGAAACGGCGACAGTCTGGCGGGCCGGAAACCCGCGCCCGGCGACGGCGCTGATCTGCATGACGGCGAGATCGAGCGTCTGCTGGGCGCCGCCGAAATCGGCCAGTTCCGCCACCGCCGGGTAGAGGATCTCCGGCGCACTGCCGCTGAGGGTGCGCGTCACGCCACTACCGGCATGGATATCGACGTCGTATCGCTCGAAGGCCTCACCGAGCGACGGCTCAGCCTCACCCCAGGCGTCGGCCAGAAGCCGGCTGCGACGCATGAAGCTGATGACAACGCCGTCCGGCCCCCGTCGCGCCCGGATGTGCACGGGCGCCAGCGGCCGCAGCGCCAGCGCTGACGGCGCTGCCGCCAGCTCCTGGAAGGCGCCGTCGCCGTGGTCGCGCCCGGCCGGTCCCACCCGATAGCGCATTGTGCGGCCCAGATCGTTCAGATCGCTGGTCAGCGCCAGCAACGCCTGGTCGATCGCCACGATCCTGGCCCCTGCCGGCAGCATCCGCCCGGCAGCCGCCTCGCTTCCTGCAAGGCCGCGCAGCAACCGGCTGAAGCGCCAGGTTCGCCCGCTGGAGCCAGCGTCCCCAAGCAATTCGACGCGGCCGGCGGCAAGGATTTCCACGACGCCGTCCCCATCGACAAGCGCGAACAGATTGGCGCCGTCAAACAAGGTCGCGTCATCGACCGAAGCAAGCGCGCCGCCGCGCATCACGGCGCTAAAGCCGTTTACGTGGTCGAACCGCCACAGCGGCCCCGGCGGCAGGGGCGCGGTGGTCCGGCCCGCCATCGCCGGAACCGCAATCTGGCCGACATGATCGAAATGGCCTCCATCAGCGGAACGCCACACCGCCAATGCGCCGGGCCATGGATCAGCGAAAGCCGCCAGATATTGCAGCGGCGCCGGGTCGGCTGTCGCCGCCGGCAGGTCCAGGGCAAAGGCCAGCGGCGGCCCGGGCAGGGATGGCGACGGACGGGCGGCGGGCCGCCAGGGCGCGCCGGCGCCATCCGGCAGCGTCAGGGCGATGGCTTCCGCCTCCACGGTCCGATGAGCCCCATCCACCAGGCGGCTGATCCGCCAGGTCCGCCAGGCGCCGTCAATGGCCACGGCGATGACGGCGCCAGGCTCCAGGGCCAGGGCCCGTGGCGAGACGCGCAGGCTGATGCGATCGCGGGCCTGCCAGAGCCGTTGCAGCCAGACATCGGCCAGCCGCCGCGCCGCGCCGCGATGGGTCACCGCAGTCACGTCCGCCGCCGCGGCGCGCTCACTGAATCCGGCCAGCCGGCGGGAGGTGGCGGCGGCGCGGCGATAGTCGCCGTCGCCATCGGTGAACGCGATGCGGGCCTCGCGCGGCAGTTCGCTTTCCTGGGCGCGGGTCAGCAGCCAGGGCGCGCCATCGTCATCGGGTACCAGATCGTCCGCCGTGAACCAGGCCGCGATCGCGCCCGACGGCCCGCAAAACCGCACGGCGCCGCCGCTGACAGCGGCCTGGCAACCGTGCAGATCGCACAGGGGTTGCAACGCCTCGCGCGCCGACATCGGCCGGTCGATGACATAGCCGTCGAGATAGCCGTCAACATCGATGTCGCCGACAGGGGCTTCAGGGCCGCCGACGCCATGGTCCGCCAGCACCTGTCGCAAAAGCGCAGCCAGTTCGACGCCCTCCAGCCGGCCGGTGAGCCAGTGGCCGCAGCCCCAGTTGGCGGCGTCGCCCCAGACGCCGGACATGGCCGGGAATGCCGGAAACGGCCGCGCGTCCCACGCCCAGACGTAGATGCGCGACGGATCAACCATGCGTCCGCCATAGTGCGGCGACACCGGATTCCAGCCTTCCGCGGCGCCAAAGGCCGGATCAAAGCGCCGGATGATCGCCTGTACGCCCCGCAATTGCATGAGGTCGTCGCGAAAGCCGCGCGAGAATGGCGGCGCGGCGTTCTCGGACGATTTGGGGTCGGGAAAGACGTTGGGGCCGTTGGTTCCCTTGTCGACGGCCGGCGCGCCAATCTCGGTCAGCCAGATGGGTTTGCCGGCCGGGGTCCAGGCCGTGGCGCCCATCTCGACGCCGCCAACGCGGCGCAGGTGCGGATTGCTCCACCAGCCAACCAGATCCTTGGCGCGGTAAATCCAGGGCTTGCCCCAGGCGCCGTCGGCAATGGGCGAGCGAACCTGCGCCGCCCGGTCGGCGTCGGAGGCGTAATACCAGTCGAACGCCTCGCCGGCGCCGAGCCGGCCAGTGAGATAGTCCAGATCGTAGACGCTGCGCGCCAGCGCCGCGTCGGCATGGCCAGCGCCGTCGCGCCAGTCGGAGAGCGGCGGGTAATAATCAATGCCGACCGCGTCGATGTGCGGCGAGCCCCAGACCACGTCGAGGGGAAAATCCACGTCGGCGCCGCCATTGCGCACGTGGGCGCCGTATTCGGTCCAGTCCGCCGCGTAGACCAGCTTGCAGCCGGCGCCGAGCACGGCGCGGACATCCCCGGCCAGCGCCGCGAACTGCTCCGCCGCCGGATAGCCCGTGGCGCTGCGAACCCGCGTCAGCCCGACGAATTCCGAGCCGATGACGAAAGCCTCAACGCCGCCAGCCAGCGCCGCCAGCGTGGCGTAATGCAGAATGAAACGGCGATAGCTCCATTGCGCCGGGCCGGAAAACGCCACGGTGGCAAAATATGGCGTGAACTGCCCTGGCGCGGCGTCGCCAAAGAAGCGCGCCACCTGCGCCGTCGCTTCCGCCGTTCCATCCGGCGTTCCCGCGACGTCCGGCGCCGGATGGCAGACGATGCGGCCGCGCCAGGGAAATGGCGCCTGTTCGCGGCCAGGATCGCGCGGGTCGGCCCGACCATTGCCAGGCGGAATGTCCATCATGACGAAGGGGTACAGGGTGACGGCAAGGCCACGGGCGCCAAGCTCGTGAATGATGCGGATCACCGCCGCGTCGGACGGCGTTCCGCCATAGGCCGGCCGGCCTTCGATCAGGCTCACCTGCCGGGTCAGGGCGCGGGCCTGACCGCTGGCCATCCACGGATCGCCATTGGTCTGCCTGTCGTGGCGCTCGACGCGCGGCGCAATCGTGCAATCGCCGGCCCGCAGATCGTCGCCGAACCAGCTGACGACCAGGGCGACGCGCTGCAGATTGGGGCACAGCGCCTGCAAGGCGTCGAGCGAGGCGGCGACATCGGTGGCGCCATGCAATTGATGGCGATTTTCCGGCGCGCTGACGCCCTCGGCCGGCATTTGCACGCGCCAGAGCGGGTCATAGCCATATTCGGTGGAGCCAGGAATCAGGTCGACCGCGCGGATCAGGCCGCACAGGCCATTGACCGGCCGCACCACCTCGAATGAAAACTGCGGAATGCGATTGCCAAAGCCGGCCAGCGGCAGCCGTTCGAACACCACATAAGCCACGCCGCGACAGGCCGGTGCGTTGGCCAGACCTTCCTTTGCCACGATGAGCGGGTCGGCCTGCTGATCCTCCGCGCCGGTATGGACGCGCATGGTCACCGTCGCCAGGTCCAGTTCCTCGCCATCGGCCCAGACGCGGCGGACAAAAGCAATCGGCCCCTCGCACAGGCCGACGGCGAGATTGGCGAAATAGCTCCAGCTCTGGTCCCTGTTGCTCCCGGCGCCGGACAGGGCGCCCTTGCCGCCGGCGCCGCTACGGGCGGTCCCGAAGCTGGCGACGCGCTCAATCCGCGTCGCCCAGATCAGTTGCCCGCCGATCCGGGCCCGACCGTAAACTTTCGGGATCGGCGCGCCTTCGGTGGATGTGAGACCGGCGACGTCGGTCAATGCCGGAGCAGCGCCCCCCTTGCGGCCGTCCAGAGCGGACAGCAGGCTGGAATCAACGACCGCGCCGGCCAGGGCGCCAAGCGCCCGCCCGGCGATGGCGCCGGCTGGACCGGCGACCGCCGCGCCCATGGCTCCGCCCGCCACCTGCAACACCAGCGTCGCCATGGCCGTCTCCCATCGGTTTTGCAGATTGCGTCAGCCGAATTACGTCAGCAGTCAGTGGAGCGTCCGGGAAAAGCGAAAGCACAGGCCGCGTGGCGCCGCCACCAACGGGTCAGCGCCACCTCCGACACCACGGCGCCATCGTGGGCGTGGATCATCAGGCTCTCGCCGCTGAGGATGGCGCAATGCCGGGCCGGCGCATATGGGCGGAAGCGGAACAGCAGCACGTCGCCAGCGCCCGCCTCCTCCGGCGCTATTTCACGCAAATGCCGCCGGGCGGCGTCGCGAAAATGCTCCTGGCCACGGGCCTCCGCCCAATCGGGCGCGTATGGCGGCGGCGTTTCCGGCTCGGCGCCGTAAAACGCGCGCCACACGCCGCGCACCAGCCCCAGGCAATCACAACCAACCCCGCGCAACGAGGCCTGATGCAGATAAGGCGTGCCAAGCCAACGCCGCGCCTCGCTCACGATGGCGCTCCGTGTCGGCGCCGCCGGGGCGATGTCGCCGGCGCTCACCGGAACATGCTCCCGCCGTCCATGACTCCCTGGCTGACGCCACCGCGACCGATCGCGAAATCATTGCCCGGCATATGCGGAAAGCCCCGAAAGTTCACGGTATTGGCGAAGCGATCGCGACAGCTTTCCAGGCTCTTGTCACAGCCGGCGGTAACGGTGAAGGCGTCGCCGGCGACCAGGGGCTGCACAGTTTCGCCCCACAGCAGCAGTTCAACGGCGCCGGCCAGGCTGTGGTGCAGCTTCACGGCAAAGCTGGCGCCGGCGTTGGCGCCGGAGGTCCAGACAAGCCGGCCATGCGTGAACCAGCCGCTGGCATATCCGGCGAGGCCATCGCAACGGAAGCCGCTGCGCCCATCGCCCGGCGCCGTCACCGTGGCGGCGGCGCGCATCTCAGGCCGGTCGAGGCTGACGCCGCAGCGGGCGTCGCCCAGATCGGCGGCGCAGGCGGCGCGGTAAACGCCGCCGCGGGTTTCGTCGAGCCGGTGCATGACGCTGCGCAGTTCGGCGGTGAAGGCATGATCGCTGCGGCTGACCTCGCCGATGCTCCCGACGTCGAGCAGCAGGCGATGCTGCGGCGCGCGCCAGTCCACCAGCCAGATTTCGACGCGGGCTCCGTCGTAGCGGCCCGCCATGATGTCGTCGCCGGTGATGGCGGCGGAGGTCAGGGCTCCCGCAACCTCGCCGCCGCCGACGGCAAAGCCCAGCTCCGCCGTGCGTGCGGCCGCGTCGAGCCCGGTCGCCGCCGCGTAGATGACGCCGCCAAAGCCAATGTCATGATCATGGTCGGTGAAGCCGAGCACGACGCCATCGGCGCGGGCCAGCCGCCAGCAATGGGCAAGCGTCGTTGTTTCGCCGGCAAGACGCGCGGCGAAGCCTTCAGGAACAGCGCGCATGACGCCTCCTCAACCGCAGTTTCAGGGAATGATTTCCACGACCGGGATGGACGGGATGTCGCCGGCGGCGAAGGCCGCCAGGTCAATGTCCAGGGCGTCCGTATCGAAACGCACTGGCACGTCGAACAGAAAGCCGGCGGAGACGCTGGCGCCGGCTGGCGGAACATGACCAGCGACGAAGATGATCTGGCCGCTGGCGTGATCGACCGTGAACGCTGCTGGCGGCGCCTCCACGCCCGCGACGGCGACGCGCACCGAGCCAGCGACCGGCTTGCGGATGCTCCGCGTCCAGGGGGCGAAGCCGCCGCCATAGGTTTTCGCCAGTTGGAACAAGGCCTGCGCCCCATCGCCAACGCCCAGCGCCTGGTCAGCGGCGGAAGGCGTCATGGAAGGTGGGCAACTGCGATCGTCGAGGCGATCGCGCCAGCGGAAGCCGTGGAGGCGCCCGCGCCGCTCCTCGAAGAAACTCACGACCTGGGCCAGCGCGTCGAGCGTCTTGACCCCGTAGCCAGCGTCATAGCGCCGGCGGGAATCGGACCAGCGGGCATTGCGATGCTCACGCCCCGAACCGAGCGTGACAATGTCAGTGCGGCGCTCCGGCCCGCCGCGCGCGCCCAGCGCCACGTCAACGGGAAAGCGCACCTCATGAAAATCAGCCATGCCGCCTCCCCAGCTCACATCGCCCGCTGGCCGCGCGCCACGGCGCGGGCAACGGCGGCGGAGACCTGCGCCCGCGAGGCGCGAAAGCTTTCCACATCGCGGGCGGCGATGTTCACGGTCACATTGACAGCGCCCCCACCGGCCGCCTGAACGCCGAGCCGGCCATCGGCGCCGCGCTTCAGCGGCATGATCGCCTCGGCGCCCTGCTCGCCCATCAACCCGACGCCCCCGCTCATGGGAAAATAGGTCGGCGCCGCCACGACGCCGCCCCTGGCGAAGGGCTGCACGCGCCCGCCGGAGAACACATTGCCCCTGGCGCTGGCGGTGACGCCGCCAACACCCGCGCCCAGGGATTTCACCAGGGCCTCCAGCCCGGAGCCGAGGGCGCCTTCCAGCGGCTTCAACGCGGCGTTCAGCGCGATATTGCTGAGGCGCGCTCCAAGGTTTGCGAGCACCTGATCGAGACTTTTGCCGCCGGCCATGCCGCTGGTGAAAGCCGCCGTCATGGCGCCGCCGGCCCGACGGGCCATTTCATCGAGATTGCGAAACGCTTCGGCGGCGTCCTGCACCGCCGAGATGTCAAAAGTGGAGCCCTGCGCCCCCGGTTCCAGACCTGGATCAATCGCCATGCAGCTCCTCCATTTGATGCTGGATCAGTCTGGAAACATCAGTCCGGAAACGCCTGGGTCAACGCGGCGAAATCAACGCGCGCTGGCGCCTCGGGGCTCCCGACCATTTGCCCCGCCCCCCGCATGGCGAAAGCCAGTTCGCGGGGCGTCATGCCCCAGAAGACGTCGGGCGCGAGGCAAAGCCTGCCGAGGCCAAAAGCCATCACCGCATCCCAGGGAAAAGGCTGCGCGCCCATGCCAGCATCCGCCGGACAAAAGGGCGATCCGCGCCCTCCCCCGCCGGGGCGGCGCGCCCGGCGTCCGGATCTCCGAAGGTCAGCGCCAGCAGGTCGGCGATGGCGCGGGCCAGCCCGGGCAGTTCGCCGGCCACCGGCAGGTCGGCCGCTTCAGCGTCGGTGACGCAGCGCCCGGCGCCGCGCATGGCGACGGTGACGATCGCCTGCAAATCGCGCGCGGACAACGCCCCCCGGCCAAAGCGGGCGGCGAGTTGCGCCAGATCATCGACCTGGAATGCGGTTTCCAGTTCCGCCAGGGCGCCCAGGGTGAGGCGCAGCCGCACCGGCTGGCCGCCAATGGTGGCGACCACATCGCCGCGCCGGCGGTTATGGAAATGACGGGAAAAAGGCAGATCCCGGGAAGCGGCAATGGGCGAAGCGGACATGGCGTTTTTCCGTCAGGTTGGGGTGAAAGTCAGGGCGCCGGCGGACTCCAGGGCGATGTCGAAGGTCACTTCGCCCGCATGCTCGCCGCGATATTCCATGGCGGTGATCTGGAACGTCCCATCGATGGTCCCGAAACCCGGAATAACAATGCGCCAGGCCCGGATATCGCCGCCAAAGAACGCCTCGCGCACCAACGCATCGCTGGCCTCATCAAGAAATACGCCGGCGCCGCTCACGGCGGCGCGCCGCACCCCGGCGCCGGCCAGCAGTTCGCGCCAGCGCCCGCTGGATTCAGCGTTGGTCACATCCACCGCATCAGCGTTAAATGCGATCTGCCGCGCCCGCAGTCCGGCCACCGTCACGAAAACGCCGGGCGTCGGCCCGGCGATCTTCAGCAGCAGATCCTTGCCCTTTTGCGCTCCCATTCCGTGCTCCTGTCTCAGGTGGCCTGGTTTTCGGTAATGGCGGCCAGGGTCAGCCGCACTTGCGGCAATCCGCTGGCCGGATCGCGCCGCGCCTCCTCCCGGGCCACGCGCAGCAAAACCAGGCGATGCCCCTGCAGCGGCAGGTCCGCGTCTTCAAGCAGCGCCCGGATGCGCGCCGCCGCCTCCAGCGCCGGCCGGGGGCCGCCAGGCGGCGACCACACCGTCAGGCTGAATTCATGGCCTTCGCGGCGCTGCTCCCCGGCGGAGCGGTCGCGGGCGACGGCGCCATCGAACACCACATAGAGACCGGAAACGCCGCGCGGCGCGGCGTCATGAATGCGGGCTCCGCCGAGCATGGCGACCAGCGGCCCATCCGCCGCCAGAGCGGCGTGAACTGCGGCGCGCAATGCCAGAACCGGCGACAGGGTTGCCCCAACGATTCCACTCCCGGTTCCGCTCATGCCGTTTCCTCCCCGACGCGCAGATCCGTCCACATGCGCCGGCCGTCCGGATCGCCCCCGCCGAGGATGGTGAAAATCCGCGCGCCGTCGCGCAGGCGGCGCGTTCCATCGAGATCATCGCGCCAGCGCATGCGCACGCTCCAGACCCTCGCCAGCGACGGCCGGTCAGCCATGTCGCGCGGCCCGGCCCGGATCAGCCGAAACGAGGCCCAGACGTTGGCCTTTGCGCTCCAGGCGCGGCTGAAACCACCCGCGCCATCCGGCGTCTCGACCGCCTGTTCGATGACGACATGGCGGCGGCGCGCGCCGATGCCGGGCGGGTTCATGCGGGCCGCATTCATACCAGCCTCATCGGCCGGAACGGCGCCAGCAGGGCGCGCACCACATCCGGCAGCAGCGGCGCGCCGCGCGCCGCAGGGGTTTCGCCGCGATTGTCGAACCAGCAGGCAACCATGGCGCGCACCGCAAGCCGCAGCGCCTCCGGCACATCCGCAGCCGCCGCGCCATGGCCGACGCCGATGTCGATCTCGATATGTCCGCCAGGCGGCGGGGCCGGCGGCGACGCCGGAATGACGACGATCCCGGCGTCCGCATCGGCGCGGAATGCCGCAGCGTCGAGAGCGCTGGCCTCGCCCGTTCGCGAGACCAGCCGCACCGCCGCGATGCGCCGGAGCGGACCGATGGGCGGCGCGACGCAGCCCGTCGCCGGCCAGGCGTCGAGGCGCACGCGCCAGACCTGATCAAGCAGCGCCAGATTGGTCGCCGCCTCCACGGTCGTCCGGCCTGCCTGGATCATCGCCGTCACCAGCGCGTCCTCAGCGTCACCATCAAGTCGCAGATAGAGCTTCATGTCATCGAGCGTCACGGGTTCGACGACAGGGCCGTTGACAAGCATCAGGTTCATGTCTCACCTCCCGGCGCAGGGGACGCTTCCGCCAGTCGCCTGGTCTGGATCGCAGCCGCAAAATTCCGCTGAAATGCTTCACCCCGGATCGGGGAAGGACGAACGAGACGAACAATGCGCAACAGCCTGTCTCATTGTTTCGGCCCCCGCTGCTGTCGCCTTGCCGGCAGCCTTGCCCTGGCAATGCTGCTGACGCCGGGCCCCGCCAGCGCCATCATTGGCGGCGCAATCGACAACGGGCCGGCGAGCGCCGTCTCGATCATGGTGCTGGGGTCTGGCGGCGCCGTCTGTTCAGGCGTGGTGGTGTCGCCCCGCGCGGTGCTCACGGCGGCGCATTGCGCTGATCCGACGCGTGAGCATCGGGTGCACTACATGGAAAACGACCAGCCGGTGCTGCTGACGCCTACCGCCTCCGTCACCCATCCTGATTACGTGAAGGACGCCATCCGCCAGCGTCGCCAGTCGGTTGATCTGGCGCTGGTGCGGCTGGCGCAGCCGCTACCGTCGCGCTTTACTCCGGCGAGCCTGTCGGTGGGGCCGCAGCCGCGCGCTGGCGCGACGGTCAGCGTCGGCGGCTATGGCTCGGTTGGCCGGCAACCGGCGGACGGCCGGTTCCGCTCCGTCGCCGCGCCGGTGGTCGAACCGTGGGGGCCGGGCAAGATCCTGCTGTGGATCGGCGCGCCAAAGGGCAAAAGCGCCGGAGCCTGCGCCGGTGATTCCGGTGGCCCCATCTCGGCGGGCGATGGCGAGGTCGTCGCCCTCACCAGCTGGTCAAAGGGCGCGGGATCAGCCCCCTGTGGCCAGACCACCCAGGGCGTGCTGCTGGCTCCGCAGCGAAGCTGGATTGACGAAACCCTCGCCGGCTGGGGCCTCAGCGCCGGATGGCGCTGAGGCTGGGCGCTTACCGGGATCATACCAGAATGCGAAGATGCTGACGCATCCGCATTCTGAATTGCTCAAGCGCCGCACGGGCTTCACCAGGGCCCGGTGAGTCAGGCTCACCGGGCCCTGGTATCAGGCAGCGAACTTCAGCAGCTTGATGGCGTCATAGTCCTGAACGCCGCCGCCAACGCGCTTGGTGGTGTAGAACAGCACGTATGGCTTGGCGCTGTAAGGGTCGCGCAGCACCCGCACGCCGGCCCGGTCCACCACCAGATACCCGCGCCGGAAATCGCCGAAAGCGATGGAAAAGCTGTCCGCCGCCACATCCGGCATGTCCTCGACCTCCACCAGCGGGAAGCCGAGCAGCGAAGCCGCGCCGCCCGCCGTTGCTGGCGGGGCCCACAGATAGTTGCCGTCGCTGGCCTTGAACTTGCGGATCAGGCTCTGGGTCTTGCGGTTCATGACGAAGGCGGCGTTCTGCCGGTAACCGGCCTTCAGGGCGTAGACCAGATCGACCAGGGCGTCGGACGGGTTGCTGGCGGCGAAGGCGCCGGCCGCGCCAGAGGCGACGAAACCAAGGCTGCCCCAGGCCCAGCTGGCGTTGGCGACCTTGGGTGAATTCAGGAAGCCGCGCGGCCGGGCGACTCCATCGCCATTGACGAACGCGGCGCTTTCCTGCTCGGCGAAAGCCTGTTCCACCTCCTCGGCGATCCAGCGGTCGATATCGACGATGGCGTCATCGAGCAGCGTCTGGGTGGCCGCCGGCTGGGCGTACAGCTCCATGGCCGGGAAGCTCAGTTCAGCCAGCACGGGAGAGTCAGTCTGGGGTCGGGCCGCGGTTTCGGCGACCCAGCCGACAGCCGGGCCGGTTTTGGAGAAGGCCTTCCGGTAGGTGCCAGCCGAAATCATCCGCACCGAGGCGATGCCGCGGATCGGCGACAGCGCCGCCAGCCGGCCGAGCACGTCGCGCTCCACCTCAACGGGCGCCAGATAGCCGCCGTCGGGGCCGGAGCCCGCCGAAAGGGCCCGGGTTTCCAGCTGCTTGAGACCGGCGGCCTCGCCACTGCGCACATAAGCGGCGAACGCCGATTTGTGCTGGCGCTCCACGGGATCGGCCGCCGCCCCGCCGGCGCCCAGCATGGGGCGCGCGCTATCGAGGAGGGCCCGATCGTATTTGCGACGATTTTCATCCAGCGCCGCATCGATACGGGCCAGCTTCTCGTCCAGCAAGACGTCGTGGGCGCGCTTTTCCAGCGACAGTAACCGGGCGTCGTTGGCTTCCTGGAAAGCGGCGAAATTACGCGAAAACGCTTCGAAGGCCTGGACGACGTCTTGCGTCGCCGGGGCGGTATCAAGGGCCTTGTGCTCCAGCATGGTTGTTGGCTCCGGCATGGCGATCGCGGTCATGACCACTCCATCATTGGGTTCGGGCGCCTGATTGGCAGGCAACAAAAAACCGCCGGTCCTGGGGACCGGCGGCGGTGACATCATCTGATGCGGAAAGGCGCTGGGAAGCGGAGCGTCAGCCCCCAGAGCGCCAGCCTTGCTTCATCAGCCTGCGGACATCAACCTTGCGACAGCGTCCGGGTCATGCGGTCAATGCTGGCGAGCAGGCGTTGTTCAGGCCTGCCGCCGTCACGCGTTTCGATGATCCGGGCGGCTGGCTGCATGGGAAAGGTCACCAGCGAGATTTCCCACAGATCGACATGCAGCAACCGCCGCAGACCGCTGCGCCCGTCGCGGCTGGCGCGCACGGCCCGGAAGCCGATGGAAAGGCCATCCACCGCCTTCTGCGCCATCAGCGCCTGCAGTTCGCGGGCGCGCTGCACCGCCAGGTTGAGCTGGCCGCGCACCCGCAAACCACGCGCATCCTCGCGAATATCGAGCCAGCGTCCCAGCGGCTGGGCGGGATCGTGCTGCCACAGCATGCGCACCTGAGCGGCGCCGCGCTGCACGAGGCTCGCCGCGAAGGCGCCGCGCTGGACGATATCGCCGCCCAGATCAGGCTCCTCGAACAGGCTGGCGTATCCGGCGAAAAGCCCGTCAGGCGTAACATCCGGCGCCACATGAACGCCCATGCTCAAACCTCCGCGCCGATCCCGGAAACCGTGGAGCGCCCGGGATGGAGCCCCGGGCGGTTGGCCGGCTGGCCAGCCTCAAGGCGGCCAAGCACGCCAACAAAAGTGGCGATCACCTCCACGACAGCGGCCCGCTCTTGCACGACAGCCGTCCGCTCTTGCACGACGGCACCGCGCTCATGGCATTTGCGGTTGCGGCCCCAACCAACCGTCACAGCCGTAAACAATGGCTGTTCCGGCGCCCCGCCAGTTGCCTCGACGCGGCGGCGCATGGCCCGGGCGGCATGCTTCAACCTTCCCATCGTCAGTCCCCCATACTCATCGCATATTCGGCGGAGCGGACATCCGCATCGCGCCGGATAAATGCGTCGAAATAACGATTGGCGAAATTCGACATGACCAGTCAGGCGCCGCCTATCTGTCGCCGAACGTGCGATTGAAGCGCGCCAGCTCCTGTACAAACAGGTCAAATCGACGATTGGCGACCCCCAGTTGCTGTAGCGCGACCAGTAACAGGCAAGTTACGCAGACCGCCCACATCAGCAACGCAAGGTCCGCCAGATCGGCGCGGGAAATGAACGCGTCGAGAACTGATCCCATCGCCGGTTCCTTTCCCAAAGCAGAAGCAGACAGTCACAACTACGCGGACCAGCGCCCGAACAGCGGCCCAAAGCCCGGCAATGGCGCGGCCACATGGGACGTGGCGCGCGCGCTGGAGGGCAACCGACGCGGCGCCTCCCCCCCATTCACGGCGCGGCGCGGCGCCTGTCGCAGCCCCATGACAAACCCGGAAAAGCTGTCCGCCAGGCAAATGAGGTCCCGCTCACGCCATTCGCCAGTGCGCCAGAAATGGTCGAGCCGCCATAACGCAACCGGGGCCTGTCGGGCCGTATCGCCGCCCCGCAGATCGAGACAGACGTAGTCTCCGGCGCCATTGCCGGCGATCGGAATCACCCCATCCGGCGCGCCGCCGGCATAGAGCTGGCGCACATAGTCCAGATTGCAGGTCGGCCACGGCAGACCAAAGCCGAAGAAACATTGCAGCGCATCAAAACCGCCGCCTGCATCCGGCGTATCGAAGAAACGTGCGCCTGGCGCAGCAAACTGCCCCGCCCGCAAAAACTCGACATAGTCGCGCGGCAGCGGCGCGCCGCAGGCATTTTCATAGGCGCCGATTTCCTGGAAAGTCGCTGATCGCCCGAAATCCCCGTCCGCGGCGGCGGTCGGCTCCTTCAGTTGCGCCGCCGGGTTACCCGGCAACGGGCTGGCGGTCACCGCATCCTCCCGCGCAGGTGGGGCCGGCGGCGCCGCGCCCAATCTGCCCTGCCGGCGCCAGGCATCTTCCGGCGCAAGGTTCAGCGCGCCGCCCGGCCCCTGCTCCCGCCACACCCAGCCGGGCGGCGTATTGCGAAACCCGTTACAGCAGTTGGCCAGCTCGCGCCGACCGCAATCGCCGGCCGCGCCGGAAATAAACAAGACAACACTCATTCAGCACCCCAAATATATACGTCTGAAATAATCAATTAACAGATCACTTCATGAAATCAACTTATGTAAAAAACATTAATACTAAAGAAAAACATCTGTTGCACATTCATCATGATGCTCCGGCTCCGTACCCGACGGCTTCGCGTTTTTCGCCGTCGCTCAGAAACGACGCGGCGCTGACCCGGCGCCACAACGCCTCGCGCTCCGTCGACAGCGCCTCAATGGCGTCCAGATCCGGTTCAAGACGCAGACCATGCCCCCAGGCCGGCGTCAGCCAGTGCGCCAGGCTGGCGGCGGTGCGGCGCGTCAGCGGCAACACGGTCTGACGCCAGAAGGCGCGGTTGGCCTCGGCATAATTGCTGTAGGTGCTGTCGCCCGGCAGGCCCAGCAGCAGCGGCGGCACCCCGAGCGCCAGCGCGATCTCCCGCGCCGCCGCCGCCCGGGCCTCGATGAAATCCATGTCTTTTGGCGTCAGCGACAACGGCTTCCAGTCCAGACCGCCATCGAGCAGCAACGGGCGCCCGGCGTTGGCCGCGCCCTGGAATTGCGCTTCCATTTCAGCCCGCAGCCGGGTGAACTGGGCGTCGCTCAGCCCGGCGCCCTGCGCGCCGGAATACACCAGCGCCCCGGACGGCCGGGCCGCGTTGTCGAGCAGCGCCTTGTTCCAGGCCGAAGCGGCATTGTGCAGATCCAGCGCGGTCGCCGCCGCCTCCATGGCGGAAAAGCCGTAGTGATCGTCGGCCGGGTGGAACTGTTTCAGATGCAGGATGGGGCTGATGCGACCGGCGGCGCGGCGGAAACGCACGCTACGCCCGCCCACGGTATATTCCCAGGCTTCGGGCCAGCCGTCGGCGCCGGGAACCACGCGCATGCGGTCTGGCCGCAGCGCGTAGAGTTCGCGCGGAACATCATCGAGTTGCACGGCTTCGACGTAAGCGTTGCCGGCCACCAGCAAATGCCCATAGATCGCCTCCAGCAACACGCCGCCGCCCTCGTGCGGGTTGGGTCGGGCCAGCAGGTCAAGCAGCGGATGGCTGGTCAGCTCGCGCCGCCCCTCATAAAGCAGCAGCGGCGCCGACGCGGCGGCCTCGCTCACCAGCCGCACGCAACGGTGGGCGATGGCGTTGGCCTGAAAGCCCTCACGGGCGAAGGCGCCATAGTCCCGCGCAGACCACACCGGCCGCCCCGGCGTCGACCACGCCACAAAGGCGCCCGCCGCCGACCGGCGCTCCAGTTTCGCGTGGTTCTCCTGACCAGATTGATCTTGCTGGCTTTCCTGGATGGCGGGCGCTTCCAGCGGCGGCGACAGACGGTCCAGCAACCGGCGCAACAGACGCGGCATGGCGTTCTCCCTGAATTGTCCTGAATGCACCCCTGAGCCTGGCTTGCCCCAGCGTCACAGCGACCGGATGCGCGGCGGCGCGCCATCCCCCATCAGGGCGGTGACGGCCCAGACCATGGCGTCCATCCGGTCAGGCGAACGCCCGCCGGAAAGGCCGTCCGGCCCAAAATCACAAAGCTCGTCTTCCAGCTCCGGGAAAGTTCCACAGAACTTCAGCCGCCCCTGTTCGGCCAATGCGGCGACCGGCTCGGCGCGGACATATTTGCCGCGCGTCGCCCGCACCGGCGTCACCGGCGCGGCGGCGTCGCACTGGCGCAGCACGGCGGTCGCCATCTCGCCGCCCTGGTTCACCTCCACCACCAGCGCATCGGCGGCGTGGCGGTGATAGAGCGCGATGGCGCGGGCGGCCCAGGCTGCCGGCGTGGCGCGAGAAAGGGTGGCGTCCTCCAGCACGTAGATAACGCCGTCAGCGGCCCGCCCCGCCGCCACAATGCCGCAGCGGTCGGCGCGGCGGCCGGAGCTGGCCGGTGGGTCGATGGCCACGACAAGGCGGGCGAATGGCGGCGCCTGCGCAACCCGCGCGGCCTCAATGGCGGCGCGCGACCACAGGGCGTCGGAGCGTTCCTCCACCAGTTCGCCGTCCAGTTCCTGCCGCCCCAACCGCGTGCCGGCGTAGCGGCCAACCACAGCCTCCAGAAACGCCGGCGCCAGATTGGCCGCGTTGTCCCGGGTGCGGGCCCGCGACAGCACGGCGCGTGGATCAGCCATCAGGGCGCGCAACAGCGGCATCGGCCGCGGCGTCGTGGTGACCAGCTGGCGTGGATGCGCTCCAAGGCGCAGGCCGAATTGCAGCATGTCCCAGGTTTCGCTGGCGTTGCGCCATTTGCACAGCTCATCGCACCAGGCCGCCGCGAACTGCGGCCCCCGCAGCCCTTGCGGATCTTCGGCGGAGAACGCCTGGGCGACGGCGCCATTCGGCCATTCCAGCCGGCGGCGCGCCGGGGACCAGGCCGGCCGGCTGGCCCCGCCAAGCGACAGCAGGCCCGAAACGCCCTCAATCATCACATCGCGCACATCGGCATAGGTTTCCCCCACCAGAGCAATGCGCCCGGCGGGCGCCGCCGCAAAGGGCGGCAGCCCCAGGGCCATGCCGCGCACCCATTCCGCGCCGGCCCTGGTCTTGCCGGCCCCGCGCCCGCCGATCATCAGCCAGATGGTCCAGTCGCCAGGCGGCGGCATCTGGTCGAACCTGGCGAACAGCGGCCAGTCGGCGGCCAGCCGCGCCAGGGCGCGCGGCGACAGTTCATTCAGAAATGTCGTCAGCAGCCCCAAATCGGCGCAGCGCAGCAATGCGCTCCGCAAGCGCGTGGCGGAAGCCGTCGACATCGTCAGGCAGTCCTGCTCCAGCGTCATCGCCCTGGGCCTCCTTGCCTGAAGTTTCGCTTGCAACCGTGCGCTCCAGCGCGGCAAGGCCGGCGGCGACGCGCACCAGCATGGCCATCAGCTTCGCCTCGCGTTCACGGGCAATCCCGTCGCCAGGCGTCGCCGCCAGGGCGGATTCGATTTCACTCATGTGGCGTTCGGCGGCGGCCCACAGGCGGGCGACCAGCTGCGGCCGCCTTGCGGAGGCTTTTGCCCGTGCCCTTGCGGGCGTTTTTGCCACTGCTTTTGCTGGCGCCGCTGCCCGAGGCGTCCGGGCGCGCCGCGACGGCGAACGCACGGTCGGCTTGCGTCTGGCCGCGCCGGACTTGCCAGCCGTTTCCGCTTGCGCCTCCTGGCCCGCCCGCCTTGCCCCCTTCCCGGTCGTGGACATGAGACCTCCAGATATCCGGCAGCCAGATATCCGGCGGCCCTGACGGATGGCGCAGGCAACAAAAAAACCGCGCCAGAGGCGCGGCTTTTTAGAAAAACTTCAAAGAAAATCTGTGATGCAGCTGCAACCGGATCAAGCAACCCGAAACATATCTTGATGTCTCGGCCAGCTGCGCCCGCCGGGACATCCAGCGCCCCAGCCACAATTCTTCAGCATGTACAAAACATAGCCTGGCAGCGTACGCATGTCAAGGACAATTTTCCCAAAAACAACAATCACACCGCCAGCCTTGCGCCGCGCCCCGCCCGCGGTTCAGTTTTTCAGCTTGTCAGCGAAATAACCGAGCGCCCGGGCATAGACTTCCGCCTTGTTCCACTCGCGCATCACGGCGAAATTCGGTTGGCCCGGGTGGTAGCCGGCGCCGCGGGACCAGCCGTGTCCGCGCAGATAATTGGCGATGGAGCCGAGAGTGTCGGTGGCGCTGTTGATGAGGTCGGCGTGGCCGTTGCCGTCGAAATCCACCGCATAACGGTAGTAAGCCGAGGGCATGAACTGGGCCTGGCCGATTTCGCCAGCCCAGGCGCCGCGCATCTGCTGCGGGCTCAGATCGCCGCGCTGCACAACGCGCAGGGCGTCCATGAGCTGCCGCGTGAAGAAGCCAGTGCGGCGGCAATCATAGGCCAGGGTCGCCAGGGCGCGGAACGCCGGGATATTGCCGCGCACCACGCCGTAGTCCGTCTCCATGCCCCAGATCGCCACCACGATCTCGCCAGGCACGCCATATTGCGACTCGATGCGGCGCAGGGTGCTGGCGTGCCGCTGCATCATTTGCCTGCCCTTGGCGATGCGGCCGGGGCTGACCCGATTGGCGATAAACTTCTCGAAGCTGACCTTGAAATGTTTCTGGTTGCGGTCAAGGCCGATGATGCGCCGGTCATAGGCGGCATCGCCGAGCGCCGCGTTGATGACGGCGGGGCTGATGCCGGCGGCGGCGGCCTCCTGCTTGAACTGGCCCAGCCAGGCGCCGAAACCTTCAGGACCATTGCCGCACTGGGCGGCGCTGGCGGCGCTGGCGGCCATGGTCATTCCGGCTCCAGCCAGCGCCGCGATTGCCAAACCTCTCATACGCTTGAAGTTCATCTGTCGCTCCACTGCATGCGGCCATTACGGCGCGCGGTGACCGTCGGGAAAACACGGATTGGCGCCAACGGGTTGAGCTCCGGCGCGAAAGTCCCGGTCCAATCCGCTAGCCGTATCGTCCGTCATATGCGTTCAGTTGAAAACTGCGCGCGGACTCTGACAGAGAAATGGTTAATGATCCGGCGCCGCCGCTGGCGGCAAATGCCTGTGGCCAACGGCAATCTGGCCCCGCGCTGGCCTTGCCGACTGCCGGACAAGGTCTGGTCCGGAAACACGTCACAACGGCGAACCTCGGGGGGGAACCCTGGCGACAGCCCGGCTGAGCGTGAACAGCCCCCCGCCCTTGCGCGCGTCCTTGCACACGCCCGGCGAAACCACGTCGCCGGATGTGCGTTACTGTCTTGGCGCTCCCTGGAGCGCGACGCGGCTTGCACGCCGCGCTCTCACCCAAATGTCTAGCCGGCGGCCAGCGCCGCGGCTTCCGCCTCCATGTCGGGTTTTGCCCCGTCGCGGCTCAACGGCGCAGGATAGCGCATCGCCATCTCCGCCATGATGTGTTTGGCCGGGACGTCGTGGAAAGCCCCATGCTGGGCCAGATAGGCCATGAAGGCGTTGCCCGCGCCATCGAATGCCTGCATCAGGGCGTCGTTTTCGCCGTCGAACTCGAGCGGCGCAACGCCAAGCTTGTCGCACAGCGAAGCATTGAACGTGGGGCTGACCTTGACCCAGCGCCCATCCAGGTTCACCTCGGTGAAGCCGTGCCAGTAAAAGATATTGGAGCCCATGCGCTCCAGCAGTTGCGGCGTCGCCAGATGATTGGTCACATCGGCGAAGGCAACGCGCGCCGGCACGCCCGCGGCGCGGCAGGCGGCGGCCATCACCGCCGCCTTGCCGACGCAATAGCCGCGACCGGCGGCGAGCACGCTGGAGGCGCGGAACACCTCCGGCCCCCAGGTCACATAGGGATCGTAGCGGAGCTCCCGCACCGCCCGATAGATCAGTCGCGCCCGTTCGCGCGGCGTGGCTGCGGCGCCAGCGACCTCATGCGCAAAGGCGACAATGGCGGGATGATCCGAATCGACATAATCGCCAGGGCCGGTCCAGATCCGGATTTCGTCTTCGGTCATGGCGCTTTCTCCCATTTCTTTGATGGACGGACTTTTGCGGAGGGAGGTCCCAAGGTCAAGGCTGGCCGGGCGTTTGCGGGACCATGGCGCGCCGGCGCGCCTGATTGTGGCGCGGGTGTGTTGCAGCGCCACACGCTTTACGCCATCGTCGACATATCCTGATTGTCATCCAGCGTTTTCCAGACGCTTCACCCGCGCGTTTCCCTCTCTTCAGACACGTCCCGTCGTCACACGCACTGCCGGACCGGGACCGGTCGTGCGCCCGGGCCGCCTGTCACCGGAGCTGTCATGCAGGTTCTGTCTCGCCGTTCCATTCTCCTGGCCGCCTCCACGCTCGCTCTCGCCGCCTGCCAGACACGCGGCCCCGGCAGCCTGGAGAATGAATTGCAAAAGACGGCGGCCGCCCCCGGAAGCGCCGCCCCGCCGCAGAACCAGCCGCCTCCACCGCCCCCGCCACTGAGCGATCCGACGCCGGACGACTACGCCGCGATGTATGCGCCGGTTCCGGGTGACAAATTCCCAATTCCGGGCGTGCCCCAGGGCAGCGTCAATCCGGCGTTCCTGCGCCGCAAGGTGGCGTACAACGGCGCGGAGCCCCCTGGCACGATCGTCATCGATCCGGCGCGCCGCTATCTGTATCTGGTGCAGCCCGGCGGCGTCGCAGTCCGCTATGGCGTCGGCGTTGGTCGCGAAGGCTTTGGCTGGTCGGGCGAAGCCACCATCAACAGCAAGCAGGAATGGCCGGACTGGTATCCGCCGAAGGAGATGATCGACCGGCAGCCGGAACTGAAGAAGACCGTTGTCAAGCTGCAGAGCGGCGTCGGCGTGGCCGGCGGCTTGCGCAATCCGCTCGGCGCCCGGGCGCTGTATCTGTACCAGAATGGCAAGGACACCCTGTTCCGCATCCACGGCACCAATGAGCCGCGCACCATTGGTTCGCGCGTATCGTCAGGCTGCATCCGCATGGTCAATCAGGATGTGATGGACCTTTACGCCCGCACGCCGCTGGGCGCGAAAGTTGTGGTGCTCTCTGGCCCTGGTCACAACGGCATGAGCCAGCCCGCCGCCGCCCGGCCGAAAAAGAAGCGCAAGCCGGCGGAAGCCGCGCCGGCCTGAACCGGCGCAAGCGCTTTCTGACTGGCCTGTTCTGACCTTACCCAGTTCTGACCTTGGCCAGTCCTGAACTGGGCCGTTTCCGCACGGGGCCCGGCCGCGCCGGCAAGGCGCCTGGCAGCCGCCGGCGGCGGGCCCTTTGGGGCATCATTCCGGTTTGATGCTTTTTGATCTGGCGCTTTTGCCGGAGGCAGATCGGCGCCCGCCCTGCTTCAGAATGCTCTGGCGCGGCACACGGTCTGGCCAGCGCACGATGCGATCAACCAGTTCCTCCGGCTCCATGTTCTGCTCCGAGCCGCTGAGGCGCCCGCGCACCGAGACGCCGGCCGCCGCCACCGTCTCGGGATCACCGGAGACCAGCGGATGCCACCAGGGCAGATCGGCGCCCTCGCGCAGCAGGCGATAGGCGCAGGTCGGCGGCAGCCATGTCAGGGTTCGCACCACGTCCGGCGTCAGCCGCACGCAGTCGGGCACCTGGCTCTGGCGGTTCGGATAGTCCCGGCAGCGACAGGTGTCGCCATCGAGCAACTGGCAACCCACGTCGGTGTAGTGGATGCGGCCGGTGTCCTCGTCCTCCAGCTTGATCAGGCAGCAGCGTCCGCAGCCGTCGCACAGGCTCTCCCATTGCTGGTCGTCCATGTCTTCCAGCGCCGTGACGCGCCAGAAGGGCTCCGGCGCGTCGGCCGGGACCATGTCAGGATTGCAACGCTGCTTAACCAAACAATCGCTCCCATATCCGGCAAGGCTGACGCCCCGCCCCCTCGCCTGTTATACTGCCAGTTGTCCGGACGCGCCTGTGCGGCGGCGTCCACTGGAGGCAGGGATCACGGACTGTGGCGCCAGGCAAGGGTTCGCTGACGACGAAGATCCGGCATCTCGCGCTCGCCATTGATGCGCGCATCGACTCCGGGCTGTATACGCTCGGCGCGCGCGCTGGTGAAGCGTGGCAGGCCTGGCGGGACTTCACCGACAGGTTCGCCGTCTCAGGCTTCCGCAAGGTCGCCGTCGACCTTTCCTGTGAAGCCATGACCCTTGGCGTCGGCGCCGGCGTGGTGCTGGTCGCCCTTGCCCAGCCCGCCTTTCGCCTGACCGAGCGTGACGACTGGCTGAAGCAGACGGACCTGGCCGTCACCTTTCTGGATCGTTACGGCGTCGAGATCGGCCGGCGCGGCATCCGCCAGAACGACGCCCTCGAATTGAAGGATTATCCGGATTATTTCATCAGCGCGGTGCTCGCCACGGAGGACCGGCGTTTCTTCGATCACTATGGCATCGACCCGATGGGAACGGCGCGGGCCCTCACCGTCAACGCCAATTCGTCCGGCGTCGTCCAGGGCGGCTCCACCATCACCCAGCAGCTGGCCAAGAACATCTTCCTCAGCAACGAGCGGTCGCTGGAGCGCAAGATCAAGGAAGCCTTTCTGGCGCTGTTTCTGGAAACGCGGCTGAGCAAGCCCCAGATTCTGAAGCTGTATCTCGACAGGGTCTACATGGGCGCCGGGAATTTCGGCGCCGCGGCGGCGGCGGATTTCTATTTTGGCAAGTCGGCGCGGGATCTCACCCTGGCCGAATCAGCCATGCTGGCCGGGCTGTTCAAGGCGCCGACCCGCTATGCGCCGCACATCAACCTGCCGGCCGCCCGGGCCCGGGCCAGCGACGTGCTCGACAACATGGTCGACGCGGGCATGCTCACCGCCGGCCAGGTCACTTCGGCCAAGCGCAATCCGGCGACGGCGCTGGACCGCAAACGCGACTTCAGCCCGGATTATTTTCTCGACTGGGCCTATGACGACGTCCGCGCCATGGCGGAGGCCGGCAAGCTCGGCGACGACCGGGTGCTGACCGTGCGCACCACCCTTGATCCGCTGGCCCAGCGCAGCGCGGAAAGCGCCATCGAAAACGCCTTGCGCCAGTATGGCTCGCAGTGGGGCGCCGCGCAGGCCGGCACGGTGGTGATGGAGCCGGATGGCGCCGTGCGCGCCCTCGTTGGCGGCCGCGACTACGGCGCCAGCCAGTTCAACCGCGCCACGGATTCGCTGCGCCAGCCAGGCTCGTCGTTCAAGCCTTACGTCTACGCCACGGCGCTGCTGGCCGGCGTGGTCACGCCCACCAGCACGGTGGTCGACAGCCCCGTGTGCATCGGCAACTGGTGCCCGGCCAATTATGGCCGCTCGTTCGCCGGCTCCATGTCGCTGACCACGGCGCTGGTGAAATCGATCAACTCCATCCCCGTGAAGCTGTCGATCATGCTCGGCAAGGGCAACGCCCGCATTGGCCGCGCCCGCATCATCGAAGTCGCGAAATCCATGGGCCTGGAGCATGAATTGCGCGATTCCACCTCGCTGCCCATCGGTTCAGCCGAGGTGAAGATCATCGAGCACACCTCTGGCTTCGCCGTCTTCTCCAATGGCGGCTTCCGGGCAAAGGCATGGAGCGCCGCCGAAATCCGCAGCAGCCACGACCAGGTGCTGTGGCAGCATGACCGGGACGCGCCGCCGCCCGTGCGGGTGCTGCCGGCCAACGTGGTCACCGACATCAACGTGATGCTGACCAAGGCGGTGGAAGAAGGCACCGGCCGGCGGGCGCGAATCGACGGGGTGCGCGTCGCCGGCAAAACCGGCACCACCAACGCCTATCGCGATGGCTGGTTCGGGGGCTATACCGGCAACTACGTCGCGGCGATCTGGATGGGCAACGACGACTTCTCCTCGACCAACAAAATGACCGGGGGCACCCTGCCAGCCCAGACCTGGCGTGAAATGATGGAGCCGCTGCACCGGGCCGTGCGCATCAGGCCGCTGCCAGGCGTCGAGCCGCCGCCGGCCGGCGCATCCCAAAACCCGCCGCCGGCAATCGCCAGCGCCGCCGACGCGGCGGTGCGGGCGGATGTGGTGTCCGCCCATAGCGCGCCGGCGCTCAACGATATCGGCGCCCTGTTCTCAGGCGTGCTCAAAAACCAGTCAGGCCGCGCCGCCGAAACCACCGGCCCACAGCCCCCTGGCGATCGCCGCCCCGCCCCCGGCTCACCCCGCGCGGACGCCCGGAATGCGGCGGCCTGCGATGGCGGCGTCAACAGCAACGCGTCCAGGAGCGGTTCCCGTTGCGGCTGATCATCATGACGTTCACCACCCTGCTTGTGGCGGCGCTCACCGGCTTTGGCTCGGCCTGGCTGGCGTTGAGCGAGCAACCGCCGACCGGCGCGGTGCAACTGGGGCAGTGGCGGGCCTGGCCATCCACGGGCGGCCCCGCGATTGATCCTTACGCGCGGGCGATCATCCAGCGCAGCGGGGCGTTGCAATTGGGAACTGGCGAGGGCGTGGAGCTTGTTGCTGATCTCGACAGCGAGGGCCGTCCGCTCTCCAGCTCCTGTAGCTACGAGATGACCGGCCCAACCCCTGAGGCCCGCATCTGGACGCTGACGGCGGCGCCAGCTGGTTACAAGGCCGCCGATGAGCCGCCCGCCAGCCTGACATCGGAGGGGCTGCTGCGCGGACCGGGCGGAGCCCTGGCCATCGCGATTTCCACGACGCCATCGCCTGGCGCGTGGTTGCGCGCGCCATCCAGCGGCCCCTTCCGCCTCACCCTGCGCCTGTATGACAGCCCCACGGGCTTCACCACCCGCCCGCACGTGGCGGACCAGGTCACGCCCGTCATCCGCCGGAGGAGCTGCCCGTGAAACTGCGCAGCTCCGACATCGTCATCTCGATCATCGCCGGCCTGCTGCTCGGGGCCATCGTCCATCTGGCGATTATCCTGCGCATACCGGCGGTGGCGCGCGCGGACGCCTTCTCCCGTTATGTCGGGCTGGGCGCCAATGGCGAGGCCCAGTTGATTCCCCATGACGAAAAACGGACGGCGGGCATCGGCGATGATCCGGCCGCGGCGCGCGGCGTCTGCGCCTGGGACCTGCACGACGGCCCCGTGCGCATCGTCATGCCGTCGTCGGGGCTGGTGCAGACCCTGTCGATCCATGACCGCAACGGCCGGGTGATTTATTCGCTCAGCGATCGGGCAGCGGTGCGCGGCGCCGTGACGCTGGCGATCATGACTGCGGCGCAGCAGGAAGAGCGTCGGCTGACGCAGCCGGACGATGCGGAAGACGATGCGATCGAGGTTGTCTCATCCACCGGGCGGGGCCTCGCGGTGGTCCGCGCCGTCACCGCCTCGCCAGCCTGGCGGGAGCGGGCGGCCAGGGCGATACTCGGCGTGACCTGCACGCCAGAGGAATGACGTCGCCTGGCGAATATCCACGCGGGCCAGCGGAAATGCGGACGCCCCGGGCTTTCGCCGTCACGCCAGATCGAGAAAATGCCTCCCGGCGCGATCCTCAACCTCGACGATCCAGAGATCCGCATCGAAGTTCAGTTCGCGACGCAGTTTTTCCTCGGCCGCCAGCGGCGTGTTGTCCGGCAGCGGAATTTCAACAAAACGGCGCTCGCCATCATCGTCGACCATCAGGCTCTGTGGCGCCGGGCCGAACAGCCGCGCCGTCCCGTCGAGACAATCGAGCTTGACGAATATGGCGCCGGCCTCCGCCGCGCCGCGCCGGCGCAACACCGCGACAACATCCTCCGTGGCGCAGCGGCGAATATAGGCTGACGCCCAGAAATCCGAGCGCAGACGCGCAGCGCCCATGGCAATCTCCTTCCGGTCTTTCCCATCGCCATGGAGCCTTACCGATCAAAATGGATCGAAAAACTCCTGCATCCTTTTGAGCGAATCCTGATCGGAAAGCGCTCTGGACCGCTTTTCAATCTGACTGCATCAGACTGGCGCTCCAGTTTCCTGATTTTGCCGCATAATCTTGTCGATCCTCGTTTCACTCCGGTCGGATTATGCTCTAGCGGATTGGCGCTCCAGCCGCCGCTCCCAAGGCCTTGAGCGTTTTCGGATTGAGTTCGCCGGTCACCGGCAAGCCCCTGGCTTTTTCGAAGCGCTCAATGGCGGCGCGGGTGCCGGGGCCCATCCGGCCATCGGCATCGAGCGCGCCAAAACCCAGTTTGCCCAGCGCCTTCTGGGCCGACGCCACCTGGGGAGCCGGCTGGGGTTTGGCAGGCGCCGCCGGCTGGGGCTTGGCGGCCGCCGGCTGGGGTTTGGCGGCCGCCGGCTGCGCCGCGTGCGTCTGCGGCGCTGCGGCAGGCCGTGGCGGCGGCATTGGAGCGGAGCCGCCCTTCAGCAGGTCGCCAATGGCGTCGCCACGCCGCGCGGCCGTTTCTGGAGCGACGGCCGGCGCGGGCGCCGCGCCCTGCCCCGCGGCGGCCTCGCGCGCCACAGCCTGTTGCGGCTGGGCGGCCGGCGGCTTCGCCGGCGGCGGTCTGACAGCGGCGGGCGGATGGGCCATGACTGTCACCGGCCGGCTGCTGCCGAACATCGGATTGGGATGCGCGCCGTGCTGCATCGCCAGGGCATTGACGAACACGCCCATTGCCAGGCCCGTGGAGGCAATGATGAACGCGGCGCGTCCTGGCCGCGCCAGCAGCCGGCGCCGCAGGGCGGTGAGCACGCCGCGGTCTTCATCGGGACGGACCCTGGCGCCAACACCGCCCGACCGGCCCCGCGCATTCGCCTGTGAGCGCCTGGGATTGCCCCCCGCGCGCTCGTACTGGACAAAATCGTTTTGGGATCTGGCGAGAGCTTCACGCAAGGCAGGGCACCATCATATGGGACGCGCGCGTTGATCCGGCGCTGGTTTCACTGGCGGGAGCGACGGCGCCGGATGGCAGGGCGACGCGCGCCACCGTCCCGGCGCTCTCGCCAGCGTGTATCTGGACTTCCCCGCCGTGCAGGCTGGCGAGGGAGCGGACGAGCAGCAGGCCGATGCCAAGTCCCGTCGGTTCAAGACCAGCAGCTTCAGCACCCGCGGAAGCCTGGCGGGCGGCCGCCTGGCGTCGCCCCGCCTCGTCAAGGCCAATGCCGGTGTCGGTGACGGTGAGCGCCACCATGCCGTCCTCCAGCTTCGCTTCAAGGCGCACGTCGCCGCCAGGCGGCGTGAATTTGATGGCGTTCGCCAGCAGATTCAGCACAATCTGCCGGACGGCGCGCGGATCGCAATGCAGCTCCGGTCCCGAACCCGGCGCCGGGCTGTAAAGATTGACGCCCCGCGCGGACGCGTCAGGCCGGACGAAATCGCAGCAGCCCGCGACAAGCGCGCCGGCATCAACGATTTCACGATTGCTGGAAGGCGCGCCAAGCCCCTCTACGCCGCTCTCAAGCACCGAGGTGACGAGCGCATTCAGGTGGCTGGCCGCCGCATAGGCGCTTGCCGACCAGGCGCGGCTCTGCGCCTCGGTCAATTGCCCGGCGCCGGCGAGCATTTCTGTGTAGCCCATGAGCGCGGCCAGCGGCGTGCGCAACTCGTGGCCGAGCACGGCCAGCGCATCGGGCGCAGGCTGGACGCCAGCGACGCGACCAGAGATGGCGCCCGCCCGCGCGGTCGTCTCCCTGCACTCGCCGAACAGGGCGTTCCACGCGCGCAGAGCCCTGGCCGCCGTAAGCATGCGAAACACTGCCGAACCCCCTTTGACTGCCCACGCGCGCGCAGGTCTTGCCAAGGCCCTGTAGAAAGCCTGCCCGCCGCCGGATACAGGATCCGGCCTGGCGCGGCGTCCGGAGCGCGATGCGTTCAGGCTGAACCGCATTCCCGCCCCAATTTTTTGGCGTCGCATGATTGTTCGCGAACAGGCGGCGTCCGCCTCTCCGCATGATGCTCTGGAAACCCGGAACCGGCGACCACCGCGCCGCCGGCCGTTTCCCAGCCCCCTGAAAGGACAATGTCAGACGCCCGTTTACGCAATGCTAAAGCGGTTCGGGAAACAGTGGGGCCATCCACAGGAGGCAGGGACGCGCCCCGGGCCCCGGACAGGACAAGCCGCCGCCATGCGTCTTCTGAAGTGCATCATCTGCATCGCGATCGTTTATGCCCTGTCGCCGGTGAATGGCCTGACCGAGCGCGAAACCCTTGATGGCCTCGCCAAAGCGGCGCTCGCCACCCAATCCGCCCTGCCGGAGGCGCGCAAGGCCGCGGCGATCGTCGCAGCTGGCGGCGCCGAGCAGGCCGGGCTGCTGAAATGGCTCGTGGAGACGCTTTCCGCCGGAAAGCCGGCCGCATCACATGAGCATGAAAAAGCCGCCCCGGCCCGGCAGGTCAACGCCAGGCCCTGAAGCGGCCAGCCGGCTTCGCATGCGGGCCATCCGCGCCGCCAGGCAACCCGAAGCCACCCCGGCCAACCCACGCGTCTTTCGCGCGGGGCGGTAGCCAGTTTCCTCCAAAATGCTTTATGGATGGGCGCATGTCCGCAGCCATTGACGCCATCATCGACGACTTCGCCTTTCTTGACGACTGGGAAGACCGCTATCGCTATCTGATCGAGCTTGGCCGCGCCCTGCCGCCAATGCCGGAGGCGGCGCATACCGACGCCAACAAGGTGCGCGGCTGCGCCAGCCAGGTCTGGCTTGAAAGCCAGGTCGAGCAGACAGGCGCAGGCCCGGTTCTGCACTTCACCGGCGACAGCGACGCCCATATCGTTCGCGGCCTCGTCGCCGTCGCCCTGGCGTTTTTTTCGGGCCGCCCGGCGCAGGAGATTGTCGCCGCCGACGCGCAGGCGCTGTTTCGTCAGCTTGGCCTCGCCGGGCATCTGACGCCGCAACGCTCCAACGGCCTGAATTCCATGGTGAACCGCATCAAGGCCGACGCCGCCGCCGCGCTGGCCGGCTAGAGCCCGCCGCGGACAAGTGGACGCCACTCCTGCGCGGAAAATCATCCGAAGCCAAAAGTTGAAGCAACCCTTCGGTTCTGTTCAAGCGCATCCCGTTCTGACGTCTTCCTCATCGCACGCGCCGCCGTATTGACAGGTTGCCCCTCGCGGCGCCCCGTCGGGCCATTGGGCGGTAGCCGGACGACGCGTCGGTCGCGCCAGAAAACACAAATAAATCATAGTGAAAGCCGGAATTTTCGCCAGCGCCATCGCGGCCGCCATCCTGTTCGCTTCGGGCGCTTTCGCCATGCCCGGAACCCGCGGCGCAAACCTTGCGGGGCAGGACGCCAGCCTGATCACCCAGGTCGCCAATGGTTGTGGCCATGGCAGCTGGCGGGCGCCGAACGGCCGCTGCGTTCGTGGGCGCGAACTGGCTCACAGGCCGCGCCAAGAGGCACGCCAAGAGCCGCGCCGGCCAGCCGTTGGCGTCTCGCGCCAGTTCCACGGACCGGCTCCGCGCAATCATTGCTTCACCCAACATACGCCGCACGGCCCGCGCCGGGTCTGCCGCTGAGCTCCGCGAGACCGGGGTTGAACCGGGCTCATTGACGCCCTGCCCCTGAACGACGGACGCGCGCCGCCATATGGTGGTCCGCCGTCAACATGTCCGACGCCCCCCAGGGCGCCGGACATGCAGCTGGAGCAAAAAATTCGCTTCAGCATGAACGGACATTGTCCTGGCCGCGCCAGGCGCGGGTGCGGGCCCTCTCCGGGCCCTGGACGGCGGAAAGACCGTAGTGGGCGGCAAGGCGCGCCAGCGCCATGCGCAGGATGAGTTTGCCGGAGCGCGCGGGCCAGCCCCGCTCCTGCTCCACCTGCTCCAGCCCCTTCAGAAAACCGCAGACATCCACCAGAACCCCGGCGAACTCGTCGCCGGCCGCCGCCAAAGCGCGAGCGACGCGCTGGCGCGCCGCCAGGGCCATGTCGCCTGGCTCCTGGCGCAGGCGGGCGCCATTGCCGGCGGAAGCCGCCGGCTCCCAACTGGCCGTGACGCGCGGCGTCATCCGCGCCCGGGTCATGTCGGCGCGCAGGCGCTCGCCGGCCGCGAAGGCAATTTCGTCGATCATCGCCGCGCCTGAACGGTCGCGACGGCGGCGCAGCCACGCCAGCGGACTCTCGGCATGGTTGATGCGCACCCGCCGCATTTCGCCGTCGACGCGCCGCTCCCCGTCAGCCAGATCGGCGTGCTGCGCCAGCCAGGGGTTGGCAGAAGCGTTGACAGAAGGGTTGGCGGCGGGATTGGCAGCGGGATTGGCGGAGCGAGCGTCGGAAGAAGCCCCGGCTGCCTCCGCGCGCCGCAGCCGGGCATGCCCGGCCCCCGACAGCGCCAGGCGCTGGCGCGCCGCCCCGGCGACCTGCTCCAGCACCCCCGCCGACAGCAGCTCCCGTACGGTTTCGCCGCTAACGACGCCGCCCGCCAGGCTGACGCCGCCGCCGCCAGCCAGACGGCGCGCGCCGGTGACGCCTATGCTCCATGCATCGCGACCGTCAGCCGATGGCCCGAGAAAGGCGCCGGGAACGGCAAGGCGCGCGAGCAACCGCGTTGCCTCCCCCTGCGCCCGCGCTTCCGGCCCGCGCCCTCCCTGCCCATCAGGGCCGCGACGCGCCTTCCGGCCGGTTTGTCGCCTGGCCGGCGCAACAGCGCCGGGAACTGGGGCGCCGGGCGCTGCGGCGGACTGGATGAAGGCAGGCACAGGATTATTGTTCACTTTTTGTTCCATATGGCATATCCTCCACAGATGGATGCAGCGACAATCCGCCGTCCGCCAGCCTTGCGGATCGCCGCGCGGGCCAGTTTCAGGACAGATGATTTATAGGTAATAATTCCTAAATCCGCGCGAGAGTCAAGCCGTTTCAGCACCAGCGCCAGCTTCGCGGCAATCGGCGCCGCCATATCTCCGTTCGCCGCGCGGCCCCGCACCCGCCGCTTGCCAGACGCGCAGGCGGATCGTGAGGCAAGAACCGTCGGGCAGAACTCATGGGGTACGCCTCATGGGTACGCCTCATGGGGCAAGCCTCATGGGCCAGGATCATTAGCCCCCCGCAACAGCCTGACCTTGATAACGGCGCCGTTGAAGCGCATCTGGTGAAGCCGGACGATTTGCCTTTCCGTTCTTCCGCTCCGGCCGCGCCAGTCGCCGGACCAGTTCAGGAACCCAGCATGACAGACAGCGCCAGCACGGCTTTTCCGGCCGCTCCGGTCACCCCGGCGCGCGCCACGACGCGCGTGATCCACGGCGAAACGCTCCATGACGATTACGCCTGGCTCAAGGCGGACAACTGGCAGGACGTGCTGAAAAAGCCAAAAGTCCTCCCGGCCGACATCCGGGCTGTGCTGGACGCCGAGAATGATTACAGCGACGCCGTCATGGCGCCGGCGGCCAAACTGCGCAAAAGCCTGGTCAAGGAAATGCGCGGCCGTATCCGTGAGGACGATTCCGAAGTCCCGGCCCCAGACGGCCCATGGCTGTGGTACGAGCGCTTCGAGACCGGAGCCGAGCACGGGCTGATCTGCCGCCGCCCCCGCGCCGGCGGGGCGGAACAGATCCTGATCGACGCCAACGCCATGGCTGATGGCAAGCCGTTCTTCGAACTGGCCGCCGCCGACCATGCCCCCGATTTCAACCGCATCGGCTGGAGCGTCGATGAGAAAGGCTCGGAGTATTACGACATCCGCGTGCGCGAGGTCGGCGCCGACGGCGCCCTGCGCGATCTGGATGATCACATAACCGACACCACCGGCGAACTGGTGTGGCAGGCGGACAGCGCCGGCTTTTTTTATGTGATGAACGACGCCAACCACCGGCCGAGCAAGGTGTTCCTGCACCGTCTCGGCCAGCCGCAGTCGGCCGACCGGCTGGTCTATGAGGAAGCCGACGCCGGCTGGTTCGTCCACATCGACCAGACCCAGTCCAGCCGCTACCTCATCATCGGCGCCGGCGATCACGAAACCAGCGAAACCTGGCTGGTCGATCTGGAGGCGACAACGGCGGAGCCGTTCCTTGTGGCGCGCCGCGAGCCACAAGTGATGTACGACGTGGAGCACCACGGCGACCAACTGATCCTCTGCACCAACGCCGACGGCGCCGAGGATTTCAAGCTGGTCACGACGCCGGTGAGCGCGCCGGGGCGCGACAACTGGCGCGATCTGGTTCCCCATCGTCCGGGCGTGATGATCCTGTCGCATCTCGCCTTTGCCCGGCACCTGGCCCGCATGGAGCGGGAAGACGCCCGGCCGCGCATCGTCATCCGCGAGATGGCCAGCGGCGACGAGCACGTCATTGCCTTTGATGAGGAGGCCTACGCGCTTGGCATGGACGGCGGCATGGAATTCGACACCGACGATATCCGCTTCGCCTACGCCTCGCTGACCACGCCGGCGACCACCTATGCCTACAACATGGCGACGCGGGCGCGGGAGGTGCTGAAGCAGCAGGAGGTGCCCTCCGGCCACAACCCGGCCGACTACGTCACCCGCCGGCTGATGGCCCGGGCTGACGACGGGGCGCTGGTTCCCGTGTCGCTGCTGCATCACAAGGATACGCCGCTGGACGGCAGCGCCCCGGCGCTGGTCTATGGCTATGGCGCCTATGGCAGCTCCATGTCGGCGTCGTTCCGCACCAACCCGCTGTCGCTGGTCAACCGGGGCTTCGTCTACGCCATCGCCCACGTGCGCGGCGGCACGGAGAAGGGCTGGGCCTGGTATCTGGGCGGCAAGCGCGAGCACAAACCCAACACCTTCACCGATTTCATCGCCGTTTGCCGTTGCCTGGCCGCTGAAGGCTACACGTCGCCCGGTCGCATTGTCGCCCACGGCGGCAGCGCCGGCGGCATGCTGATGGGCGCCATCGCCAACATGGCGCCGGAGCTGTTCGCCGGCATTATCGCCGACGTGCCGTTTGTTGACGTGCTCAACACCATGCTGGACGACAGCCTGCCGCTGACGCCGCCGGAATGGCCGGAGTGGGGCAATCCCGGCGCCAGCAAGGAAGCGTTCGGCCTGATCCGCTCCTACGCCCCCTATGAGCAGGTGAAGCCACAGGCCTACCCGGCTATCCTGGCGCTCGGCGGCCTCACCGATCCGCGCGTCACCTATTGGGAGCCGGCCAAATGGGTCGCCCGCCTGCGCGCGACCATGACCGGCGGCGGCCCGATCCTGTGCAAGATCAACATGGACGCCGGCCATGGCGGCGCCTCCGGCCGCTTTGACGCCCTGAAGGAAACCGCGCTGATGTACGCCTTCGCGCTGATGGCGACGCAGGGGTTCGACAAAGCGCCCGCGGCCTGAAAAGACCGGACGGACGACAAATAAAAAAGGGCCCCAACGGGCCCTTTTTTTATTTGTTTCGAAGCGCGTTTCTGGGCGCGCTGGAGAGGCCCCCAATCGCCTGTTTCAGGCTTTGTCGCCCCTGGCGACATGCGCCTTCAGGGCGTCCAGCGACGGGAAATGCACGACGCCTGACTCTGTCTGGGCCTCGATCGACCCGTCCGAATACATCACATACAGCGCGCCAGCGGCGGTGTAGCTGCCAACGACAGTTGGCGGGCCAGCAGGCTCGGCAGGCAGCGTCTGGACAGCCGGCTCCGGCTTTGCCACGGGACCAGCGGACCTTGCCGCATCTGGCGCAACCGCCGGGCGCGGCGCCGGGCCGTCGCCGCCAGTCGGCGGAAGGGGCGCGGGACGGGTCGGAAACACCACATCGCCCGTCGCGGTTTTGGCAGGCGCCGCCGGAGCTGCGACGGCTGGCTTGGCCGGCCCGGAGAAAGCTGGCTCTGGCGGCGCCGGGCGCACCGGAAGCTCAGGGTGAACAGCCGCCCCAGGGCGCGGAGCCGGACGTTCGGGAAATACCGGCGGCAACCGGCCGCCATCCCCGGCGGGTTTTTCTGCTGGCTTGCCGGCAAACGCGCCTTTGCCCGACGCATCATCAGCCCTGGCGCCACGGCGGCTGAACAGGGAGCCAATCCGGCTCGCGATATCAGACTTCGCCTCCACGGCCGCCTGAACCATGGGGCTGGCTGACGCGCCCTGCGGGTGGGCGGGCGTCGCGTCCCTGGCCTTCTGGCCAGCGGCTTGCCCCGGCAAATCCCGCGCCAGCGTGGACAGATCCGGCGAGACTGGCGCGCGCGCCGGCGCGTCAATCGCAGGGGCAACGGGCAGAACCCTCGGCTCCTTCGCCGCGTCCGGGGCAGCTCCGCGCCCCGGCGCAATCCCGGAAGCCGCGAGCGGGGGCGGCGCACTGACGGGCGCTGACGTCTCGGGCGGTACAGCCGGAGCCTTCAGACTTGCCGGAGCCTTCGGACCTGCAAGGGAGCTGGCATGAGCGCTGGCAAGGGCGCCTGCCAGCGACCCAGGACGCGCTGCCGGCTGTGGCTGCGGCTGCGGCTGCGGCGTTGCCCGCATGGGCGCCGGCCTGGCTGGAGTGGCGGGAGCCGCCGCGTCCCTGTTGCTGCCCACGCCAGAAGCTGGCCGCGACGCTGAAACCAGCGAGCCGGGCCGCAGCAGATCGTTCAGACGTCCCTCCACGGCGGCGGGGATGACCGGCTCCACCTTCGGAGCCGCCGGCGCCGCGGCGGCAGCGGCAGCTGCCGGAGCGGGCGGCGACGGTTCAGGGGGCGCCGGTTGCGGCGACGGCGCAGCGGGCGCAGCAGGCGTGGCGTGGGTGGCGGAGGTGGTGGCTTGGGCAACGGGCATGACTGGAGCCGCGGGCGCGGCCGCCGGCCGGGAGGCGGCGGCCCGTTCGGGCGGCGTGACTGGCGCCGCGCCGGTCGCCGGCGTAGCGTTTTGCCCGGCGGCCGGCGCCGGCTTCACGCCCACGGCGGGCGCCGGCGTTACGGGAGCAGCCGGAGTTGTCGCGTCCGGCATGGCGACGGGTCCTGCGTCGGCGTTGGGCGCGGCCTGTGGCGCGGGGGCGGGGCGCGCTGGGGCAGCGCGTTGGGGGGCGCTGCGCGCCTTCCGCTCGGCGGCTTCCCCCGCCGGGGCCGGGGCATGCTCCTCCGCGTAGCCGGCTTCGAGCATGTCAGGCAGCTGGCGCAGGGCCCGCACCACCATGGCCAGACCAAAAACAATGGCGCCGCCGGTCAGATACATGCTGCCAGATATGACCCATGCCCAACCGCGCTCCAGCACGATCATGGGAATGCCCCACGCCAGGGCCCATACGCCTCCCACGGTCAGCGCCAGCGCAATGACATACAATATCAGCAGCATTATTGCCTCTCTTGACAGGCGTTGCCCCGGGGCGCAGTCGCCGGCAACCAGGCGACGACCGCGTCCCGGCCCTCTGATTTGAACCATTCCCCGGCAAAAACCGCGATCAAGCGCCGGAAAAACTCCTGATCACTCCAGCCGCCGGGCTGCAATACTTCAGACCAGACCGCCGTAATGCCAAAGCATCCACGGTCCGGAAGACCTGACCGGAAACCGACAGCTCACGCGTCGCTCGAGGTCAGAACGCTATCTTCCATACTCCCACCCACGGGTCAGCGCATACGAATCCCGCACCGATGGCCGGCCAATCCGGCTTTTTGCGGATCACATTTGTGGAGTGGCGACCAACGTCCGGGTGGAACATGCGACAGCCCGCCATTTCCTCGCGGCAAATGGTGAACAAAAGATCACGGAAATGCATTGTTCAATCAAAGTCTGCAAGGCGCGGACAGGTTTTTCGCGCCCCGCTCGCGCCGGCCCGCCATGAGCCCGGCGCAACCAGCCGCCCCCACCTATCGGCGGCAATTGTCTTGCCCGTGTCGCCCACCCGGCTTAACAAGTTGCATCCGGCTGCCGACGCTTGCGCCGGCAAGCAGTTTTTCCTGAGGAGGAAGGAAGTCATGACTTTCAAGCTGCCCGAGCTCCCCTACGCCTACGACGCGCTCCAGCCCTACATGTCGAAAGAGACGCTGGAGTATCACCACGACAAGCACCATCTGGCTTACGTCGACAACGGCAACAAGCTGCTGGCCGGCTCGGGGCTGGAAGGCAAAAGCCTTGAGGAGATCGTCAAGGGCTCCTTCGGCAAAAACCAGCCGCTGTTCAACAACGCTGGCCAGCACTACAACCACCTGCACTTCTGGAACTGGATGAAGCCGAACGGCGGCGGCGCCATTCCGGGCGCGATCGAGAAAAAGATCGTCGCGGATCTCGGCTCGGTCGAGAAGTTCAAGGAAGACTTCGTCCAGGCTGGCGTCGGCCAGTTCGGTTCGGGCTGGGCCTGGCTCGCCCTCAAGGACGGCAAGCTCGAGATCATGAAGTCCCCCAACGGCGAGAGCCCGCTGGTGCAGGGCGCGACCCCGATCCTCGGCGTCGACGTGTGGGAGCACTCCTATTACATCGACTACCGCAACCGCCGCGCTGATTATCTGAAGGCTTTCGTCGAGAACCTGGTGAACTGGGAATACGTCGAGAAGCTGTTCAACGAAGCGAAGGGCTGAGCAGCGCAACTGGCCGGGCCGGGCCCAGCCGGTTTCCCGCGCCCGCCGCCCGCAATCGCGAATGGTCACGAAACGGTCGCTTCGGCGGCCGTTTTGCTTTTGGAGGGGAACAGCGGAGCCTCCCGGTCAATCCGCAAGCAATGGCGGCGCGCCTGAAATCCACCCTGGCATGGCTCGCTGGCGCAGGATCACGCCACCAGGGCAAGGTCAACTGACCGCTGTTTGATCTGACGCCCACACCGCCCGCCGCCGTACGCTGCCATCACGCGGCGCAGGCTTTGATCCTCGCGCCGCCAGATAAACCATCGTGACATGGACGGCCGCCATGAACTCCAGAGCAACCGACGCGCTCATCATCTCAAGCCTTGCTGGTCTGGGTTTTATCTTGCTTGGAGCGCCATTTCTTGCCGGTCATATCTGGCATTCGCGGTATATGACGACTGGCCAGCGCACGACGTCGCGGAACCTGACCGGCGCGCTGGATGCCCGGGCTTCCGCTGGCGGGACTTCGCGACGGATCGGCGCCATCAGCGGGCCGGAGCGTGGCGGGACCGACGACCCTGCCCCCGCCTCCATGTATCTGACAGACCACCCCCTGCCAGCGCTCACGCCGCAACGCGGCGCGCATGGCGTGGAAGCGGAAGACCTCCCGCCCTCCTTCAGTAGCGACCGCGCCGCCTTTGCGCCGTCGCCATCGACCGCGCGCGCACCGCTTCATCCAGTCCGCCGCAAGTACAGCGAGATGGGCGCGCCTCCCCCAAAGCCGCCGCGCGGCCTCCAGCGTCGCACCTCCGCCCCCACGACGTTCACCGGCGACGACACAGCCATCGCCTCTCTCCCGGCAACCGCCTCCAGGCAAACTTCCCGGCTCACGACAAGGAATACCGCTGCATCGGGCGCTGACTGGGACGAGCTCGCGTGGACGAGGGATTTCTTTTTGTGAGGCAAGCGATCGCAAGGCCGGCGATCCGGGATGCGCCGGCGCGTTCCGCCGCAAATTGGCCGGTGTTGAGCCGGAGTCTCGGGAAACACGCACACGGCGTGACTGCGCGGTGCAAGCGCCCGGGCAAATTGCCTTAACTCAATGCTGGCAAAAACGGCTGCATATGGCGACAACGTCGCTTTGGCGCCTACAGGATCCCGACCGGCATGCTGCGTAAAATTCTCTCCTTCAGCGGCTTCACCCTGCTGTCCCGCCTCACGGGCTTCCTGCGCGACGTGATGATGGCGGCGGTGATGGGCGCCGGACCGCTGATGGACGTGTTCGCCATCGCCTTCAAACTGCCCAACCATTTCCGCGCCATTTTCGGCGAGGGCGCGTTCAACAGCGCCTTCGTGCCGGCCTATTCCCACGTGCGCGCCCAGGGCGGCGAAGCGGCGGCGCGCAGCTTCGCCGACAGGCTGTTCACCGGCATGCTGATCGTCCAGCTGGTCGTACTGGCTCTGGCGCTGGTTTTCATGCAGCAGCTGGTCAGCCTGCTGGCGCCGGGCTTCACGGCGGATCCGGCCCGGTTCGACCTTGCCGTCACGCTGACCCGCATCACCTTTCCGTATCTGCTGTTCATGACCCTGGTGACGCTGGTCACCGGCGAACTGAATGCCTCCGACCGCTACGCGGCGGGCGCCTTTGCCCCGGTCCTGCTCAATCTGGCGATGATCGGCGGCCTCGCCCTCGCCTTCCTGTTTCCCACCAGCGCCCACGCCGTCGCTTGGGCGGTCACGGTTTCCGGCGCCCTGCAACTGGCGCTGGTAATGGCGGATGCGAAACGCGCCGGCCTGTTTCCCCGTCTGCGCCGGTTCGTCTGGGACAGCCAGATGAGCCGGTTCTTCCGCACCCTGGGGCCCGCGATCATTGGCTCGGCCGGCGTGCAGATCGCCATGTTCGCCGACACCATCATCGCCACGCTGCTGCCCACCGGCGCGGTGTCGTCGATCTATTTCGCCGATCGCATCTACCAGTTGCCCATCGGCATCATCGGCATCGCTGTCGGCACGGTGATCATGACCGAGATGAGCCGCCGCCTCGCCGCCGGCGACGCGGCCGGCGCGCACCGGGCGCAGAACCGGGCGATGGCGCTGACCCTGGTGGCGGCGGCGCCTTTCGCCTGCGCCTTCCTGATCATCCCCACCCTCATCATGGAGGCGCTGTTCGCGCGCGGCGCCTTCACGGCGGCGAACGCCGCCGCCGCCGGCCAGGTGCTTGCCGCCTACGCGGCGGGACTGCCGGCGATCGTGCTGATCCGCTCGGCCGTTTCCAGCTTCTATGGCCGCCGGGACACCATGACGCCGCTGATTGCCTCGCTGACGGCGGTGGCGGTCAATGTCGTGCTGAAAATCCTGCTGACCAGCCATTTCGGCGCGCCTGGCCTGGCGGCGGCCACCAGCGTCGGCGCCTGGGTCAATCTGGGCCTGCTGGTGCTGCTGGCCAGCCGGCGCGGCTGGATGGCGGCGGATTCGCATTTCATCAAAACCGTGGTCTGCGTCGCCCTCGCGACGCTGGTCCTCGCCATCGCCGCCTGGGCGCTGGAGCCGCACGCCGCCCGGGTGGCGGAGCTGGCGCCGCGCTGGCGCAAGGAGACGCATCTGGGGCTGCTGGGCGTCGCCGGCGCCGTCATTTACGCCGGCGCGCTGCTGATGGCGCTGCGCCTCTCCGGCGTGCGCTTCCGGGGGCTGCGCTAGAGCGCTTTCCATCAGCCGGAAGCGACTGATCGATCAGAATTCGCTCGAAACAGGGATAACTGGAGCAGTTTGCGATCCAGATTGATCGAACACGGCGCCAAAGCGATCGCGCGCCAGGCCACGGCGCCTGGGGCGCGCCGGGCGCATCGCGCCATCAACCGCAGAGCTGGCCGCGCCGGGAATGCCCGTCGACGCAACCGCTGGCCGCGGCTGGCGCGTCTTCGTATAAGCTCGCCGCTCTGGATGAGAATCCCGGGGCAGGCGATGTCACCGGTGGGGAGAGGTCATGACGGACGGGATCATCATACAGTTCGCCATCGCCGCGACGGTGCTCCTGATATCGGGCGCCGCGACATTTACCCTTGGGCTGATGATGCGCCGCAACCGGACGTGGTCGCGCAGCATTCTCGCGCATATCTGCCGCCTCGCCGGCCTCAGCGTGATGGTCCTGACCATCCGCCAGGCAGCTTTTCTGGCCCTCGACCTTGAGGGGGCGCCGAAAGTCGCGCCCGAGGTTGTCAATGTCGTCGCCGCACTGGCCATCGCCCTGCTGTGGTTGCGCGACCTGTTCCAGCTCATCCACCGCCTGACCCAGGAGCAGATCGGCAAGGGCAGCGATCCAACCTCGGCGCGGGCCATCGCGCGATTGCTGAAGGTGGCGGCCGTGTGCGTGATCCTGCTGGTCTTCGGCGAGCATTTCGGCATTGGCCTCTCTGGCCTGCTGGCCTTCGGCGGCATTGGCGGCATCGCCATCGGCATGGCCAGCAAGGATGTCCTCAGCAACATCTTCTCGGGCGTCATGCTGTTCTTCGACCGGCCGTTCCGCATTGGCGACTGGGTGTCGTCGCCGGACCGGAACATCGAGGGCACCGTCGTCGAGATCGGCTGGCGCATCACCAAGATCATCACCTTCGATCACCGGCCGCTATACGTGCCCAACGCGGTGTTCTCGGCGATCAGCGTCGAAAACCCTGGGCAAATGACCAACCGGCGGATCAAGACGAGCATCGGCCTGCGCTATGAGGACGCCGACCGGCTGCAGCCGGTTGTCGACGATATCCGCGCCATGCTGAAGAAGAACGCGAAGATCGACCAGGACCAGACCCTGCTGGTCTATTTCGATGAATTCGCCGGCTCGTCCCTGAACATCATGGTGTATTGCTTCACCAAAACCACGCGCTGGGCCGAATGGCTGGAGGCGCAACAGGAGGTCTATCTCGCCATTATCGCCATCGTGCATGGCCATGGCGCCGACTTCGCGTTCGATTCACAGACCCTCTACATCGAAAAGGCCTGAAGGCCGGGCAACGGGCGCGGAACGGGCCACGCCCCACGCCTCGCCCGCAGCTTATTCCGGCTTTGGCAGGCGGTTGGCCTGGCTGAGGGCCACCCGCCACACGCCCTTGTCGCGCACGTAAAGCGTGAGCCACTGGAACGCGTCGCCCTTGCCCTTGCGACGGTTGTCCCTGATGACGCTGACGCCGCTCAGGACGGCGGTGTCCGGGCTGAAGCTCTCCACCAGCGCCTGATCGGTGGACGCCAGCTCGACGCCATTCTGGCCGGACAGCAGCAGGTCGATGCGCTCTTTCTTCGTCTCGGCCCGGCCAGTTTCACGCAAATGGGTGAAACGGTCGTGATACATCGCCTCCAGCGCCGCGCGGTCCTTGCGGGCGATCGCATCCTTCATCTTGCGCCGCAGCTCGAGAATCTGGTCGGCGACCCGCGCTTCTTTCGGGACGTCCGGCGCGCCATCCCTGCTTGCCGCCGGCCCGACCGGCGCGCCCGTGGTTCCGGCAGGCGCAGCGCCAGCGGGCGCCGGCGCTTTCTGCGCCCCCGTTGCCTGCTCCGCCGCCACGCCGCCGGTCATCACCGCCGTTGTCACCATCGCCGCCAGCGCCAGCCGCAAGGCGGGGGTCTGCGCCGCGCACTGTCCAATCCATCCAAACATGCGTTCCTCACCCATATCGCACGCGGAGCCCGCCAAACCGCAGCAGGATCGCGTCCTGGTTTTTGTGTTTCAAAACAAATTCCCGCACGTATTCCCGCGCCTGGCGCAGCCTCACCGGCCAGACGGCTCCGCCCGGCCGGAAAGCGCCATGGCGCAAGGCGACGTCCGCCTCACGGGAAAACGCGGATCGCCCGTTCAGGCGGAAAGCGCCGCGAGGATGCGCGCCCAGCTGCGCGCGCCCTTGTGGAAGCTGGTCAGGTCATATTTCTCATTCGGCGAATGGATCCGGTCATCATCGAGACCGAAGCCCACCAGCAGCGTGTCCATGCCGAGCAGGCGACGGAAATCGCCGACGATCGGGATCGAGCCGCCCGAGCCGATGGTCACCGCCGGCCGGCCCCATTCGTCCGCCAGCGCGGCGGCGGCCTTTTGCAGGTCCGGCAGATCGAAGGGCAGCGCGATGGCCCGGCTGGCGCCATGGTCGCCGAATGTCGCCGTGCAGTCGGCCGGCAGCCTGGAGGTCACATAGGCGCGGAAACTGTCGCGCACCTTCTGCGGATCCTGGTCGCCCACCAGACGGAACGACAGCTTGGCGGTCGCTTCCGAGGCAATCACCGTCTTGGCGCCCGGGCCGGTGTAGCCGCCGAAAATCCCATTGACGTCGCAGGTCGGGCGCGACTGGATCTGCTCGATAACCATGCGGTCGCTCTCGCCCGCCGGCTGCGACAGGCCAACCGGCCCAAGGAAGCGCGCGGCGTCGAGGCCAAGGCCGCGCCACTGCGCCAGCACCTCCGGCGGGGTTTCAGGCACGCCGTCATAAAAACCGGGCAGCGTCACCTGGCCGTTGTCGTCGTGCAGGCCAGCGATGATGCGGGCCAGCACGCGCACCGGATTCTGCGCCGCGCCGCCGAACAGGCCCGAGTGCAGGTCGCGGTCCGCGGCGCGGATGGTGACTTCCTCATAAACGAGGCCGCGCAGGCTGACGGTGATGGCCGGGGTGTGGACGTCCCACATGCTGGTGTCGCAAACCAGCGCCACGTCCGCGCCCAGTTCGCCGCGATGGGCGTCGACGAAGGCCGGCGTGTTCTTCGAGCCGACCTCCTCCTCGCCCTCCACCATGATGGTGACGTCCACCGGCAGTTCGCCATGCACGGCGCGCCAGGCCCGGCAGGCCTCGACAAAGGTCATGACCTGGCCCTTGTCGTCGGCGGCCCCCCTGGCGACGATCGCCCGGCGGCCATCAGCCAGGGTGACGATGCGCGGCTCAAACGGCGGGCTCTCCCACAGCTCCAGCGGCTCCGGCGGCTGCACGTCGTAGTGACCGTAGAACAGCACCCGCGGCTTGCGGGGTGATTTGCCGGTGTCCGGGGTTTTCGCCAGCACGATGGGATGGCCGGGGGTGTCGCGCACATCGGCGTCGAAGCCCAGGGCCTCCAGGGCGCCGCGCAGCCAGTCCGCCGCCGCGCGGCAGTCCGGGGCATGGGCCGGATCGGTGGAAATCGACGGAATCCGCAGCCATGACGAAAGCCGCTGCAGCGCCGCCTCCAGATCGGCGTCGAGGTGCGCGAGAACGGCGTCGAGCCGATCGTTGTTGTCAGCCATAAAAATCTCCCGCGCCGGGCGGCCCGATCGGCTGGATCTGGCCTTGCCCCGCCCTGCTTGACATACGTTGGTTCACGCGAAGCGGCGGTTGCTTCTGTGAAAACTCTGCGGTGCTTTCGCCCCGGTCCCCGAAGGCGAACACTGGCGTTTCCCCGCCCGCCATGCCCGCATTTGTTGTGACATCCACGAACAGCCTGGGCTCCGACGCCCGCGCCCTACCCATCGGCCGCCATATGGGTGGCCGGGACAAGCCCGGCCATGACGCAGTTGGGGGACGATGTGGCCTGGGGCGGCGCCAGCACATATGATGCGCTGGCAGAGCCGCCCGTCAGCGTTTGCCGATGCCGAACACGCCCTTGAGGATCGCGTTGCCGATTTTCGTACCAATGGTGCGGGCGGCGGACGAGGCGGCGTTGGAGATGACCTTCTCGGTGAGGCTCTGGCCGCGCCGCCCCTTGCCGGAGCCGCCGCCGAGCACGCCGCCCAGCACGTCGTCCAGCAGGCCGCCGCCCTGCCCGTCCTCTTCCGCCCCGGGGGCCGCGGCGCCATCCAGTTCGGCGATGCGGTCCTTGGCGCTCTTGCGCGGCTGCGGCGCGAAATGTGACGCCGGGAATGGGCTGGCGGCGATGACCGCCTGCCGCTCCTGGGGCGAGATGGCGCCGACGCGCGCCCCCGGCGGAGCGATCAGCGTGCGCTCAACGATCGAGGGCGCGCCCTTGCCTTCCAGCACCGAGACCAGCGCCTCGCCCACCGCCAGTTCGGTAATGACCTTCGCCGCGTCAAACGCCGGGTTCTGGCGGAAGGTGTCGGCGGCGGAGCGGACAGCTTTCTGGTCGCGGGGCGTGAAGGCGCGCAAGGCGTGCTGCACCCGGTTGCCCAGTTGGGCCAACACGGTCTCTGGCACATCAAGCGGGTTCTGGGTAACGAAATAGACGCCGACGCCCTTGGAGCGGATCAGCCGCACCACCCGTTCGATCTGGTCGAGCAGCGCCTTCGGCGCATCGGAGAACAGCAGGTGCGCTTCGTCGAAGAAGAAGGCCAGCTTCGGCTTCTCCGGATCGCCGATCTCCGGCAGCGCGTCGAACAGCGAGGTCAGCAGCCAGAGCAGGAAGGTGGCGTAGAGCCGCGGACTGTTCATCAATTTGTCAGCGGCGAGGATATTGACGACGCCGCGCCCGCTGGCCGGATCAACCCGCAGCAGGTCGCTGATATCCATGCCCGGCGCGCCGAAGAACTGGTCGGCGCCCTGGTTCTCCAGCACCAGCAACTGGCGCTGGATGGAGCCTACGGATTGGCTGGCCACATTGCCGTAAGTAGCGGCGAGGGTTTTGGCGTTCTGCTGCACGTAGACCAGCAGGGCGCGCAGATCGGCGAGGTCGACCAGCGGGATCTGCTGCTCCTGCGCCACCCGGAAGGCGATGTTGAGCACCCCTTCCTGGGTGTCGTTCAGCTCCAGCAGGCGGGCGACCAGCAGCGGCCCCATGTCGGATACGGACGCGCGCACCGGATGGCCCTGGACGCCAAACAGATCCCAGAACACCACCGGGAACTGCTCGGGAACATAGGTGAAGCCGAATTCCTCCGCCCGCTTGACGAAGGCCGGCTGGCCGTCGCCCTTCTGGGACAGGCCGGAGAGGTCGCCCTTGATGTCGGCGGCAAACACGGCGACGCCAGCGCGGGACAGGCCCTCGGCCAGCACCTGCAGCGTCACCGTCTTGCCGGTGCCGGTGGCGCCGGCGATGAGGCCATGCCGGTTGGCGAGGCGCAACGACAGGGATTGCGGCTCCGGATCAGGGCCATTGCTGAGGCCGATCAGAACATAACCGTCATCCGCCATTGCATCTCCCCGAGGCAAAATCCGCGCGCCGGTTTGCCCTGTCGCTCTCATGTGACGCGCCTGCCGGCGCGAATTGATCTGACCGGCTGGACCAGGCGCCAGAGCGCGAGCCTGGTCCAGGCTTCCCGTTCCGGCGGTCAGAGCCGGCGTCTCCACCACGGAGGCAGCTCCGCGCGAACCGATTCAGGCCGGCCATTCAGGTTATACAGGAGTGCGAACCCGCGCCCAAACCCCTCCTCGTCCCGGCCTGGTCACTGGCGCCCAGGGCAGCGTGCAAGACTGTGTGAAAGCGTGCGCCAAAAGCGTTTTCCGGAACTTCTCCGGGCGTTTCCTGCATGGCGGCCATGGCAGGTGCAGTTCATTTGAACAAACGCTTGAACATGTGATGCTTCCTGGCCTAAACCGGCGTGGTTTCCGCATGGTCGCCGTCATGGCCCAAAGCGTCCGCCGTCGCGGCCGGTATTTTCGCTTTGTATTTGACGGCCCACCATATGGAGACTAGAGCGTTTCTGGACTGGACCTCGCCTTTCGTTGCATGTCCGGTCATCAGGAAATCGTTCCGGTTTGTGGCCCCGGTCGCAGGCTCCGGCGCGGACGGCGATGCCGTTGCGTGGAACCGCGGGATGGAGCCCGGCCGGTCCAGAAGACAACTGAACGGACGATGGACGCTGCCCAGGCGGCGTTTGTCCCAGATCACGAAAGCCGGCCTGTTCCCATGGACGATACGTGTCTTGCCCCCGCTTTTCCGGACTTCTCCAGGGATGACTGGCGAAAGCTCGTCGACAAGGTGCTGAAGGGCGCCGACTTCGACAAGAAGCTGGTGACGCGGGCCAGCGAAGGCATCGCCATCCAGCCGCTTTACGACAAGGCCCCTGGCGATGCGCCGCGCGCCGTGCGCGCTGAAGCCGGCGCCTGGGCCGTCACCCAGCTCGTTGACCATCCGGTTCCGGCCGAGGCCAACCATCTGGCCCTTGTCGATCTGGACGGCGGCGCCAGCGGCCTCGCCCTGCGGTTCGCCGGCGCGCCCGCGGCGCGCGGCGCCGGCGTGGCCATCAACACGCTGGCCGATCTGGAAAAGACCCTCGACAGGGTCATGCTCGACCTGATCCCGCTGCGGATCGAAGCGGCTCCCTGGCTCGGCCGCCACACCGCGGCGCTGGTCGCCGCCCTCGTCGACGCCCGCAAGCTGAAGCCGGCTGATGTGAATATCGACTTCGGCCTTGATCCGGTGGGCGACGTCGTCCGCACTGGCGCCTCGCCGCTGCCCGTCGACGCCCAGCTCGACCGTCTCGCCGACACGGTGCGCGATCTCTCCGCCCGCGGCTACCGCCGCACGCTGGTGCGCGTTGACGCCCGCCCGGTGCATGAGGCCGGCGGCTCGCAGGTCGAGGAGCTGGCCTACGCCCTCGCGACCGGCGTGTACTACCTGCGCGCCCTCGCCAGCCGCGGCCAGTCGATCGAAGCCGCCCGCGACGCCATTGCCATGCTGCTGCCGGCCGACGCCGACCAGTTCATGACCCTCGCCAAATTCCGCGCCGTCCGCCTGCTGTGGGCCCGGGTGCAGGAGCTGTGCGGGCTGGAGCCGAAGCCGCTTCACGTCTCGGCCGAGTCCTCCTGGCGCATGACCACCCGCCGCGACCCGTGGGTGAACATGCTGCGCGTCACCGAGGCGGTGTTCGCCGCTGGCGTTGGCGGCGCCGACAATGTCACGGTGCTGCCGCTGACCGCCGCGCTCGGTCTGGCCGATGAATTCGCCCGCCGCCAGGCGCGCAACACCCAGCTGATCCTGCTGGAGGAATCGAACCTGTGGCGCGTCGCCGACCCGGCGGCTGGCGCTGGCGGCGTCGAGCAGTTGACCCGCGAGTTGTGCGCCCTGGCCTGGGCGCAATTCCAGAAGATCGAGGCCGCCGGCGGCGTCATTGAGGCGCTGAAGAGCGGTTTGATCCAGGGCGAGATCGCCAGGGTGCGCGCCGCCCGCGAGAAGCAGATCGCCCGTCGCCAGTTGCCGGTTACCGGCGCCAGCGAGTTCCCCAACATCCATGAGGCCCCCGTTGAGGTGCTGACTCCGGCCGCCCCGGCGCCGCTGGCCGGCGACGCCCGCCGCATGGACGTGTCGGCCACCTTTGAGGAGTTGGTCGACCAGGCCCGCGCCGGCGCCGGCCTGCCGGACAATCTGGCCCGCGTCGCCTCCCCGATCGCCGAAGCCCTGCCGGTTCACCGCGACGCCGAGGCCTTCGAGGCCCTGCGCGATCGCGCTGACCAGTTGCTGGCCGGCAAGGGCGCGCGCCCGAAGGTGTTTCTGGCCAATCTTGGCCCGATCGCCGCTTTCACCGCCCGCGCCACCTTCGCCAAGAACTTCTTCGAGGCCGGCGGCATCGAGGCGCTCGGCAACGACGGCTTCCCGTCGCTGGAAGCCATGGCCGAAGCCTTCCGCGCCTCCGGCGCCCGCATCGCCTGCCTGTGCTCGTCGGACGCGGTCTATGACGCCGAAGCCGTGACGGCGGCGAAGGCCCTCGCCGCCGCCGGGGCCCAGACCATCTACCTCGCCGGGCGTCCCCCGGCCGAGCTGGAGGCGGCGCTGAAGGAAGCGAACGTCACCCGCTTCGTCTACATGGGCGCCGATCTGATCGTCGTGCTCTCCGAGGCCATCGACCTCGCCTGACGCTTTTTTGACGGCGGCCAGCCCGCCGCCGTCGACCAACGCGCGCCGGAGCGGAAGCCGCCCCGATTGGCGGCCCAGGTTGAGCCGCCCGGACATCCGGCGCTACAATGTTATCATGCGGGCATCCGCGGCGCGCCGTTCCGGCGGGCGGGCGCTCCTGGCAGATCGAGAAGTGGCCAGTCACATGACCAGGATTCCTGACTTTACGTCCATCGACTGGGAAGCGCCGCACGTCGCTGCCCCCGCCGCGTCGGGCGAACCGTGGACCACGCCGGAAGGCATCGACGTCAAGTCGGTCTACACCGCCGCCGACCGCGACGATCTGGCCTTCGTCGACACGCTGCCGGGCCTTGCCCCCTTCGTGCGCGGCCCCTACCCGACCATGTACGTCAACCAGCCGTGGACGGTGCGCCAGTACGCCGGCTTCTCCACGGCCGAAGACTCCAACGCCTTCTACCGCCGCAATCTGGCCGCCGGCCAGAAGGGCCTGTCCGTCGCCTTCGACCTCGCCACCCACCGGGGCTATGACAGCGACCATCCGCGCGTCTCCGGCGACGTCGGCATGGCGGGCGTCGCCATCGACTCCATCTACGACATGCGCACCCTGTTCAGCGGCATTCCGCTCGACCAGATGTCCGTGTCGATGACCATGAACGGCGCGGTGCTGCCGATCCTTGCGCTCTATGTCGTCGCCGCCGAGGAGCAGGGCGTGACCCCCGACAAGCTGGCGGGCACGATCCAGAACGACATCCTCAAGGAGTTCATGGTCCGCAACACCTACATCTATCCGCCGACCCCCTCCATGCGGATCATCGGCGACATCTTCGCCTACACCTCGGCCAACATGCCGAAGTTCAACTCGATCTCGATTTCCGGCTACCACATGCAGGAAGCCGGCGCGACGCAGGACCTGGAGCTGGCCTACACGCTGGCCGACGGCGTCGAGTACATTCGCGCCGGCCTCGCCGCCGGCCTGACCGTCGACCAGTTCGCGCCCCGCCTGTCGTTCTTCTGGGCGATCGGCATGAACTTCTTCATGGAAGTGGCCAAGCTGCGCGCCGCGCGCCTGCTGTGGGCCCGGCTGGTGAAGGAGTTCGGGCCGAAGAACGACAAGTCGCTGCCGCTGCGCACCCACTCGCAGACCTCCGGCTGGTCGCTGACGGCGCAGGACGTGTTCAACAACGTCTCGCGCACCGCCATCGAAGCCATGGCCGCCACCCAGGGCCACACCCAGTCGCTGCACACCAACGCCCTCGACGAGGCGCTGGCGCTGCCCACCGACTTCTCGGCCCGCATCGCCCGCAACACCCAGCTGTTCCTGCAGCAGGAGAGCGGCACCACCAAGATCATCGATCCGTGGGGCGGTTCCTATTATGTCGAGCGCCTCACCGCCGAGCTGGCGAAGAAGGCCTGGGAGCACATCGAGGAAGTCGAGAAGCTGGGCGGCATGGCCAAGGCCATCGAGGCCGGCATTCCGAAGCTGCGCATCGAGGAAGCCGCCGCCCGCACCCAGGCCCGCATCGACTCGGGCGCCCAGTCGGTGATTGGCGTCAACAAGTTCAAGCCTGAGAACGAGAAGCCGATCGACGTGCTCAAGGTGGACAATTCCGCCGTGCGCGCCGCCCAGCTCGACAAGCTGAAGCGCCTCAAGGCCGAGCGCAACCAGGCTGATGTGGACGCGGCCCTGAAGGCGCTTGAAGACGGCGCGCGCGGAAACGGCAATTTGCTGGCTCTGGCCATCGACGCCGCCCGCGCCAAGGCCACCGTCGGCGAAATCTCGCTGGCCCTGGAGAACGTCTTCGGCCGTCACCAGGCCGAGATCCGCTCGATCTCGGGCGTCTACAAGCGGGAGGCCGCCGCCATGAGCGAAGTGCAGCGCGTGCAGGACCTGGTCGAGACCTTCCAGGAAGAAGACGGCCGCCGGCCGCGCATCCTGGTGGCCAAGATGGGCCAGGACGGCCACGATCGCGGCCAGAAGGTCATTGCCTCGGCCTTCGCCGACCTCGGCTTCGACGTGGACATCGGGCCGCTGTTCGCCACGCCGGATGAGGCCGCCCGCCAGGCCATCGAGAACGACGTGCACATCGTCGGCGTGTCGTCGCTGGCCGCCGGCCACCTGACGCTGGTGCCGGAGCTGAAGGCGGCGCTCACCGCCCAGGGCCGCCCGGACATCATGATCGTGGTGGGCGGCGTGATCCCGCCGCAGGACTTCGACGCCCTGTACAAGGCCGGCGCTTCGGCCATCTTCCCGCCCGGCACGGTGATCGCCCAGGCCGCCGAGAAGCTGCTCAACGAACTGCGCCAGCGCCTCGGCTACCTGCCTGGCAAGGCCGCAGAATAACGCCGCCGCACCAGGCGGCTCTCCCGCCCGCCGAATATTCCGGCGCCGCGGCTCCTGCAGGAGTCGCGGCGTTTGCACTGGTGGAGGTCGCCCCCGGCCAGCCGACGCAGAAACTGATTCCGGATAGCGTCACAAGTAGTTGTTTTGATTGTTGTTTCAGCAGATTGCTGCAGGCCGCTCAAAGCCGGAAAGCGGATCCGGCCGGCGCGACCCGCCACACCCCGGCCGCCCTTACGCCAGACGGGTTCATGAAACGCATGCAACGCATTGTTTTAATTGAACAATGCGCCACACAACTGCAAGCCCTCCGCACGCGTCATGATATGGTCATGGTGGCGCCCGAAGGGATCTCCAGGATAATTTACCCACGACAAAGCAATTTCCGGTCAGCCGGAATCGGCTGGTCGATCAAAATTCGCTCAACAGGCAGAACTGGAGTGGTTTGCGATCCGGATTGATCGAAAGCCGCTCTGACGCCTGCTTTTCCAAAGCCGGCTCGCAGGCCAGGGCTGATGGGGCTGGTCCCGGTGTGGGCCAATGATGGAAAAGGTCCCGCCGAGGGACCGATGACAGGGACATGACGCAGATGAGCACCGGCATGGGCAACCCAGGCAACGGGCCTGAAGCTGGAGTGGCCAGGGAGCCCGCGCGCCCCATGGCCCGCCACTCGGCCGCCGGCGTGCGGGCGACGCGCCCGGCGCGGCTGCCTGGAACCCTGACCATCCTGCGCACCATGATCAGCAACCCGATTGATGGCTGGCCGCCGGAGGTGTACGAGGCGCCGTTGTTGCGCTCGTCCCAGGTGGGCCGCCCCTGCCTGTTCGTCATGGCGCCGGAGCTGGTGCATGAGGCGCTGGTTGATAAGGCCGACATCTTCGTCAAGGACAAGGTGATGCGCCGCACCCTCGGGCCGGCGCTTGGCGAGGGCATTCTCACCGCCAATGGCGCGCACTGGCGCTGGCAGCGGCGGCTGGCCGCGCCGGTGTTTCGCCACGACCGGGTGATGGGCATGGTTCCCGCCATGATCCGCGCCGCGGAAGCGACGGCGGAGCGCTGGGCGGGGCAACAGGGCGAGCGCGTTGACGTCGCCCATGAAATGATGCGGACGACCTTCGACGTCATCGCCGACACCATGCTCTCCGGCGCGCCGGACATGGACGTGGAGCGCGTCGCCGGAGCCATCACCGACTCGCTCGACAGCATCGGCTGGCCGCTGGCGCTGTCGCTGCTGGGCGCGCCCAAATGGATGCCCTATCCCGGCAGCCGCCGCGCCGCCGCTGGCCGTGAGTATCTGCGCGGCTGCATGCAGGCCGCCATCGACGCGCGCCGCGCCGTTGGCGCCGCCGGGCGGGAAGCCGATCTCACCAGCCTGATGCTGGAAGCCGCCGATCCGGAAACCGGCCAGCAGATGAGCGACGAGCAGATCATCGACAATTTGCTCACCTTCATCGCCGCCGGCCATGAAACCACCGCGCTGGCGCTCACCTGGTCGTTCTGGCTGCTCAGCCAGTATCCGAAGGCGGCGGCGCGGCTGCGGGCCGAGGTGGAGGCCGTGGCGCCCCATGGCGTCACGCCAGAGAATATCAACCAGCTGGTTTTCACCCGTCAGGTGCTGCAGGAGGCGATGCGGCTTTACCCGCCGGCCGCCGTCATTGTGCGTTCGGCCACGGAGGACACGACCCTGGGCGCAGAGCCGGTGCTGAAGGGCGAGGCGCTGATTTTCCCGATTCACGCCATCCATCGCCACCGGACGCTGTGGGAGCAGCCTGACGCGTTCAACCCCGATCACTTTGCCCCGGAGGCAGTGAAGGCCCGGCCGCGCCATGCCTTCATGCCCTTCGGCGGCGGCCCGCGCATCTGCATCGGCATGATGTTCGCCATTCTGGAAGGCGTCGCCATTCTGGCCACCCTCGCCCGGAAATTTGCCCCCGAGCCGGAAATTCCCATGACGCCGGAGCCGCAGCTGCGCATTACCCTGCGCCCGCGGGGCGGCATGCCAATGCGACTGAAGCCGGCTGGCGACGCAGGGGCCTGACAGGTCCGGCAATCTGGCGAAAAGGGCGCGGATCAGCCGCGCCCTTTCCCGTTTCAGCCACAGACCTCAGCGCTTGACGGTTTCGCCGGAGGCGACGTCCAGCACCGAGCCGTCTTTCAGATTGATGCGATAGACCTCGCGGGTGACATTGCCAGAGAAGCCCAGCTCGACAATCGACACCGTGTCAAACGTCGTGGGCATGCCTTCCGGCAGAATGGCGTTGAAGTGGGCGGCCAGACCGTCCATCGTCGCGTTGATCGCCGGGGTGAACGGCTTCGTGCTGTAAACCAGCGTGTTGTGCGGGTTGTGGGTCCGGGCTTCCTTGCCGTCCTTCACCACATTGACGCCGCTGACGCCGACCGTGCGCACCAGCTCCTTGCCGGCGTCGCCCATCTTTGCATAGACCGGGCCAGTGACGCGCGGTAGCGGGCCGTCGCGCAAAGGCGCCAGAGCAGCGGTCGCCGCGGTGTTGTACGCCATCAGGGTTTCATAACCCGGGCCTTCCTTGACCACGCCCAGATCCAGCCACCACGGGCTGCCCGCGCCCTTCGCCGCTTCGGTCGTATAGAATTTTTTCAGTTGCACCTGCACAGGAGCCGGGGCTTTGGGCAGGGCCGCAAGCATCCGGGCCGGCGTCTTTTCGTCCGGGTTGTGAATGTGGACCACGGTGACGTGGGGAATATTGGAGCGGATGGCTTCCGTCTCCAGCCCGAGCGCCAGCAACTGCTCCTTCAGCGGACCAGCGACCGTGGCGTTGAGCTTGCCGACAACAGCTTCCGGCAACGTGAACACCAGCCCCCAGGTGCGGACGTGCGGGCGAAACGCCTCCTGACCAATGGCGCTGTTGTCGATCTGGCCGGTGTTTCCGTCTGCGGCGAAAGCAGGCGCCCCCGTGAGGCTGGCGATCGCCGTCATGGCAAGCAACGCGCCCATACCTGCAAATTTGTTCCGCATGTCTCATTCCCCTTTTTCTGGCGGCGAATCGCGTTCGCCTGCCAGCGAGAGGGAGCACGTGCTTACAAAAGCTGGATGACAGCCATTGACCATGTGACTTTCGCAACAATTCTGTGACATGCGCAGGAGACAATCGCTGGCGACAACTCACGACGCCCAACAGCATTGGACACACGGCATGAAGCGGACATTCTGGATGGCGGCTGTGGCGGTCACTGGCATTGGATGGCATTCCGCGCAATCTGCGGCGCAACCTGCCGCGGCGCAACCTGCCGCCAGCGAAGCGCCGGTGGCCCAGGCCGGCGACAGCTACTTTCAGGCCGCGCACAAGGACCTGCAGGCCATCCTCGCCCGCAAGCCCGTGCAGGGCCGCGCCCGCAACGTCATCCTGTTCATTGGCGACGGCATGTCCGTGCCCACGGTGACGGCCTCGCGCATACTGGAAGGACAGCGGCGCGGCGTCGACGGCGAAAGCAACTGGCTCACCTTCGAGCGCCGGCTGCCGCATGTGGCCCTGTCCAAAACCTGGACCCATGACGCCCAGGTGGCGGATTCCGCCCCCACCGCCACGGCGCTGGTTTCAGGCGTCAAATCGGTGAACGGCACGCTCGGCGTCACCCAGCAGATCCGCCGCGGCGATTGCGACAGCCAGAAGGCGGCGGCTGTCACCACCCTCTTCGAACTGGCGGAACAGGACGGGCGCGCCACCGGCATCGTCTCGACCGCCCGCCTGACCCATGCGACGCCGGCCGCCGCTTACGCCAAAGCGGCTGACCGCGACTGGGAGAACGACACGGAGGTTCCGGCGGCCGAGAAAGCGAAAGGCTGCAAGGATATCGCCGCGCAGATGATCGAATGGCCGGCCGGCGACGGCTTCGAGGTGATGCTGGGCGGCGGCCGGGCCAATTTCCTGCCAAAGGAAACGCGGGACCCGGAGGACCCGAAACGCACGGGCGCCCGCGCCGATGGCCGCAACCTGGTGGAGGAATGGCGGCGCAGGCGCAATGACGCGACCTATGTCTGGAACCAGGCCCAGTTCGACGCCGCCGATCCCGCCCTCACCAGACGCTTGCTTGGCCTGTTCCAGCCCAGCCACATGCAATATGAGACCGATCGGGCCAAAGACAGGGCCGGCGAACCATCGCTGGCGGAGATGACCGGCAAGGCCATCGACATCCTGTCGAAAAATGACAAAGGCTATGTGCTGATGGTCGAGGCCGGGCGCATCGACCACGCGCACCACGCCGGCAACGCCTGGCGGGCGCTCACCGACACCATCGCCCTGGACGCGGCGGTGAAGATGGCGCTGGACAAGGTGAACCTGAACGACACCCTGGTGGTGGTCACCGCCGACCACAGCCATGTGTTCACCATGGCCGGCTACCCGCCGCGCGGCAATCCGGTGATGGGCCTCGCCGGCAAGGGCGCCGACGGCAAGCCGTACAGCACGCTTGGCTACATGAACGGCCCCGGTTCAAGCCAGCCGGCGGCGCGGGAGGAGCTGGACGCCGGCAAGACCAGCAACCCCGACCACAAACAGCAGGCGCTGGTTCCGCTGGCATCCGAGACCCATGGCGGCGACGATGTGGCGATCTACGCTGGCGGCCCCTGGGCGCACCTGTTTCAGGGCGTCATGGAGCAGAACGTGATCTTCCACGTCATGGCTTACGCGTCGGGGCTTGGCCAGGAGCAGGCAAAGGAGCAGACGCGGAACCAGACGCCTGGCCAGACAATGAGCCCGCAACAGTCAGGAAAATAGGCGCATCTGGCCTGGTCCGGCCTTGCCCGGCCAGGCCAGAGCCAGTTCTGGGCCTCAATCCTGGGCTTTGGCGCCGCGTTCAACGGCGCGGCGCACCACGGCGCGCACGTCCTTGTTGGACAGGAACACGTCGTGGCCGATGACGCCCCAGCCATAGTCCGAAGCGTCCACCACCTTGACGCCCAGCGGCTCCAGCTGCTCGCGCACCGAGGCGCCGACCCGCGACACGCCGCCAGCGAGCTGGCCGGACACCGCCAGCGCCCGGTCCTTCGTCGAGCCAATCACCGTGATGTGCGAGGCCAGCGGCCCGATGCGCTTCAGCGAGGTGGCGAACAGGTCCACATCAATGTCCGGCGCCGCCAGCACGATGGCGCCGATACGGGCGGCGAGATCGGTGGAGCCGCTGAGCGCCCAGAGCTGGCGCAGGGTCTCCAGGGTCAGCAGCGCGCCCATGGAATGGGCGATGATGTTGAGCTTGCCGCCGCTCGGGCTGCGCCCCAGGGCCTCGAACACGTCCTGCAGGGCGTCGCGCGACCACATGGCGCTTTCGCGGTCGTAGCCATAGTCGATCAGCGCGTCTTTCGACGGCCAGGAGAAGGCGACGGTCTGTCCATCGAAAGCGATGCCGCTGGCCAGCTCGTGGGCGTCCAGCACGCTGGTTTCGAATGAGGTCTTGTAGCCGTGCACGTAGAACAGCAGGTCGTGGCCAGCTACGGCGCCCGCCAGGGTGGCGACGGGATCGTTCGGCCCCAGCCCTTCGACGCTCACCAGGCTCCAGCGGCCGGCCACCGTGGACACCGCCCGCCCCAGCAGGGACTTGCCGCCGTCCTTCAGCACCGCCCTGACGACGCGGGTGCCGCCAGAGCGCTGCCAGCTGAACCATGGACGCTCCGCGGCGCCCTCCACCGGTTTGCGGTTGGTCACGACATAAACGTCCGCGTCGCCTTCCGCCGCCAGGGCCGGGCGGGCGATGGCGAGGCCAGCCAGTGCGCCGCCGGCGATGGCGAACAGGTTGCGGCGATTGATGGAGAGCGGATCGGTCATGACAGTTCAGCGCAATTGAATCGGAAGCGGCGCACAACGCGCCAGCATATGGGCGCCATCATGGCGCCGCCGCCGCCCTGAACGGGATCTGGCGGGCTGGCCGGAATCAATCCACCGGGTTATGGCTGCTTCAGGCGCCGCCGTCGCAAACGGGCGACGTTGCGGGGCCAGATGCGGTTGTGACTGACCAGGACTGAATGGGGCAAAGACAGGCCTGGCCTTTGCCCCGGGACATCCGGTCAACTGAGCCGGAACCTTACCCTGCCTTTTTGATTTGGCGCATTTTCCTGATGCAGGGCAACGTCAGCCCCGCTGGAGAATGCTCCCGGAGCGAACATGACCGTCCAGACTTCCCCACGCCCTCCGGCCATTGATGTCGCGAACCTCGCCGGGCGGCTGGTTGCCGGCGACCGCGCCGCGCTGGCGCGCGCCATCACGCTGGTGGAATCGCGCCGGGAAGATCACCGCCTCGCCGCCCGCCAGCTGTTGCAGATGTTGATGCCCCGCACCGGCGGCTCCATCCGCCTCGGCGTCACCGGCGTGCCAGGCGTGGGCAAATCCACCACCATTGACGCGCTCGGCTCCAACCTCACCCAGGCGGGCCACAAGGTGGCGGTGCTGGCGGTGGACCCCTCCTCGACGCGCACCGGCGGCTCGATTCTCGGCGACAAGACCCGCATGGCGCGGCTGGCGATTGATCCCAACGCCTTTGTGCGCCCCTCCCCCAGCGCCGGCACCCTGGGCGGCGTCGCCGCCAAGACCCGCGAAACCACCCTGCTGTGCGAAGCCGCCGGCTTCGACGTGGTGATCGTGGAGACCGTGGGCGTCGGCCAGTCGGAAACCACCGTCGCCGATCTCACCGATTTCTTTCTGGTGCTGATGCTGCCAGGCGCCGGCGACGAATTGCAGGGCATCAAGAAGGGCATCATCGAGATGGCCGACATGATCGCCGTCAACAAGGCTGACGGCGACGGCCTGAAGCGCGCCCGCGCCGCCGCCGCTGAGTATCTGGCGGCGCTGCATATTCTCGCGCCGGCCTCGAAGGTCTGGTCGCCCCCGGTGGTCACCATCTCCGGGCTTGCCAACACCGGCCTCGACAAGATGTGGGAGAACGTGCTCGACCACCGCCGCAAGCTCGACGCCGTGGGCGAATTGCAGGCCAAGCGCCGCGCCCAGGAAGTGCGCTGGATGTGGACGCTGGTGGAAGAGCGCATGCACGCGCGCCTGCGTCGCGACCCGGCGGTGCGCGAACGCGTGCCGCAGATCGAAAGCGCGGTGCGCGCCGGTGAATTGACCGCCACCATCGCCGCAGAGGAAATCTGCGAACTCGCGGGGCTTGGCTGACGCGCGCGCTGGGTGGGAACAGCCCCTGAGAGAAGCCGGCCTTGCGAATGCGTCCGGCCCTGCCCTCAGCGGCTACCCGTCTGCAAGGCGTGCACCGACGCAACGATCTCCGCCAGGGCCGCCGGCGCAAGAATGAGCCCCGCGTGATCGACGCCTGGAACCAGCCGCACCCCGACCAATCCGGGAGCAGGGGCGAACACTTCTGCAAAGCGGTCGGCATGAAACATGTTATCGGCTGCGCCAGCCACCACCATCAGCGGCGTGGTCACGGCGCGGATGGCGGCCCTGTAGTCAAGCGGCGGCCCGAAATTCAGCAGCAGATTATAGTCATACGCGCCGGTCTGCCGTTCCTGATTGCGTGGATTGACGCCAAAACGGGCTACGGGAAGCCCGTTGCCAGCACTGATGCCCAGGCCATTCAACACCATCAGCGCCACCACGCGAGGCATGCCGACGCTGACCCAGCCGCCCGAATTGGGGCGCTGCGCAGGTGAATCGATGCTGACAAAAGGGGCCAGCAGAAGATAGCTCTGAAACTGCCTCGCCCCAGACCCGGTGGCAATGCGCAGGGCAAAACCGCCGCCTGATGAAAACCCCACAAGCGTCACCGGGCCAACCGGCTTCACATCTTCCATGAAACGGGCAAGGTCATCATCAAGCTGGCCGATGCGGTCGACATGGCCCTTCACGCCGCTGGAGCCATGCCCCCGGATGTCCAGCGCGTATGCCGGATGCCCCGCGCCGGACAGCGCGAGGGCCAGCGCGTGCATGCTGTTGCTGGTGGCTGAGGATCCGTGAACCAGCACGACAGAACCGGCGGGACCCTGCCCTCCCGCCCTCTCCTGCGCCGGATAGCGCCTGTAGGCCAGCCTGACGCCGTCAGCGCCAGCGTAATATGACAATGGCGGCAGGCTGCTGTAGTCGACCGCGCCGAATGCCTCGGACAGCCCCGGGAATACCGGGGGCTGTCGCGGCCCGCCAAACAGGATTGCGCCGCCAGCGGCAACAACCCCGACCGCCAGCAAACCGGCGGCAAATCTGAAAAGCCACCTCATCCACCCGCCTCCCAACCCCGACGTACGGGGAGCAGACGGCCAGAAACCGTAGCGGCGTCCCCGCCACCAGGGCAGGATAACGCCCGCGCCCTGCGCAACCCAGCGATTTGGAGCATGATGCGGAGATGCCGCCGCACCCTGACTTGCCTGCGCTGGGCGCGACGCATGTCCTGATGGAAATTCGTCGCGCCGCATGGGCTTCGCCAGACAGCGATGCGTCACTCCATCGCCGCCTGGTATTACAGCGGCGACACCAGATGGCCGCCGTCCACGACGATCACTTCGCCGGTCATCCAGCTGGAGGCGTCGGTGGAGAGCAACAGCATGGCCCCGTCGAGATCCGCCTCCTTGCCCAGCCGGCGCATGGGCACGCGGCGGATCATCGCCTTGCCCGGCTCGGTGTCGAAGAAATCGCGGTTGAGATCGGTGAGGATGTAGCCCGGCGCCAGCGCGTTGACGCGGATGCCATAGCGGGCCCATTCAAGCGCCAGCGCCTTGGTCATGTGGACGACGGCCGCCTTGGAGGCGGCGTAAGGCAGGATGGCCTGGGCGACGCGATAGCCGGTGATCGAGGCGATGTTGACGATGGCGCCGCCGCGCTCCGCATCGCGCCAGCGGCGGCCCGCCTCGGCGCACACCAGCCAGGCTCCGCGCAGATTGGTGTTCACCACCTCATCGAAATCCGCCGCCGACAGGTCCATGGCCAGCGCGGGCCGCGAGATGCCGGCATTGTTGACAACCACGTCCACCGGCCCCTGGGCGGCCTCGGCGGCGGCGAATGCCTGGGCGACCGATTCCTCGCTGGTGACGTCCAGCGAAACGGCGTTGGCCCGTCCGCCCTTTGCCTGCAACTCGGCCACCAGCTCGGCCAGCTTGCCGGCGTTGCGGGCCGCCACGGTCACCACCGCGCCGCAGGAGGCGTAAAGCCGTGCGAAATGCGCGCCAAGGCCGCCGGAGGCGCCGGTGATGAAGACATGTTTGTTGCTGACGAGCGCGCCAAGGTCCATTGGTATTCCCCTGAGATATTCCCGCGTGATGATCCAAACCGGCCGGCCAGCCATCACGCCTCCAGATCCGCCGGCGCCGGAGAGCCAATGCAGAACCAGAGCGCTCCCATCGCAACGTCAGTCCGCCAGGTCAAGCTGGCGGGCCACACGATCCATGTCAGCGATGACAAGCCGACGTTCTGGGCCAGGGTTAGCGCCGGCGTCTGGGAGCCTGGGGCCCTGGCGGCCATCAGCGCGCACGTGAATGCGGAAACCTGGTTTCTCGACCTTGGCGCCTGGGTTGGCCCCACCACCCTGCTGGCGGCGCGGCTGGGCGCGCGCTGCATCGCCGTTGAAGCCGACCCGCAGGCGCTGCGGGAGTTGCGCGGTAATCTCGCGAGCAATCCGGCGCTCGCCGCCCGGGTCACGGTGATCGACAGGGCTGTCAGCGCGACGCAGGACCCCGTGACGCTCGCCGCCCGGCGCAAGCCCGGCGACTCCATGTCGAGCGCCCTGCTGGCGCAGCAGGCTGACGTGGCCCGCGTCCGGTGGAGCGTCGAGGCGATCACGCCGGCGCAACTGGCGGCGCTTGTGCCCGCCGATGCGCCGCTCTTCATCAAGCTCGATATTGAAGGGGGCGAGTTCGCCCTGCTGCCGCAGCTGACGCCGCTGCTGCACCGGCGCGGGCAGACCAGCGCCCTTGTCTCCTTCCATCCCGGCGTTCTGCGCGAAACCGGCGCGCCGGAGGATGAGATACGCGCCCGGACGGCGCTGGCGCTCGCGCCCTTCGCCAACTGGCGCAGCGAGGAAATCGATCCGCCCGCAGCGCGGGCGGCAGGCGGCGCTGCGCCAGACCCGCAACTGATCGCGAACGGCAAGCAGGGAGACAGCTGGCTGTTCACGCGCCCTGGACCAGCACCGGACTGAAGACGGCCGGCGGATCGCCGCCCGGGCGCGGACGCGCGACCAGGCGCTGCGGCGTCCGCAAGGGCCGGAGCCACGCCACCGGAGCCAATCCGCCAGGGCCAGGCCCAGTCCGCGAGGGCGAAGCCCATTGGCCGTGCCGGATATGTCAGCTGCAGCGAACGCAAGCGCCGCTCCGGGTTGACCAGAGCGGCGCGGAGAATTGCTTACTGGTCAGCCCCGGCCTTCGTCCTGCCCCTGACCGAATCGCGCGCGGCGCCGAGCCCAATATTGCGCGCCAGTTGCGAACGCATCTCGGCGTAGTTGGGAGCAACCATCGGATAGTCCGCCGGCAACCCCCATTTGACCCGGTATTCCTCGGGGGAAAGGCCATAAGCGGCGCGCAGGTGCCGGGTCAACGACCGATATTGTTTGCCATTTTCAAAGCATACGATGAAATCCGGCGAGATGCTCTTGCGGATCTGCGCGGCTGTAAGCGCCGGCGCCGCCGGGGTCGCAGGGCGCGCCCCCGCCCCGGCGCCTGACAGCGCCGCATGCACGGACGCAATCAACCCGTCGAGTTCACCGGGCGCAACCGTATGGTTGGAAAGGTAGGCACAAATAATTTTCGTCGCCAGCTCACGAAGCCCAGTCTGCAATTCGTTCATGAAACACCAGAATATTTTTAAATAATCAAAATATATTCGTGCATAAATATCAATAATTCAATTTTTGTCAATATATAATCTATATTTAGATAGTTCAAACAAACTGACGAACCTGAAATTCAGGCGGTAACTTCGTCAACTTCGATAGCGTTCGATCAGACAAGACCGCGCGCGCGACTGTCTTCACTGCCCGGCCGTCGCCGGGCGCACGCCCGCGACCCAACCGCGTCATGAACATCATTGGAGCATCGCCCCCCCCCCGGGACCGTCGCTAAGGCGAGGCGCCGGCGCATGACGGGGCGCCCGGCAGGCACGCTCTCGCCCCGGCAGGCATGATCTGGTCATGGTAATGCGCGGCGCGAGCAGGGTATCAGCGCGTCACTGGCCCGGCCGCCGCACTTTCGGGCCGGGCTGGCCGGCGAGCCTCCAGGCGCATGAGCCCCCCCCCCCCCCGGAGCCGTTGGGCAAAAGAAAACCGCCCCGAAGGGCGGCTGAAGGCGGATCTCATCGAAGGGAGGAGCGCGTGCTCCACTCCGTCAACCTGGTGGCCCCGCCACGCCCTGTATGTGCGCGGCGACACACGGGGGCCGACCTTGTGTCAGCCGCGATCCAGAAATGCCTGCACGGTCTCGAACAGTTGCAGACGGTTGCGCTCCATCATCATGGTGTGGGAGCCCTGGTCAAAAATCACCAGCTGGTTATGGGCGGCGGACGGCAACTGCTGGAACAGGTCCTGCGCCATCTCAGGCGGCGTATCAGCATCCCAGGCGCCGACGGCCAGCAGCGTTGGTGCGGTAATGCGCGATGCATCGAAATACGGCCTGCCGGCGAAATAGCTCTCCCGCACATCCTGCAGCACGCCATTCGGCGCCCGGAGCACCGGCGGATCCATGGCCATGCCATCGGGGTCGGTCGCGAATGTCGCGTCGGCCCAGGCGTCGAACCAGCCCGGCGGAATCAGCGTGGGCAGCGCCTGTTCGGGAACGCCGGCCACCCACCGCGCGTAAGCCTCGGCGCGCGCGGTTCCCCGCCACGCCGGCAGTTGTACGGCTCCAGGAACAATGGAATGCCCACCCGCCGCCGGCCGCCTGACCCACAGCGGCGCATACAGCGCCAGCCGGCGGACATGGGCGGGAAAGCTTGCGGCATAGGCGCCGGTCAGGGTTGTGCCCCACGACCAGCCCAGCAGACACAGGCTGTCGAGGCCGCGACGCCCGGTGATCGCCGCAACCACTCGGCCAATGTCGGCAATCGCCGTCACGCCGCGCACCACAGGCGGATTGTCCTGCGCCGGCGCGGCCATTTCCGGCGGCCGCGTCGAATGACCATAGCCGCGCAGGTCCATGAGATACACGTCGTATCCCCGGTCCGCGATGTAATCCATCCACGACATGCCATCGAGCGCGAGGTCGAAGGAAGTGGACGCCGGATAGGTGGCCCCATGTACGAACAGCAGCGTCCGTTCCGGCGCAAATGCTGCGACGTCCCGCCTCACCTTGTTACGGACAAAAAGCTCCACGCCGCTGTCATCCGCCGCCACCCTGAACGCTTCGGTCAAAATCTCGCCCTGGCCCATCAGTCCCCCCATCGTCACATGCCGGCATCCCGGCATTATGACCCCAAAAAAGGCGGCGGAGACACCTGTTCCCGCCAGCGGACGGGCATGACAGCTTCAGCGAGCCGGGCCGGACGACAAGAAGCAGCCTGGCCAGAATAACTCGACCAGTCGCACAGGCTTTCAGGGCAAGGGCGCAGCGGGCCTGTACGTCAACGGACCGGAAAGCCAGGCAAGCCTGGCGCCGCAAACGCAAAGCAGCCGGAAGCGTCTGCTTCCAGCTTTTGCGCCATCGATAAAATGAAGAAATGGTCGGGCAGGCGGGATTCGAACCCACGACCCCCTGGTCCCACCAGATTGATTTCTATTGTTTCATAGCGCTTTACGGAATGGGATAAAATGGGCGTTTCCGTTGATTTTATTACATATTTCTCCAGATCATATTTCACAATGTTTCACGGTGTTTTCGCATGCGGTGGCGACTCGTGCAAAAATTAGCCATCCGAAACTAGCTGACGGGGTTCGTATGCCCGTCACGAAGATCACCAGGCCTGTCGTGGACCGGCTCCAGCCGCAGGCGAAAACCTACATAGTGTTCGACACCGAGCTGAAAGGCTTCGGCGCGCGCGTCACTCCCAGGGGGCACATTAGCTACATCCTGGAGTACCGGCCCGGCTCGGGTGGCAGGGGCACAGCGAAGCGCCGCGCCCCAATAGGCGCCGCCGCCGCCCTGCCCCCCTGACCAGGCGCGCAAGCTGGCGCGTCAGATCCTCGCCGACATTACGAAGGGCTCAGACCCAGCCGCCGGGCCTGCGCAGGAGCGATCAGCCAGAACTGTGTCGGCGCTCGTCGACGCGCATATGGAGTCGGAGGTAGCGGCGAAGCGAAAGACCAGCACAGCCGGCCTGTATCGAATTTACTATGACAAGTACATCAAGCCTGAGCTGGGCAGCCGCAAGGCTCCAGAGCTGACGCATGCAGACGTGGCGCGGTGGCGCCGTAATCCTGGCAAGGCGGCCGAGGTGACGGCAACGGGAAACCAGCTTTGCATATGACGTCGCGAACGGCCGGGCCATTAAGATGGTGGGCGGCTGGGCGCAGCGAACCGTCGTCCGCAAGGGTGGCGTCAGCACCAGCATCGTGGAGCGCTGGCCGGATGTGATTGGGCCGCGCGGTCGGCGGTGGCCGCATCAACAAGATAGAGATGGCGGCCGTCTGGCCGCCGACTGCGGCTGTGGCTGCACTCGCCGGGCATGAGCCGCGATCGCCTATATCTGCGATCCGGGCCAAATACCTGGATTGCTGCGGAGGCCGGCCCGGCGAAATTCGGGCCTGTCAGGCGGTGAAATGGAGCTTGTGGCCGTTTCGTAGTGGGCAGCACCCGTACACGGCGCGGCGGCTGGAAAAGGGGCTGCCAGGCGGGATTCTTGGGGCGGGTGGGCTATACAGCAGATCTGGCCGCGGATTGGGGGCCCTCCCGGCTGGTCGGTTAAAGCTTGCAAATTGTAGCCGAAACCAGCTGCTCGCCCGAATTTCCCCATTGTCATAACGATAGTGGCGATACGGTTAAGCCCGGACGCATTTCTCTTCGTATCCTGCCAACGGATGGTTGTCAGTTTCAAATCTATGTGAATACTCTCTCCGGCAGTGGGCAAGTTGGCCCGCCAAAGCGTCCAATAGCAAATCTACCCGAGGGGGGGGAATACAATGAACAGGCGTGAACTAATGGCCGCCGGCATCGGCCTAACGGTGGCTTCACCGTTCCTTATAAGGGAAGCACGGGCAGCAGGCGGAAAGAAATACGATGTCGGCGCAACTGATGCCGAGGTCCGGCTTGGACAGACTATCCCCTACAGCGGCGCTGGCTCGCTCTATAGCGTAATTGGCCGTGCCCAAGCCGCTTATTTCGACATGCTGAACGAAAAAGGCGGCGTCAACGGACGCAAGATCAGGTTCATTTCCCTGGATGACGCCTATAGCGCGCCGAAGGCGGTTGAGGCGACCCGCCGTCTGGTTGAGCAAGAGGAAGTGCTTGGGTTGTTCGGTTCGCTTGGTACGGCTCCGCAGTCGTCGGTGCAAAAATATTTGAATAGCAAGGGTGTTCCGCAGCTGCTGCTGAATACCGGCGCGCCGCGCTGGAATAATCCAAAGGAATTCCCTTGGACGACGCCCGCTCTGCCGCTTTATTCTGCCGAAGGGCGCATTCTCGGCCGCTACCTGCTGGAAACAAAGCCGGACGCCAAAGTTGCAATTCTCTTCCAGAACGACGAGTTTGGCCGCGATTATACTCACGCCTTCAAGGAATCAGTGGGCAAAAACATCAAGATCGTGGCGGAGGCGCCATATGATCTCACGGACGCCACCATCGACTCCCAGATGATTCAGCTCGCCAAGTCAGGCGCTGACGTTTTCTACAATGTCAGCACGGGCAAGCATACCTCGCAGGCAATCAAGAAGGCACACGAACTGAAGTGGAAGCCCCTTCAGTTATTGGTCAGCACCTCGACTGGCCGGTCGATTCTCAACGCCGCAGGAGTGGAGGCGGCGAAGGGTATCGTTTCAACATTGTACCACAAGCATGTTGGCAGCCCACACTGGGCCAAGGATGCCGATGTTATCGCCTTCCAGGAACTGCGAAAGGCGCGGATGACGGGCATTGAGGCTGACAACGACATCGCATTCCTCGGGTATTCCATGGGCGTGCTGATGGCGAAAATCGTCGAGCGTTGTGGCAATGAATTGACCCGGGCGAATCTGCTTAAGCAGGCGACCAACCTGAAGGGCGTCGCTGCGCCAGCCCTGCTGCCGGGAATCACCTACGCCACCACGCCAACTGACTATTCGCCGTTTGCGGCTCTCTACATCGCAACCTTCGACGGCAATGAGTGGTCGCATTCAGATAAGCCTATAAGCGCCTGACAGGCAGAGACTGTTACCAGACGCCGCGCGTTCAACAACTTCGGCGCGGACTGGTTCAGGGGCGCTATCGGATGAGAGGGCGATCAGTACCCGGAAGCTCAAATCGGCAACGCGTTGCCGATCTTGCCCGAACTTCTCGCAAACTTGCATGAAGTTCCGTGCACGTCGCTCCGACATCCCAAACCCAGCCTTGATCCACGGGAAGGAATTCCCGTGGCCCAACTGGCGCTTTTTGCTCAATCAGCCCGCGGCCTGCCGCAATGATATCCTCCGCAGCCCTCGCCATGCCCCCCCGGATGCGTTCAGCCGCCGCCCGCGCAGATGCAAGGTGAGCATGGCTCAGTCCTGAAGAGTGCCTGCTCAAAGCCTTGTCAGCTAATTGAAGGGTCTTGCCTTGCCGCTGGCGTGGTATGCCCGCAATGGCAGATATCCCAACAGGATTACGATGGCGCTGCCTATGGCGGTGTCGAGCAGGCGTTGCAGGCCGAAGTCCGCATCGCCGGCGCCAGGAATGATGACGTCTACCAGCATTAGAATAAGGGGCGTGAGGAACACGGCCTGAAGCACGTAGGATTTTTGCATTGCCCAAGGCAGAGCACCCGCCAGAAGCGCCATGATCAATACGAAGAGATAACCCTTCTGGACGTGGCCAAGGATCAGCGCGCCAATAGCAACGCCACCAACAGTTCCGATGATGCGCTGAAGGGAGCGGTCCCGAATGGGTCCCAGGTCCGGCTTCATTACAAGGCCGACGGTCAGCGGAATCCAGAACCAGTGTGCTGCCTCGTAAAACCAGTGCGCGCTGTAAGCCGCCCCCAGGCAGAGCGCCAGAGCCAGGGCCGGAGCAAGCTGTATTCGAGCTTCCGGCGGGTTCGGGGCGGCTGCGCCCACTGTCGCGTCCTGCGCGCGCCAACCCCGCATCAGAACCTCGGCGCCAAGCACCAGAGCGTAGAATGCGGCTCCTGCCAGATACAGCGCTGCCGGCTGCCAGAACGAAGCGATGGAAGGGACGCCAAGGGCAATGGATGCCAGCAGAAGGAACTGCAACGCACCCAGAGACAATGCGTGGCCGATGTTACTCAGTATTCCCGCCGCAATCCCGGCGAGCATCATGGCCAAAACGATCAGGCCCCAGGGTAATGGGCTCAGGTAACCCGCCAAATAGCCAAGCGCTCCTATGGGCGCAGAAATCAGGATCGCCTTGTATATCTCGCGGTAAGGGGCGAAGCTTTCCGCAGTGGTCATCATCAGACAACCCATGGCGATCCACATGCCCGTCATGATGTCGCCCATCATCAGCCCGGCAGCAAACGGCAAGCCAATGCACAATGCCGCCCGGATTGCCCGACCCCAGCGCCATGTCGCTGGCTTGACCCGCAGAAGTGATAGCAGCGAATGGTCGCCGTGAACTGACTCGGACATGCATGCTCCTGCCGGGTGTGTGGATGAGCGCCAGGCGTGGCTGACAGGATCGTGCGTTGCACGCGTCGCATGCAAAAGGCGAGTCCTGGCCAGCAGCCGGCATGTGGCCGGGGTGGCTGGGCGTGAGCATCGGAACGTGCTCCAACCGATCTATCACATTGATTGTAGTGAGGAATTTAACGCGCTGAATTTTCGACGGGTTGGATATCTGGATGCTAAGGGCGACGCTCGCCGCGCCTTCGACATGACTAGGGATGGCGTCACCTTCCTCGTCATGGGCTTCACCGGATCAACGGCGGCAATGTTCAAAGAGGCTGGTGGCGGCCAGTGGGATAGTTCCAGGCCACCACGCTTCTTTACGTGGTCCCTGTCACACCTCAACGCACTGGCTGGGGCGCCGGAAACTTCCATTTCCCGTCCAGGATTGCCTGCTGAGGCCGATACATACGGACGAGAGAGTTCCACCCCTCCATGGTGGGAAGACAATTGGGAACCTTGCCATCGCAACCGCCGAACTGCACGGTCACAGAGCCATCCTTGTTCTTGGCAGCTGTAATGTTGTTGACCGAATAGGCGTTGTAGGGGTTCTTCTCAAAGAAGCCCTTGGCGTTATAAACGCTGATCGACCAAAACGCCCCAACGGGCACGTCTTTGGGGACCTGCAGCCTGTAAATGGTCTTGCCGCTGGCGTCGGGCGGACTAAAGCTGTCGTAGCTTGCATCCTTATCCGGATTTCCGCCCCAGCCTGCAGCAGTGCCTATCAGGTGCTTGATGGGGTCAACAGTTCCCTTTGCGCCAAAGGCGCCCCGAAAATCAGGACTGTACCTGGCCAGCTCCAGCAGGGCGGTGCGTATGGCATCCAGACTCCTGGCGTCCCAATTCGGCAACTCCAGTTTGCCCGTGTCTTTCTGTGTGATGCGGATGCCGTCCTGCAACTTGTGAACTTCGGCCAGGTCTTTCGGATTATTTGGGTCCACCAAGGTTCGCACCGCCACAAAGGCATATCGCGAGCCAACATTCTGCTGGGTTAGCTTCAGCGGCTTGGAGCCATAGACCACGAACGGCGTGTAATGATCCTGATTGACTATCATCAAAGACATGAAGCGCTTGCCCGCATCCGGTAGCGCCACTGTCGCAGGGCCAGCGGCCAGATCAATAACACCGAAAGAGTAGAGCGTGTCGCGATTTAGTCGGATTATCGTTTGATCGTCGATCGAAGCCGGCTCGCGAACATGCTTCAGTTTGCCGATGCCGCCGGCCTCCTTCGCATTCCTGGCAAGGTAGTTGTCGGATTCCGCTCGAACGAATGTGCCGATGTTCACTGGCACTGAGTTGGCGTCGGACGCCGCGTGTGCTGACCCGGCTGCGGTCGCAAGCATCAGACCAAGAATAACGCCTTTGCCCATCATTTCCTCCTGCGGAAGTGGACCGCATCTCTCCGGCGTCATGGATGCCAGGATCGCCAGACGGGCAACTATAGGGCAGGATTCTGACCTTAACAGCCTGAAGACATTTGGCTGAGCGTTCAAAATTGCATTGATCGCTCCCAGGGTGAAATTCAGGGCCGTGATCCTGGCGGAAAAGTCAGCCATGGCGCAGGAATGCGCTGTGAACGCAATTTTGCACCGTGCAATGGCAAGGGGGCCAGGCCATGGGCGGAAAATTACGCCGACGTTGAGGGGGGTGGACTTTTCGCCATAACCCCGGAAATTCCGGCATTTAGAACCTGAGTGACGTTTCAATATGACTTTTGCCCATATTGAAGCGCCGGACATCCAGCCGGCCTATTTTTGAAATAGTGCGTCGCGGTTCGACAAAAGCCACTCTCTGAATTCGTGCATTAGCGGTGTCCAAGCATCCGCATCAAGTTTGGATAGTGCACGGGCCACCGAAAAGGCGGCTAGCCAAGCTGAAATGGTGATTTCAGACATGCCATGGTCGGACACGTGCTTAAGCCAGTCACGCTCCAGATTGAGGACGGCATTCCATTCCTTCGGGTTGAAGCGTTCCAAAGCCTTGGGTTGCTTCATCATCTGAGTATGTATGTCCGAACCTTTGCGGTCGGAATAGATGCCCTCTGCAGCTCCGGCCAAAGTGACCGCGATATCGAAGTGGCCATGTTGAAGGGCAGCAATAGCAGCCTCCGCGTGTCGGATCGCGGCTTCCTCTTTTTGCAGAGTCAACGGTTGGTCTGGAATCTTCATGCCTTTTGTGCCCGTTTCAGGCTCCCCATCAAGGCTCACTGTATGATGCAGGTGCCTGGCCAGTCGCGGCATGACCGGCCAGCGCAGGCGCTGAGGCTGACAGCCACAAGTATTGCGATGACGATTCTCGTCATGGACTTCCTTTCAGACGGTTGGTGGGGTCCATCTTGCAATGTAGCCTAACACCATGCTCCGCCCACCGGTCGCAGAAGGCAGAAGCCCTTTCCCGTAATCCGTCATCCGGGTTGAGGATAAAGAAGGCCCTGCAACTGTAGGCCTTGGCACGAATCGCCAGGGTATCTGGACCCAATTGACCCAGCCAGTGCTCCACCTCGGCATCGCGCCCACCAGCACGGCGCGTATTGTGATGGTAGATTACGGCCGCACGCCCCTTGGCAAGTGCTATGGCCTCTGCAACCGGAATCTGTTTCCCAAACTTTGACCTGCCGCGTCGCCGGGGATCGTCATCGACCAGCCCGTTGTCAGGATCTGCGAAGACGATATCTGCTCCAGGCATTGCCTTTTGAAGTTCCTCAAACCACGCGGTGCGCCACCCTGACCGGCGCTGCCAAGGTAAGCCTGCAGACGTCAGCGCGACGCCATGGTAGACGGACGGCATCAGCCTGGATGCCTCAATCGCCTTCACCGAGCGGCCCGCGTCGACTACCCTTGCCAGGGCATCAAATAGCTCGGGGTCAAGAGCCCGCCATTTCTCTGGCTGTTGCAGGTACCTGATATGCCGGCCATCACCATTGTGGCCTTCGTCGGGATAAAGGTGCCAAGCGACACCAGGGGCGCGTCCGGAAGATAACGTCCGCAATAGCGCCAGCTTTGCGTAATCGCCAATATCCCCTGCGTAACGATCCTGCATGCGGCCTCCCCACGATCGCTCCCGAGTTAAAGTATCAAGCGCCACCTGTTCCGCCACCGGTCGGATTTGACCACAGACAAGCGCGCGGAACACCGCGCCGGCTGGATGCGGTTGATAGGGGGCGTGGATGAGAATGCTGAGGCGGTCAATAAACTTGGTCAGGTTTACCAGGTTTCGCCGAAGGGTGGGCGTGGGAATTGAAGGCGGTCTATCCCTCGCGGTTCGCGCCATGCCAAAGCGTTTGTCCCGCTCAGATCAGAGATCGACGCCCCACTCGATTTTTCCGCGCCCTGACCCGGACGCGGCCAGATCTGCCGCCTTCTTGAGCAGGGCGAAAGCCAGCGAGGTGAATGTTTCCTGCAATTCGACAAACCTGGGCAGGATTTCAATCGCGTGTCCGCCCGGCGCATGGACCTTGAGCAGACCGCGTTCCTGCGCCGCTTCCACGAGCCGCCGGACGTGCCCCCGCGAAACGCCGAAGCAGTTGGCCAGATATACATAGGGACAGGACACGATCCGCGAGCCCCCCTCCTGCTGGTCGACAAAGGCCAGCCAGAGCTTGAACATGATCTGGCGACCCGCCACCTTGCTCATGAAGAACCGGGCGTCCGGAACGGCGAGCGCCAGGCGCACCCCGCTTGCGTACAGGTTGATGCCTTCGACCGAATACCGTGACCTGAAGTCCGGGTCGTTTTCCAGAAGGCTAAAGTAGTCGAACCTCTCGCTCATCAACTGGATCGACGCCAGCGTGCTCTGCGCGATGAGCCGGCTCAACGCCTCGCCTTTCTCCGTCGGCTCCAGACGTTTGACGCGCCTGTCTGCGCTGACTTCGACCTGACGCCAGTATCCCGTATGCAGTTTGAGACCGATCAGCGCGCTGACGCGGTTCGGACTGGTGATGCGGAATCGCGCGGCGAAGGCCCGGATGCGCGTGAGGGTCGCTCCCGAACGCGGATCCCCGGGATTTCTTGCCAGATGAAGCGCCGTCAGCGCGATCCCGAGAGTCAGTTGCGCTTCTTCACTGGTGAGCCGGACCAGATCGCGGGATCTCTCCAGATTGCCGGCGATGCGCTCCGCGTGAAGTCTCAACGCCTGGGGGAATGCGGGATGGGCGCGCAACGCCGCCGCGTCCTCCAGCACCCAGTCCGGAAGCCTGAACGATGATGCGACGACCGCCATCTGAGCCAGTTCTAACGCCCCGACGGGTTTTCCCATCAGTCACCTTCCCCCGTCATCCTCACGCGCCCATTGTTGTTGAATGCAACGCCAGCCTGTTCGAACGCGATCCGTAGCGCAAGGAGGTTATTCCGGGTCATCGGAGCGCCGCCCCGCTCAAGCAAAAATGGTCATCAGGTTCATCGCCATGGCATCCCCTGGGCGCTCCTGCGACCAGCCCAGAATTGCCCTTGCGGCGCTGCGCTGTTCAGGCGCGTGATCGTCATCCCCTCAGCCGCACGCCGGGGCCGCCGTTCACCGTGGCGCCTGCGTCCAGAAAGATGACGCCGGCGGATTCGAGGGCTGACTGAAGGGTGGCGACGGTGCGGGGCAGCAGATCCTCGCCGCGCTCAAAGCGTGAAACCGTATCTGCAGACACGTTGGCTTCCCTGGCCAGCTCCCTAACCCCCCAACCTACGGCAGTGCGGGCCATTCGGCACTGAATTGGCAGCATCGTAGTTCTGTTCCGATTTCATCTTGATGTAACAACTATGTGCGGATATCGTTACTTTGCACTGAAAACAGGACATCAACACAAGGACCCAACCATGCCCCACGCCGTCACCGTCACGCCTATCTCCCCCTGATTATGACGCGCCGACACGGCGCAGGCCCATGCTTTTGCAGCATCTGCAGCATTCGGCGGGTGGGCAGACCTTGCTGGGAGGATTTCAGAGAGCGCCAGTCCCGCATTGATGTTCGTCGAGGGCGAGGCGGTCGTGGTCGACACATCCGACTGCGACATGTCCCCGGAGCAGCGGCGGTCTTGATTTTCTTCGACGGCAGGATCGGTTTCCAGAAAGTCGGGATGGCCGGCAACTCCCGGCCAGGCGCGAGAGTGATCGGTCGCATGCTGGCCCGCGCCCAGGCGAAGCAGCGCACGAAGCGCAAAATGGCCGCCTGAGCAAGAGAGTTCGAATTAGCCCCTTCTCGCCGGACTGGCGGCTTAGGACTGATCGACATTCA
>NZ_JBLLJM010000007.1:0-234316 GCF_053543495.1 Camelimonas sp. ID_303_24
TGTCGATCCGTCCTAGCGCGGCGACGACATCACGCCACGGCAACGCCCATCAGCAATCTTGAAGTTCAGTGGATCGCACGGAAGATTGTCGGTGGGGCAGATTTTCTCGCAAACGCGTCCGCCCTGCACGCCATAACGCGGATCAGCGCTCTGCCGGGTCTCGGGAGCGCCCCACGACTGGGGCGACGAACTGGCGGCGGCGGCGCCGGAAACGCCCAGCACAACAATGCCCGCCGCCAGGCTCATTGCCGGAACAAAAGTCTTCAAAAACATGGCGGCCTCCAGATGGGTATCCTGCCGGCGCGCGCCATCGCCCGCCTGCAACGTCTATTTGCCCTTATGTGGCGCTTTGGCTGTTACATACAACAGCTGGCGACGCATGCCCCCGGTCCATTGCCGCATTTTCCGCGAGGGCGCCGCCAGATGCCCCCGGGGCGCGGCCGCATGGGCAGATGGGACGTCTGCGCCAGGCGCCAGCCATTTGCCCGCGCAATCCGGCGACGCCAGACCTTCATTTTGTCGCATTTCGCCCCGGGGCCCTTACGCATCCCCGCCGAACCTGCTCTAACGCCGGGGTGTGAGGAGCGCCGGCCTGTCTTGCGTCGCTCCGCGTAACCATCGTGAGCCGCCTGCCATGTCGTCGCGTCAATACGTCCTGTCACTCGCCTGCCCCAACCAGCCAGGCATCGTCGCCGCCGTCGCCAACACGCTGTTTACGCTGGGCGGCAACATTCTGGACGCCAACCAGTATGACGACACCGAAACTGGCGTGTTCTTCATGCGCGTGACGTTCAACGTGGTGGTCGGCGAGGCGGGGCTTGAGGAGGCGCGCAGCGCCTTCGCAGGGCCGGCGGCGCGTTTCGGCATGAAATGGTCGGTGCGCGATCGCGGCGTGCGCCGCAAGGTGCTGCTGCTGGCCTCGAAGTTCGACCACTGCCTGACTGACCTGCTGTATCGCTGGCGCATTGGCGAAATCCCCATGGACGTGGTCGGCGTCGTTTCGAACCACCCCCGGGAAACCTACGCCACCGCCGATCTCGGCGACCTGCCGTTCCATTATCTGCCGGTGACGGCGGGCGACAAATCCGTCCATGAAGGCGAGATCCGCCGCATCATCGCCGACACCGGCGCCGAGCTGGTTGTGCTGGCGCGCTACATGCAAATTCTGTCGGCGGAGCTTTCGGACGAGCTGGCCGGACGCTGCATCAACATCCACCATTCGTTCCTGCCCGGCTTCAAGGGCGCGAAACCCTACCACCAGGCCCATGCGCGCGGCGTCAAGGTCATCGGCGCCACGGCGCATTACGTCACCAGCGATCTGGACGAGGGCCCGATCATCGCCCAGGACGTCGAGCACATCACCCACCAGGACCGCCCGGAAGACCTGGTGCGCAAGGGGCGCGATATCGAGCGCCGCGTGCTGGCCCGCGCCATCTCCTGGCATCTCGACGACCGGGTCTTTCTCAATGGCCGCAAGACCGTGGTGTTCCGGGACTGACGGCAGACCCGGAGATCCCGGCTCCATCGGGTTCTGGGATGGGCGCGATCATGGCCCTGGCGCGATCATGGCCTGGACAGCGGAGCGCCGCCGGGGCCAACGGAAGCAAAGGCCAGATGCGCCCGGCCCCGGCGCAACCGTCTATTTGGACAGGCCGCGGGCTCCATCCAGCTTCCGCCCCCACCCCTTGCCGCCCATCCTGGCGACAAATTGCGCGCCCATTTTGAACACCAGCGCCTCGAAACGCTCGGGACGGCCTGCCAGCACCCACAGAGCATAAACCGCGCCAATGTAGATAGCGACAAATACAACTCCGGCAATCAGCAGCTGGTAAATGCTGTTCAACTCAGCAATATATTTATATAAAATATAATACACAAAACTCCCCGCCAGAATATTGGCCAAAATTGCGCGATAGATCACGCGCAACTGATCAACAATCCGGGAGCCTGCGAAATCCCGGATCAGGACCATGCTGGCGGCCGTTGCGATAATCGTGGCGCCCATCTTGGCGGTGATGGCGCCTGCAATGCCCCACAGGGCAATCCCGACAAGCGCCATCGGAACATACACCAGCAGTTCCACCAGCAGCCGGATCGTCACGGATTTCAGCCGGTTGGACAGCAGGGCGAAAATCCACATCGTGCTGGCCGGGAGGCGCAGGATTGCAATCAGGCAAAGCGCCTGGAACACGGGCGTTACGTCATCCCATTTCTGGCCCAGAACAAGCCCGACCAGTGGCGCGGACATGCAGAGCATGAACGCAAAGATCGGCGACATCAGCAGAAAAACGCCGCCGGACGCCTTCAGATATGCCTCGCCATAGTCCTGCCCCTTCGCCAGCATCGCCAGGAGCGGGCGGGTCAGGGGATACAGGATGGCCTGAAACGGAATCGACACCAGATCGGAAGAAATGGTGTAGCGCCCGAAGCTGTGCGCATCGACAAAGCGCGGCAGAATGATGCGGTCCAGTTGCCAGTTCATGGATGAAATCAGCTGGGACAGCATGTTCCACCCCACGAGATCTGAAAAAATTCTCCAGTTCTTCAGGGTCAGGCCGGGGCGCATCGGCGCCATGCAATAGGAAATGACCATCATGATCGCCGGGCCGAGCACCGTGGCCGCGACAAGCGCCCAGTAGCTGGCGGTTGTCATGGCGATCGTAATCGCGGCGATCGCCGCGACAACCTTGCCCGAAACCTCCATGATGACTTCGGGACGGAAATTCATCGCCCGGGCGAAAATAACCATGCGCGGGCTGATGAGGCCCCGCATCATCGGCGCGAACGCCAGAATACAGACGAGTTCAACCAGTCTTGGCTCACCGTAGAGGAGCGCGATCGGCCAGGAGAGAACAGCCAGAAGCAGGCCAATGATCACGCCGCGCAACAGCCCCAGGGTGAAAGCGGTCTGCAGTATCTCATCGGTAATGCCGATGGAGCGGATGAGCGCCGCCGACAACGGCAATTCAAAGATGGCTTCGACAATGAAGATGGTCGTCATCGCCATGGCGACCAGACCAAAATCCGCCGGTCCAAGGCAGCGCGCCAGTACGAGGAGGCTGGTAAAATCCACCAGCTTGGACGCCAGCTTGGAGCAGATCACCCAGAAGCCAGCCTGGATGGTCTGCTTTGGGCGGATATTTGGCGTATCAGTCATGCCGCGCCTCAGCCTTCAATACCTGGGAGCCGGGTTGGTGAGTGAAGGTTAGTCTGGCGGCCGGAGCGGATTGCGCGGGGCCGCGCTTCTGATCCCGCCTCCTCGAGGGGTGGCGCATGGATCACCCGCCAGCCCGCCAATGGTGATGGAGCGCGCTTCACGGCGATGGCCTCAGCGGGCCAGCACCGGCAGAGCCGGCTCCCGGACCGGGATTGTCACAAGCATTTGCATGATTTGCTCACTTTTCCGCCTCAGGCGCCCGCTGATTCCGTCGTCAGGACATGCGTCAGGACGTAACCACGCGCAGCATACAACGCATGCCCCAGGCGATCGCGGCGACTATCAGGATGAGGGCGAGACGCCCCAACTCATACAAAAGCATCCGGCGCGCGGCGGCGTTACGCCTTTTGCGCCGGAGGGGCGCCTGCTGACGTATGGGCGCGCCCCATTTCGGTACTTGGGCGCGGGCTGCGCCGCGCCCAGTCTGCCAGCAGCTGAACTGTCGGCTGCCCGCGCCCGCTGTCACCGGAAGGCGACTTCATACGACAGGAAATCAGGGTGACCGTATGAAGGCTTGAGGCAACTCGGGCCAGACGCCGACCATCCAGACGCCGACCATGGGGCAGCGCATGCACATCACTGTTGTCATCGCCACGATAAACCGGCCGGAACTGATCGCGAAAACCCTGGGGCATCTGGCGGGGCAGCAACGGCTGCCGGACCAGATCATTTTCTCCACGCCTGGGCCGGAACATCTCGGCGACACCGCGCAGACCCCGCTCCCACAGGGCGTCGTTGTCAGCGGCGTGTTTGGCGCGCGCGGCCTGTGCGCCCAGCGCAACGCCGCCCTCGACGTCGTGGAGCGGGCCACCGACATCATCGTTTTCTTCGATGACGATTTCCTGCCCTCGCCGGACTATATCGCGAAGCTGGAAGCCGCTTTCATCCAGAACCCTGACTATGTGGTGATCCGGGGACACGCCGTCATGGACGGCGCCCATGGGGCCGGCTACAGCTTCGAGGAGGGCGAAGCCCTTCTGGCGGATGTCGGCGCGATCGCCGCCAGCTATCCGGCCGTGCAGGACCTGGAAGGCGGCTACGGCTGCAACATGAGCATCCGGGCCAGCGCCATCGGCGGATTGCGGTTTGACGAACGCCTGCCGCTCTATGGCTGGCAGGAAGATATCGATTTCACCAGCCAGTTCAGCTCACGGGGCCGCATTGTGGCGCTCGGAAACCTCACCGGCGTGCACCTCGGCATCAAGGGCGGCCGGGTCAGCGGCCTGTGCTTCGGCTACTCCCAGGTGGCCAACCCGATCTATCTCATCCGCAAGGGCACGATGACCGCCACGTTCGGCGGCCGGCTGATCCTGCGCAACCTGGCGGCGAACATCGCGCGCAGCCTGCGGCCGGAGCCGTGGATCGACCGGCGCGGGCGCCTGCGCGGCAATCTCATCGCCGCGGCCCACGTGCTGCTTGGCCGCGTCGAGCCGGAATACATCCTCAAGCTTCAGGGCAAGCGCCCGTAAAGGCCGGCCGCGCAACTCCATAACGCGCGGCCTGGGGCATGCCCGCGGCAAGTGGAGGCCACTTTCAAGTGGAAGCCACTTTCGCGACGGGCATGCCAGACGTCAAAACACCGGGGATTGCCGGTGAGGCGGCGCTCACCGGACATGCCCTGGCGTCAATCGGCGCTGATCTTCTGCAGGGTCTTCCAGAGCTTGCCGTCGAACTCGGCCACATACAGCGTCCTGAACGGCGAATAGTCATCCGGCCGCGTGTTGTAGGTCACGCCCTGAATCAGCGCTGGCGAGGTGACGTCCTTCATGGTCGTTGCCTGCTTCAGCACATTGGCCCGCGTCAGTTCATCGCCGCACATTTCCAGGATCTTGCCCATCACCACGCCCTGGGCGTAACCGGCGAAGGCAAGGTCATTGCCCGGATCGACGTTCGGCAGATACTTCGCCCGGAAAGCCTCGAATTCCTTCATCGCCGGATCATCGGCGTACTGGGGATCGCCGGCGTTCTTGCGATATTTCACCGTCACCATGCCGACGGCGTTCTCAGGCCCCGCGGCCTGGATCAGATTGGACGACGTGGAGCCGCTCATGATGACGTGCAGCGGCTTCCAGCCGATTTCCGCCACCTTGCGGATCGACTGCGAGGTCGCCTTGCCCGTGGTGACGTTGAAGAACACATTGGCCCCGGAGTTCTTCAGCTTGATGATCTGGCTGTCGACGGTGGGGTCGGACAGCTCATAGCTCAGTTCCTGCACGATCATCTGGTCGGCCTTCGGCCCCAGCGCCGCGCGCAGCTCGCGGATGAATTCCTTGCCGAGTTCATCATGCTGGGCAAGGATGCCGATCTTCGGATCCGGCTGCCTCGCCACAATGTACTTGGCCAGAATTTTGGCCTCGGCGGCGTACATGGGCAGGCCAGGGGTCGTCCACGGGAACTGCTTCGGATCATTCCAGCGGCCAGCGCCCGTGTTCAGCAGCAGTTGCGGCACGCCCTTCGCATTCAGATATTTCTGGACAGCGCCCTGGGTCGCGGTGCCGAGCGAGGCGAAAAGGGCGAGCACCTGCTCGCTTTCGACCAGACGGCGCGTCGCCTCCACGGTCTTCGGCGGGCTGTAGGCGTCATCCAGCGACAGCACCGTCACCTTGCGCCCGTTAATGCCGCCCTTCGTGTCGTTGAGCATCTCGAAATAGGCGGCCGAGGCGCGCCCAAGAGCCCCGTAAGGCGAGCCGGGCCCGCTATGCGGCACCGTATTGCCAAGCTTGATCGTCGTATCCGTCGCGCCAGGATCGTATTTCTTCTCCGCCAGCGCCGGCGCGGCGCCCAGAACGAGCGCAAGCGCGACGCCGCCACACAGCTTCATCAGCTTCATCAGATCCGTTCCCTCTTTGATATATGGACGCGCCCCTCTGATGGGAGCGCCAGAACTCATCACTGAGAGCCGCCATTGACAACGCCGGGTCCCGCCCGGTCAACCCGAACGACAAAACCCGTTGCATTCACTGGCGCGCGGCGGCAGTTTCACCACATGCGCCCAACGGCCCCACCTCCATTGCATTGCGGGCCTTCGGCCTTGCTGCGCCAGCTGTTCGACGCCGCGATCCGCGCGGCCGATCCGGCGCGCATCACGCCATCCGCCCTGCCCCCCCCGCCAAAAGGCCGCACCATCGTTGTCGGCGCCGGCAAGGCGTCCGCCGCCATGGCCCGCGCCCTGGAGCAGGCATGGGATGGTCCGCTGCAAGGGCTGGTCATCACGCGCTACGGCCATGCGGCGCCCTGCCAGCGCATCCGCATTGTGGAGGCGGCGCACCCGACGCCAGACGCCGCCGGCCTTGCCGCCACCCGCGACATGCTGGCGTTGCTTGATGGCCTGGGGCCTGACGATCTGGTCATCGCGCTGATCTCCGGCGGCGGCTCGGCGCTGATGACCGCGCCGGCCGGCGGCATCAGCCTCGCCGACAAGCAGGCGGTGAATGATGCGCTGCTGGTCAGCGGGGCTCCGATCAGCGAGATCAATCTGGTGCGCAAGCACCTCTCCGCCGTGAAGGGCGGCCGGCTGGCGGCGCGCGCCGCGCCGGCGCATGTGGTCGCGCTGCTGATTTCCGATGTTCCTGGCGATGACCCCGCCGTCATCGCCTCCGGGCCGACCGTGGCCGACCCAGGCAGCAGCCAGGAGGCGCGGGCCGTGCTGGCGCGCTATGCCATCGACGCCCCCGCCAGCGTCCTGGCCTGGCTGGACAACCCGGAGAGCGAGAGCATCAAGCCCGGCGATGCGCGGCTGGCGCATGTGGACACGCGGATCATCGCCGCGCCCCGCCTGTCGCTGGAGGCCGCGGCGGAGATCGCCCGTCGCGCAGGCGTGACGCCTGTCATTCTTGGCGACGCCATCGAGGGGGAGGCGGCGGAAGTCGGCCGGGCCTTTGCGGGCATCGCCCGCCATGCGGCCTCCGCCGCCGCGCCGTTTGGCCGCCCCTGCGTGCTGCTGAGCGGCGGCGAGACGACCGTAACCCTGCGAAAGCCGCTGGACGGGGCGGCGCGCGGCGGTCGCAACGTCGAGTTTCTGCTGGCCATGTGCCTGCAACTGGCCGGGGCCGCCCATATCCACGCGCTGGCCGCGGACACCGACGGGGTGGACGGCGCCGCGGACATCGCCGGCGCGCTGATCCGGCCAGACACGCTGGCGCGGGCCGCCGCCGCGGGGCTCGACGCGCGCGCCTTTCTCGCCCGCCACGATGGGCACGGCTTCTTTGAAGCGCTCGGCGACAGCCTTGTCACGGGTCCAACCCTGACCAATGTCAATGACTTCCGGGCGATGCTCATCACGCAGGAAGGCGTCATATCCGGCTGATTTGACATGACGCCCGGACAGGCCCCAGCCTTCGTTGGGCCGGCGACGCGCCAAGGCTGGACATATGGGACGTCCGGTCCATATCATCGCACAACGATGCCATGGCGGCGGCGCGACCAACCGGCTTCCGGACCGGATTTCTGTCGATGATCCGCCGGACTGGCGCATATCATACATGCGACGCCGGAGCGGTTTCGCATCAACAAATATTCAGGGAGACGACGCGCGCGATGACGGAGGAAGCAGCAACCGGGCAGGAGCCGGTGGTCATTGTTGGCGCCGGGCATGCCGGCGGCTCCGCCGCCGTGGCCTTGCGCCAGGCCGGCTTTGCCGGACCAATCGCGCTGGTTGGCGACGAGCCCTACCCACCCTACCAGCGCCCGCCCCTGTCGAAGGCCTGGCTCAAGGGCGAGGCGGCGGACAACGCCCTCGCCCTCAAGGGCGACGACTGGTACGGCGCCAACCACATTGACCTGCATCTGGGCGTCAGCGCCAGCGCGGTTGATCCATTGGTGCGAACCGTCACCCTTTCGGATGGGAGCGTCCTGCACTACGGCGCGCTCATTCTCGCCACCGGCGCCCGGGCGCGGCCGCTGCCCGGCATGGCGCAACCGCTCGCCGGCGTGCTGACCCTGCGCAACCGCGCCGACGCCGACGCGCTGCGGCAGCGCCTTGGCCCCGGCAAACGCCTCGTCATCATCGGCGCCGGCTATGTGGGGCTGGAGGTCGCCGCATCGGCGCTCGCCGCCGGCGGCGAAGTTACCGTGCTGGAGCGTGAGCCACGGGTGCTCGCCCGTGTCGCCAGCCCGGAAATGTCCGATTTCTTCAGCCGGCTGCACGCGGGGCGGGGCGTTGACCTGCGCACGGGCGTCACGGTCGCGGGTCTTGAATCCCGGGACGGCGCCGTGACCGGCGTGCGCCTCGCCGGTGGGGAGATCCTCGCCTGCAACGCCGTGCTGGTTGGCATTGGCGCCATTCCGAATGTGGAGCTGGCCGTCGCGGCGGGCCTCGCCTGTGACGACGGCGTCATTGTCGATGGCAACGCCCGCACGTCCGATCCGCATATCTTCGCCATCGGCGATGTGACGCGCCGGCCATTGCCGCTGTACGAACGCATGACGCGCCTTGAAAGCGTGCCCAGCGCCCTGGAGCAGGCGAAGCAGGCGGCAAGCGCCATCACCGGCAAACCAGCCCCCGCCAGCGAAACGCCCTGGTTCTGGTCAGACCAGTATGAGGTCAAGCTGCAGATCGCCGGATTGCCGTTCGACGCCGATTTGCGGGTGACGCGCGGCGCGCCGGACAGCGGCCATTTCGCTGTATTTCATCTGGGCGCCGGCCGGCTGCTGGCGGTGGAGGCCGCCAATGCGCCGCAGGAGTTCATGGCGGCGAAAATGCTGATCCACCAGCGCAAATCGGTTGATCCGGCGCTGCTGGCTGACACGGCGATCACCATGAAGGACGTCATGGCGGCGGCGCAATAGAACGTTTCCCGGCCAGGCGGTCTCGTCGGTCGCACAGGTTTCGCCCAAAACAAAGGCTCCAGGCGGCCCGCCCCGATCCCCCAGGGGCGCTCCGTTACGCCTCCACCCAGCCGAAGGAGCGCTCCACCGCCTTGGCCCAGCGGCCAAGCAGGCGCGTGCGCTCCGCCGCCGGCATGTGCGGCCGGAACGTCCGGCCGGCGCGCCAGTTGGCGGCGATGTCCGCCGGCGTGCACCAGAAGCCGACCGCCAGGCCGGCGGCGTAGGCAGCTCCCAACGCCGTCGTTTCGGTGACCGTGGGGAGCACCACCTCCGCCCCCAGCAGATCCGCCTGGAACTGCATCAGCAATTCATTGGCCACCATGCCGCCGTCAGCGCGCAGGGAGGTGACGGCGAGGCCGGAATCCTCGCGCATCGCCTGCAACACCTCCCAGGTCTGGAACGCCGTGGCCTCCAGCGCCGCCCGCGCCAGATGCGCCTTGCCGGCGAAACGGGTCAGGCCGGCGATCACCCCACGCGCATCCTCGCGCCAGTGCGGCGCGTAGAGGCCGGAGAAGGCCGGCACGAAATAGACGTCGCCATTGTCGGGCGCACTGCGGGCCAGCGCCTCGATGTCCTCGCTGCGCTCAATCAGCCCGAGATTGTCGCGCAGCCACTGCACCAGGGCGCCAGTAACGGCAATCGAGCCCTCCAGCGCATAGACCGGCGGCTCCTCGCCAAGCCGGTAGGCCACCGTGGTCAGCAGGCCGGAGCGGGACTGTACCGGCTGCCCGCCCGTGTTCATCAGCATGAAACAGCCGGTGCCATACGTGTTCTTGATGTCGCCCGGCGCCAGGCACGCCTGCCCGAACAGCGCCGCCTGCTGGTCACCCAGAATGCCGGCCAGGGGAACGCCGCGCAGCTCGGGAATGGCGGCTTCGGCATAGATGGCGCTGGAGGAGGCGATGCGCGGCAAAACCGCCGCCGGAATGTCGAAGAGGCGCAGGATCTCCGGGTCCCACGCCAGCGTCGTCAGGTTCATCAACTGGGTGCGGCTGGCGTTGGTCACATCGGTGACGTGGAGCCCGCCTTCCGGGCCGCCGGTCAGCCGCCACATCAGCCAGGCGTCGATATTGCCGAACAGCAGGTCGCCGGCGCCGGCCCGCGCCCTGGCGCCGGGCACATGATCCAGCAGCCAGCGCAGCTTCAACCCTGAAAAGTAGCTGGCAAGCGGCAGGCCGGTGCGGGCGCGCAACTGGTCCTTGCCGCCTTCGCGGCCATAAGCGGCGACCAGATCGTTGACGCGCGTATCCTGCCAGACCAGGGCGTTATGCACCGGCTCGCCGGTGTGGCGATCCCACAGCACCGTGGTTTCGCGCTGGTTGGTGATGCCAACAGCGGCGAGGCGCTGGGCGCCGATGCCCGCCGCAGCCAGGCCATCGGTGATGACGGCGCGGGTGTTGCGCCAGATCTCCAGCGGATCGTGTTCAACCATTCCCGGGCCTGGGTAAATCTGCCCATGCTCGCGCTGCGCCACGCCGACAACGCCGCCATCCCGGTCGAACACGATGAAACGGCTGCTGGTGGTGCCCTGATCGATGGCGCCCACATAGTCACGCATGACGGCTGTCCCCTTCCCCGGCGCCCAGGCCCGCCAGCGCATTTTCATGAAAAAGCGGCATCCGCTTTCCGTGAAGACAATGCCTGGCATCAAAAAGATCACGCATCGCCGGCGAAACGGGTCTCACCGGACATGCTCCAGATAGGCCTGGAGGCGCTCCCTGCCTTCATCGGGCATGGAAAGCCCCAGACGGGTGCGGCGCCACAGAATGTCATCCGCCGTCCGCGCCCATTCGCTGGCGACGAGATAATCAACCTCCGCCGCATACAGATCCGCGCCGAAGTGCTCGCCAAGACCGGCCATATCGCCGCATTCCGCAAGGATCCGGTCCATGCGCGTCCCGTAAGCGCGCGCCAGCCGCGCCACCATCGGGGCCGGCGCGAAAGCGAAACGCGCCTGCTGGCGGCTGATGAACCCGGCCAGCCTGTCGCCGCCGCGCGCCGGCGCGCCAATGTCGCCGCCTGGCAGGGGGGCCGCGCCCGTCCATGGCGCGCCCGCTGGCGGCAACCACGGCGCCAGCTTTTCGAGCGCGTGCTCGGCGAGCCGCCGGTAGGTGGTGATCTTGCCGCCGAAAACCGACAGCACCGGCGGCGCGTCCTGGTCGCCGTCCACCGCCAGCACGTAGTCGCGCGTCACCGCGCTGGCGCTGGCCGCCGCGTCGTCATAGAGCGGCCGCACGCCCGAGAAACTGGCCACCACGTCCTGGGGACGCACCGGCTGCCTGAAGTATTCGCTGACGCAGGCGCAGAGATAGGCGATTTCGCCGGACGAGATCTCCACCCCCGCCGGGTCGCCTGAAAACGGCTCATCCGTCGTGCCGATCATGGTCAGCCCGCTGCGCCACGGGATGGCGAAAACGATGCGGCCATCGCCGTTCTGAAAGATGTAGGCGTGGTCGCCGTCGTAAAGGGCGGGAACGGCGATATGGCTGCCCTTGACGAGACGCAACTGCTCGGGTCCGGCCACGCCAATGGCGTCATGCAACACGGACGCGACCCATGGACCCGCCGCATTGACCAGCGTGCGCGCCCTGACGCTGAACCGCTGACCGTCGGCCCGCTCCAGCTGCGCTTCCCAAACGTCACCGCGCCGCGCCGCCGCCGTGAGACGAACGCCAGTCCAGATGCGGGCGCCGCGTTCCGCTGCGTCAACCGCGTTGAGGACAACCAGGCGGCTGTCATCGACGGCGCAATCGTAATAGGTGAAGCCCCGGTCGAACCGCTCCTGCAGCGGCGCGCCTTCCGGGCCGGCCCTGAGGCGCACGCCGCGCGCGCCCGGCAGGCTGCTGCGACCGCCGAGGTGATCGTAAATGAACAGACCGGCGCGGATCAGCCACGCCGGCCGCAATCCCGGCTCATGCGGCAACACGAAGCGCAGGGGATGGATGATGTGCGGCGCGATCGTCAGCAGCCGCTCGCGCTCCTGCAACGCCTCGCGCACGAGACGGAACTCATAATACTCAAGATAGCGCAGGCCGCCGTGGATCAGCTTTGTGCTGGCGGACGAGGTCCAGGAGGCCAGATCGTCCTGCTCGACAAGCGCGACGCGCAGGCCGCGACCGGCGGCATCCCGGGCGACGCCACATCCATTGACGCCGCCGCCAACAACCAGGATGTCAAAGACGTCGCCGGCGTCTGGCGCTGCGAACTGTTCCACCACCTGCGCCATGCGTCCCGCCGCCCTCCGAAGCAAAAACCCCGTTCATGCCAGCCGGATTTGCCGCTGGTCGGGTGAGGCCGCAGGGAATGCCGGCCTCACCACGCGCCGCTTTCCCCGACCCCCGGCCGCTGTTCAGAGCCGCACACCGGCCTCGGCCAGCGCCGCCGGAACGGCCGGATTTTGCGCCGCTTCTGCGTATTTCTTGCCAAGCGCCGCCAGCGAACGGGCGTGATACTTCTGGGTTTCCTGTGCGAACGGCCCATCGGGCAACTGCACGGTGAAGGTTGCTTCGCCCGCAGCGACGGCGGCGGCGTTGGCCCGCGTCCACGGCAGAAACACAGCTGCGACTTCATCGCGCAACAGCGGCGTCAGCGTCGCCTTCAGGCTGTCCCAGCTTTCAAAGTCGCCCTCGGCCTTTGGATCGAGCATCCTGGCGATCCAGGCCAGGGTGTTCGGCGCGGTTTCCCGCATGATCGCGCCCGGCGTCGGGTCGGTGGAGCATTCATAAAGCTGGGCGAACAGGCCGAAATCGCCGAAGGCGGGCCGGCCGCCGAACAGATAGGGCCGGCTGGCGAGATGCTGCTCAAGAATGGCGAGAACGCGGGCCAGGCCGGCTTCGATCAGCGGCGCGGTGGCGTCCGACGAACCAACGAACGACAGGCGTGAAACCATGCGCTCCTTGACCCCCGCCACCGCCTTGTCCTTCGCCACGCCGGCAAGGTCCGGCATGGAGCCGGAAACAATGCGCTCGGCGCCCGACTGCGCGTCGACGTCGCGGCGCCAGCGATAATGGAACATGGGCTTGTTGCCCCATTCGTCGCCGTACTCCTCCACCAGCGTCGACACGAAGGCGGCAACGGGATCGTCGGGATGGATCGACGGCTGCGGATGCTGCGCCTCCAGCGCCTCGATGATCGGCGTGGAATCCTGCAGGCCCTGCCCTTCCGGCGTGATCAGCAGCGGAATGAGCGGCAGCTTGGCGTATTTCTGGAATTCGTCCTGGCTGGCCGGCCCGCGACTGATCCACTGGTGCGGCAACTGCTTGTAGCGCAGATATGAACGCACCTTCACCGAATAGGGCGACAGTTCAGCCCCGATGAGACGATAGCCCATATGTTCCCCCATGATCCCGGCGTTCGCGCCGGTGTGTCGTTCAATAAGCCGCGCCGGCCACCACCACGTCCTGTGGCTGCTCCCCCGCCGCGAAGGCGCGGATGTTGGCCGCCGCCTTCTCGCCCAGCCGGACCTGGGTGTCGGAATCGGCCCAGGAAATATGCGGCGTCAGACGAATTTTCGGGTGGCTGTAGAAGACGTGGCCAGCCGGAAGCGGCTCCGGCTCGGTGACGTCCAATGTGGCGAAGCCGACGGGACCATGGTCCAGCGCCTCCAGCAGCGCCTCCTGGTCGACCAGCCCGCCGCGCGAGATATTGATCAGGTGCAGACCGGGCTTCGCGCCCATCAGGGCGGCGCGGCTGACAATGCCCCGACTTTCCGGCGTCAGCGGCAGCGCCAGCACCAGATGGTCACAGGTCGCCGCCAGTTCGGCGACGGAAGCGGCGGGCTCCACCCCGTCCATGGCGACGCCGCCGCGCCGGCGCAGGGCGCTGACCTTCATGCCAAAAGCGCGGGCGCGGGTCGCCACGGCCTCGCCGATGGCCCCGTAGCCAACAAGGCCAAGGCGCGCGCCATACAGGCCGCCGAGGCGGCGGGCCTTCCACTGCTCGGGGCCGGTGACGGCCAGGCGGTCGAACTCCTTGGCGACGGTCAGCATAGCCGTCAGCACATATTCGCTAATCGGCGGCGCGGCGACGCCACGGCTGGTGGCCACCACCGGTCCATTGAACATCCAGGCCGGATAACCGTCGATGCCGGCCGAACCGAGTTGGACGAAACGCACATTGCCCGGCCAGCCGGCCGGCTGCTCCGCCGGCGCGCCCACCCAGCATTTCGGCTGGGTGACCACGACATTCACATCCGGATCCAGCAGCCAGGGCGGCGTGTTCTGGTCGTGCACCCGCACGTCAAGACCCGCCGCGCGCAGGATGCCGGCGAAGGCGCTGCCCAACTGGCTGGAGACGACGGCGGATCCAGCCCCTGCCGGGGCGCTGGCGGCGCTGTTCATACTGGCGTGTCCTGGCAGGTTTTGGAGCGCGATGCGTTCAGGCTGCAACGCATCTCCGCTCCATATATTTGATTTTGCATGATTTTTTCCAGCAAATGGCATCCACTTGCTGGCATCATGCTCTCGCGAATCACGCGGTTTCGATGATGGCGATAACGTCGCCTTCTTCGACTGGCTGCTCGACGGCCACGCGGATTTCCTTCACCACGCCGGCCTTTGGCGCCTCCACGGCGATTTCCATCTTCATCGCTTCGAGGATGACGACCGCATCGCCTTCCTCAACCCGCTGGCCGGGTTCGGCGGCGATCTGGAACACGCGACCGGAAATTTCGCTCTTGGCCTCAATATTGCTCATCTGGGTGTTTCCTCCTGTTTGCGCCGTGACGCGCATTCCCGCGAGTGTCGTCCACTTCACCGGAAAACGCGCCAGATCATGAAGTCGGGGCAAACTCCGGTCCGGCATGAACCAGGCCTGCCCTGCTCCGGGCGTCGTTATGTTGCGCCGGCATTTGAAACGTCCCGCAGCGAAATCGCAAGGCCGCGGGACGCAGGCATCCGGGAGCCGGGGCTGCAGCCGGCGCAATACAGCCCCACCCCCGTTACGCTGAACGGATCGGAACGCCCGGTGAGACGACCGGGCGCATCACCGGCTTCAGGTTTCAGGGAGCCAGTTCGCCCGCGGCGATGCGCTTGCCCAAGGCCCAGCGATGCACCTCGGACGGGCCGTCATAGATGCGGAACGAACGCACGTCGCGGAAGATGCGCTCCACCATGGTGTCGCGCGTCACGCCGAGACCGCCAAGGATCTGCATGGAGCGGTCGGCGACCCGATAGATGGCCTCCGAGCAGATGACCTTGGCCATCGAGCTTTCATTGCCGCCCTGGGCGCCCTGGTCCAGCATCCATGCTGTGTGCAGGATGGTGAGGCGCGCCACGTGGATGTCCATGAGGTTGTCGGCCAGCATGAACGACACGCCCTCGTGCTCCGCCAGCGGCTTGCCGAAAGCGGTGCGCTTGCGGGCGTAGTCGGCGGCGATGTCGTGGGCGCGCATGGCCGAGCCCAGCCAGCGCATGCAGTGGGTGAGGCGGGCCGGCGCCAGGCGCACCTGGGCGTAGCGCAGGCCCTGGCCCGGCTCGCCGAGAATGGCGCTGGACGGCACGCGCAGGTTATCGAAACGCACCACGGCGTGGCCGCCGGCGAAGCTGCAATCCAGCGAATCGAGGGCGCGCTCGATGATGATGCCTGGCGCGTTCATCGGGCTGAGGAACATGGTGGGACGGCCATCGCCCTCGCCGCCCTCGATCTTGGCCATGATGATGGCGAACTCGGCGCCCTCAGCGCCGGTGATCAGCCACTTCAGGCCGCTGATGAGGAAGTCGTCGCCGTCGCGCTTCGCCACGGTGGCGAGCTGGCGGGGATCAGAGCCGGCCCCTGGCGCGGGTTCCGTCATGCAGAAGCAGGAGCGGGCGACGCCGCTGGCCAGCGGCTTCAGGTAACGCTCGCGCTGCTCCGGATTGGCGACCAGCTCCAGCAGGTGAATGTTGCCCTCGTCCGGCGCGGCGCAATGCAGGGCGACCGGGCCGAGCATCGAATAGCCGGCGGAGATGAAGGTGATGGCGCGGCCAACATGGCCGAGGCCAAGACCGCCAAACTCCACCGGCGAGTGCGGACCAAACACGCCGGCCTCCTTGGCCAGCGCCACCAGTTCGCGCCGCATCTCGTCAGACGGGCCATGCGCGCCCCAGCGCCGGTCATTCTCGAACGGAATCACCTTCTCGCGCACGAAGACGCCGATCCGGTCAGCGAGATCAGTAAATTCCTGCGGAATGGCAAAACCAAACTGGCCGGCGAACGGCGCGGCTCCGGCGGGTGCGGACATGAACGGCTCCTCCTGGACGTAACGGCATGTAAAGGCGTTGACGCAAGCAGACATGAAAAAACCGGCCAGGCAAGGCCTGACCGGACTTTTCCGGTTTTCTCAATGACCAATGCGCTGGAAAGATCCGGGGCAGGCCTATTGGCCGGCCCTGGCCACCCGCGCCCCGCCGGCGTCCGGCCGCGCGGTGTCGACGCTCGCCACCACCGACAGGCCCGAAGCGAGGCGCTCAAGCTGCGGCTGGTCCGGGTCGATCAGGATGCGCACCGGCACGCGTTGCACAATCTTGGTGAAATTGCCGGTGGCGTTGTCGGTTTTCAGCACGCTGAACTCGGACGCGGTGGCCGGCGAAAAGCTGTCGATGCGTCCCTGGAAGCGCAGCCCGCCAAGGGCGTCGACGGTGAAGCTGGCGGGCTGGCCGGCCTGCATGTGACGCACCTGGGTTTCCTTGAAATTCGCCACCACCCAGACCTGATCCGGCGCCAGCCCCATCAATTGCGTGCCGGCGGCCACATACTGGCCGACCCGCGCGCCAACCTCGCCCACCCGGCCATCGGCGGGAGCGATGATGCGGGTGCTGTCGAGATCAAGGCGCGCCAGTTGCACGGCGGCTTCGGCGCCAGCGACGGCGGCCTCCAGCGACTGCCGGCTGATGCGGGTGGTTTCCTCATCCTGCCGGGCCACGTCCAGGGCGGCCTCGCCCTGGCGCACGGCGGCGGCGGACTGGTCGAGAGAAGCGCGGGCATCGTCCCGCTCCTTTTGCGAGACAACGCCGCGCTGGACCAGGGCGCTGACCCGGTCCCAGCGGGACTGGGCCGCCTTGAGGCCAGCCTGGCCACTGGCAATCTGGGCGGCGGCGGCGCGCACGCGGGCCTCGGCCGTCGCCATTTTCTGCTTCCAGGCGTCGAGCGCCGCCTGCTGCACGGCGGCGTTGGCCTGGGCCTGCTCCAGCCGGCGGCGATAAATGTCGGGGTCGATGCGCGCCAGCTCCTGCCCCGCCTTCACCCGCTGGAAATCCTGAACCAGAACCGCGGTGACATAGCCGGAAATCCGCGGCGACAGCATCACCACCTTGCCGCGCACATAAGCGTTATCGGTGGTTTCGACCGGACTGCGAAATGGCGGCAGCCCCCACGCATAGAGCGCCAGCACGGCGCCGCTCACGCCGATGGCGACAGCAATCCACGAGGCCAGATGGGTTTTGAAGACGGTCATCATAATGCGGTTCCATCCGCGACGCCGGCGCGCCGGCGCGCACGCGCCTGCAACACCAGGAGAATTGTGAGGTGAATCACGAGAACCAGGGCGGCGGTCAGGGCGAGGACGCCGAAGCCACGGAACACGTCCGCATAGGCCAGCGTCATGGCCTGTTGCTGCGCCTTCTGGGCCAGCAGGCTGTATCCGGCCCCGGGCGTTCCGCTCATCGTGGCGGCGAGTTGCTCCACCTGGGCTGTCACCAGCGGATTGGCCATGGTGAGATGGGCATAAATGGCGTCGAGATGAACGCGCGTGCGCACCGCGACCCACGAGGCGGTCACCGCCGACCCCAGCACGCCGCCGAGGCTCTGGGTCGACAGGAACACCATGATGAAGGTGAAGAGGTTCTGCGGCCCCTTGGCCAGGGCGGCCTGCAGGCCAATGGCCATGGCCGGCGGCATGAACAGTCCCATGCCAAAACCGATCATCGCCTGGCTCAGATACATCTGCTCCGGGCGGGTCAGCACGGTCGCGTCCGCGTCCATCAATGAGCCGGCGCCAAACAGCAGCAGCGCCGCCAGATGCAGCAGCGGCGCGAAACGCGGCCAGCGCAACAGGAATACGCAACTCAGGCCGCCGGCGGCGGTGGCGACCAGCACGATCAGCCACATGGTCCGCATCTGCTCGTTGAGCAAACCAAGGTTCTGGAAGAACGCGTTGACGCCGGACGACTGCTCCGAGGTAATCATGCGGAACAGCAGCATGACGGCGGCGAAGTGCAGCACGCCAGGGCTCGCGATCCAGCGGAAATCCAGAAACGGCGCGCTGCGGTTCAGCTCGATGATCGCGGCGGCGGCGCAGCACAGGATGGCGGCGGCGATCATCACGCCGAGGAACGGCGCATCCGTCCACCAATAGTAGCGGCCAACGCCAAGCGCCAGGGCGATCAGGCCAAAGCCAATGGCGATGAGGAGATAGCTGACGATATCAAGCCAGTGGATCGCCTTCTCACGCGGAACCGGCGTCAGCGGCGTCAGCAGCACCATGGCGCAGGCGGCCATGGCGGTGGCGGCGGTCATCAGATACAGGCCGTGCCAGCCGCCAATTTCAAGCAGCGGCGGCGACAGCACCCGCGCCAGCGGCGCGCCAATGGCCTGGGTCGTCAGGGCGACCGACAGCCCCATGGTGAGGCGTTTGTCCGCCGGGACCGCCTCCAGCATGTAAAGAAAGTTGAGCGCCGACAGGGGCGCGGCCGCCACGCCGCTGGCGAATTGCACCAGCATGGCGGTGCGCAGGTCGTCCACCACCAGATGCAGCAGGGTGACCAGCACAAAGGCGAGAATGGCGCACTCGGCGAAGCTGCGCAGCCCGAACTGCGCCCGCAGCTTGCGCAACATCAGCGACAGGCTGGCGTAGGGCGCGATGTACAGCGCCGTCAGCCAGGCGCCTTCCGTCGGCGTGGCGCCAAGCTGCCCCTGGACCTGTTGCAGGTTGGCGGTGAAGAAATTCTGGCCCATGCCCTGGGCCAGGGCCAGCAACAGGGCGGTGATGGCGCAGGCCCAGGGGCGGATGCGCGGCGCTGCGACCCAGGAGGCCGGCGCCCCTGGCCGTGGTCCTGGGGCAGCGGCGTCACTCATTCCGGTCGCCGTCCTCGCCAGCTTTCTCCGCCGTATGAAAGCTGGATGAAATCGTCGCCACAGCGCGCAAGACCCGGGTTGCGGCCTCCAGATCAGCGGCGGAAACGTCGCCCAGCACCTCAGCCCGGGTCGCCCCGGCGATGTCCCGCATGCGCCCGGCGGCCCGCTGGCCGGCCCCGGTCAACGCAAGCTCCCGCACCCGCCGGTCGGACGGGGACACGATCCGGCTGAGCCAGCCGCCCTTCTCAAGCCCATCCAGAATCCGGGCCAGCGTCGGCCCCTCGATGCCCAGAATGTCCGCCAGCTCGCGCTGGTTCAGTCGCTCCTGGTCATCAAGGGTCATCAGCACGCGCGCCCGCGACAGGGTCATCCCCTCCAGGCGCACGCGCGCGTCGAACAGCGTGCGGATGCGGCGCTGGGCGAGCGAGAGCGCCTCCATGAAGGCGGCGCGCTGGCGCGGGTCGTTCCGGACGGGGGGCGGATTATTCATGCCTGCCTAATTGTTAGCACGCTAACTGTTAGTCTGACATTTAAATCGTCGCCGCCTTTTCGACAATTGCGGGCGTGACATGGAGGTCATGACGGCCAGGCATGACGGCTGACGCGTCCATTGCCCTTCATCGGAACCCGCCGAACCAGCGTGATCGTGAGTGGGCCTCACGATCAGTTCGACCTATTGCGGAAGCACAGGCGGGCGCCGCGTACCGCGGAGCGTATCGGGAACGCCCTGGACCGCGTCCCTGGCCGCGACATGGGTCGCGACATGAATCGCGTCCTGGACGCGGTCCAGGGGCAGCATCTGGAGAGGCGGACATCCTGTCTGGCGAACCGGATGTCACGTCGCGGCAAACAATGCGTCCCGAAACGCATGGGCAAATGCAAGGGAGCGTGCAAAATCCGCCATCCGCACGATTTTGCTCCGAACCCGCCGCAATCGTCTGCTGCTCTTTGCGGAAGCGGCCCGTCTGGCGCGAACACAGGGGATACATGTGAAGCTGCTGAAGAAAGTCATCCTGCCGGCGCTGGCTGGCCTGGCATTGTCAACCGCCGTGATGGCCGCCGATGTGGTCTATCCTGGCGCCTCCGGGGCCGGCCTCGTCCCGCCCGCCGGCATGACCGCTTCCAAAAAGTTCGCGGGCTTTGAGGACGCGGCCACCGGCTCGTCCATTCTGTTCGTCGACATGCCTGCCGAAGCCTGGGCCCAGCTGAAGACCGGCATGACGGCGGAGGCGCTGAAACGTCAGGGAGTCGAACTGTCCGGCCCGCCGCGCGAGGTGAAGCTGCCTGGCGGCGAACCCGCCCTGCTGCTGGCCGGCAAGCAGGCCATTCCCGCCGGCGTGTTCCGCAAATGGATCCTTGTGGCGCAGGGCAAGGACGCGACCGTGCTCATCACGGCGCAATCGCCGGAAGCGGCCGCCAGCAAGCTCAGCGACGCCGACGTTGAAAAGGCGCTGCTTGGACTGAAAACGCGCGCCAAGCCGTCGGCGGAGCAGCAAATGGACGCCCTGCCCTTCGCCGTGAAGGACAAGGCCGGCTTCCGGCTGGTCAACACCCTGGCCGGCTCGGCCCTGCTGCTGACCGACGGCCCGGAGAACGTGGTCAAGGGCGCGGCGCAGCCGCTGGTGATCGTCGCCGGCAGCATGGCCGGCGCCCCGCCGGAGGCGCAGCGCCAGCCATTCGCCAGGGCGGCCTTCAAATCGGTGGCGGGCGTCACCGACATCACGGTGAAGGAGGAGAAGAGCGAAGCCGACGGCCGCGTCCTCGTCTCGGGAACCGGCAAGGACGTGGCGTCTGGCCAGGCGGTGGCCATCGTGCAGGTCGCCAGCTTCAGCAAGGACGGGTTCATCCGCTCCATCCTTGTCACCCGCGAGGCTGACCTGGCCAAATATCGCGAGCGGTTCCTCAAGCTGGCGGCGTCAGCCACGCCGCGATAGCCGGCGTCAGCGCCTTTTTAACAAAAGCCCTTTCAGCAAGGGCCCTCTCCAGGAAGCCCTCTCCAGGAGGGCTTCAGGAGGGCTTCAGGAGCGCCGGGCGGCAGGCCCGGCGCTCAGAACGACACCGTCACCTGCGCCCGCACGGTGCGCCCCGGCAACAGCACTTCGTCCTTCTTGAACGAGACGCTGTTGCGCATGCGGTCATTGAGCAGATTGTCGCCGACGATGCCAAACACCGCCTCCTTCGCGCCGATGCCATTGGCCGGCAGCTTCATGCGATAGTTCAGCTCGGCCTTCAGATTGTTGTAGCCTGGCGTGCGGGTTTCATATTCCGCAACGTCGTTCCGGGCGAAGGCATGGGTCAGCAGCACGCGGGCGAACAGGGCGTCGCTGCGATAATAGACGCCGCCGCCAACCCGCTGCTGCGGCAGGCGCGGGACCCAGGTTCCATCGTCGAATTTGGCGCGCACGTAATCATAGCGCCCCTCGACGCCGATTGAGCCGTCGCCGAGTTTCGCCAGGTCGAACTGGCCAATGAACTCGGCGCCCGTGAACGTGGCGCCCTGCTGCGAATAGACGATCTGGCGCAGTTCGCCGTCACTGCCGCAGGAGGCGAAGGTATCGCCGCAGCCAACGCCCGTGAGGCGCTTGTAGATGAAACCGGAATATTTGGTGTGATAGACGCTGCCCTCGAAGCGCACCGGGCCATCGGCCTTTTTCAGGCTGAATTCGATGGTGCGCGCCCGCTCGGTTTTCAGGTTGGGATCGCCAATCTCAAACGTGCCGGAGGCATGGTGCGCGCCGCGTGAAAACAGTTCGGCCGCCGTTGGCGCGCGCTCGACATATTGCGCGTTCAGCGTGGCGACGATGTTGTGCCAGGGCAGCGTGTACTGCACCCCGGCGCTGACGCTTTTCGGCGCGAAATCGCGTGATCGCGGCGACAGGACGGGCGTGACGCCATCCGGCAGGTAATCAGCCGGGAACTGCGCCGCCGATCCATCGACATTCACATAGCCCATGCGCCCGGCGAACTGCAGGCGCCAGCTGTCGTTGATTTTCAGCTCCTCGAAGAGATAAGCGGCGATCGAGCGGGTTTCCGCCGGCGAGATCATGCCCCCGCCCTCTCCTGTCGCACTGAGCTTCTGGCGCGCGCCATGTACGCCGAAGGCGCCGCTCCACGTCCCCAGCGCCGTGGCAACGGGCGTATGTTGCGCCTCGACGCGCGCCTCCTGCTGGCGGTTGTAGAAGGTGGAGTGCAACGTCTCGCCGGCAGCCGTCGCACCGCCGCCGCCATGGTCATGATCGTGGTCCTCATGGCCATGCACATCGTGGTCATGATCGTGATCGTGGCCATGATCGTGATCGTGCTTCCCGTGCGCCAGACCGTATTCGCGATGGCGGTAATTCGAGGCGCCGGCCCAGAAGCGGATGGCCTCAATCCAGGCGCTGGCTGGCCGGTGCTCGCCCTTGAGCACGATCCTGTCCTCGACCATGTCGATGCGGCTGCGCAGCTCGGCGGATTCGCCCCCCGGAATCTGGTAGTTGTTGTTGAGATGCGAATAGGCGAGACCGATGAAGCCGCTGTCGGTGATCACCGACCCGCCGATCGCGGCGCCGCCGGTGTTGACGCCGGAATTGGCCTGGCGACCGTCCGGCGTGGCGTAGGCGCCTGACTTCTGCCGGAAGAAGTCCGCATGCACCGCCACATTACCGGCGCCAGCGTTGACCTCGCCCGCCGAGCTGTAGCCGCGATTGGCCGAACTGACGCCGTTCATGAGGCGGGCGTTGACGCCGTTGATGGCCTTTTCCGGAATGCGGTTGTTATCCAGGCTGACAACGCCGCCGATGGCCTGCGAGCCAAAGCGCAGGGTCGCGGGACCCCGGATCACTTCGATGCGCTCCGCGGTCAGCGGACTGACCGGCGCGGCGTGGTCCTCGCCGAGGGCGGAAACGCCGGAGGCGCCAACACCGTTTTCCTGGATGCTGACCCGGAAATTGTCGAGGCCACGAATGACTGGCCGGCTGGCCCCCGGAGCGAAGGTGGTGGCGCTGACGCCTGGAATATCGGCGACGGCCTCGCCAAGGCTCTGCGGTTGATTACGCGCGATGTCGCTGCGCGACACCACCGACACCGGAGCAAACGAACGCAACGGCACGATCAGCATTCCAGGGACAGGATCCTGACCTGCGCCCGCGTTCTGGCGGGCCGCCACGGGCGTATCGGCCGTCACCTCGATGGTCGGCAGATCGATGACCTGGGCGCCGCCGCCGGCCGTCTCCTGGGCCCCCGCCGCGCCGGCGTGACCGGCGACGACAAGCGCGACCCCAGCGACGCCAGCCAGTTTTCCGGCGCGCAAGCCGCGCAGACCGCCAGACGCGGCTCCGGTTTGCCCGGCGCATTTGCGGACTTTGACAGACATGGCGCGGGACTGCTCCGCATCAGCGGGAGCAACGGGAAACGGCGTGTGGAACGACATGGCGACCTCTTTATGCAATGTTATTACATAAAGCGAGGACGCGACCGTCAAGCCATAACGCAACATTGTTGCAAGATTGTCCACAGATCGGCGGCTTGCCGCCGCGCGCCAGCCGCCCTGACCTGTCGCACCCTGGCCTGACACACCCTGGCCTGGGCTCCCCTACGCTGGCGAACTCCCTGTCATTACGTCAGTATTATTGACACATCCTGGGGGCTGTGATTGGTACGGGCAACGAACAAGCCGAGGTTGTCCCGATGTTTAGCTGGGAGCAGGTCTTCGCCACGCGCGCGTCGCGCATGAAGGCATCCGAAATTCGCGAATTGCTGAAGCTGCTTGAGCGGCCCGACATTATTTCGTTCGCGGGCGGCATCCCGGATCCGGCGCTGTTCCCGAAGGAGGCCTTCGCCAAGGCTTACGCCGACGTGCTTTCCGGCCCTGACGCCGCCGCCGGCCTGCAATATTCGGTGAGCGAGGGCTATGCGCCCCTGCGCGAATGGCTGGTAGGGCAGATGGCCGAACTCGCCATTCCCTGCACCATAGACAATATCTTCATCGTCTCCGGTTCACAGCAGGGCCTGGACTATCTCGGCAAGCTGTTTCTGTCGCCGAAGGATACAGCGCTGGTCACCCGGCCGACCTATCTGGGCGCGCTGCAGGCGTTCAACGCCTATGAGCCGACCTATGACGAGCTGAACCCCGGCGGCAACCGCACGCCAGACGCTTATCGGGTGACCGCGGCGCAGGCTGGCGGTCGCGTCAAATTCGCCTATCTGTCGGCGGATTTCGCCAACCCCACCGGCGAAACCCTCGACCGCGCCGGCCGCGAGAAGCTGCTGGAGCTGGCGGGCGAGTTGGACATCCCGGTGATTGAGGACGCCGCTTACCAGTCCCTGCGCTACGAGGGCGAGGCGATCCCGCCGATCCTGGCGCTGGACATCGCCCGTTGCGGCGGCATCGATGCATCGCGGACCATTTATTGCGGCAGCTTCTCCAAGACGCTGGCCCCTGGCCTGCGCGTCGGCTTCATCGTTGCTGCGGCGCCGATCATCCGCAAGCTGGTGCTGATGAAGCAGGCGGCGGACCTGCACTCCTCCACCATCAACCAGATGGCCATCGCCCATGTGGCCGGAAAAATCTTCGACGCCCAGGTGGCGAAGGTCCGCGCCGTTTACCGCGAGCGCCGCGACGCCATGCTCGCGGCCCTGGCCCGCCACATGCCGCCAGGCGTGCGCTGGACGCATCCGGAAGGCGGCATGTTCATCTGGCTCACCCTGCCCGCCGGCATGGACGGCGCCGCCCTGCTCGCCCGCGCCATCGAGACCGAGAAGGTCGCCTTTGTTCCGGGCCAGGCGTTCCACGCTGATGGCGGCGGCGCCAACACCCTGCGCGTCAGCTTCTCCTGCGCCGATCCGGCGACCATCGCCGAAGGCATCTCACGGCTAGGCCGGGTGATTGGCCTCGAGCGGATCGCCGCCTGAGGCCAGAGCTTTGGCCGGACGGGCGCTTCTGTCCCAGGCAGGCCCGCCAGAACCTTTTTCAGCGGATTCTGGTCGGTCAGCCGGCTCCGTCTGATCACAAAGCGCTCCGGCCCTCTGGCCAGAAAGTTCTCTGGCAGGCAACTCTCTGGAAAACGGCCTTCGGGCAACGCTCCCATAAAAAAACCCCCGGCCTGCCGGCCGGGGGTTTTCTCTTGTCCGGCGCCAGGCTCCCTCCGGGAGCGAGGCGCGCCTGAAAGCACAACTGGCCTGGAAACAGGGCGCGGCGACCGCGCCCTGAATGTGTCATGCCGACGGCTTTGGCTCCTCCGGCGCGTGCGGCGCATGCACTGGCGATTCACCGTGCAGCACCGGCGGCTTTGTGCGGAACAGCGTCAGCACGAAGACGAAGAACCCCGGCACGAAGATCACCGCCAGGACGGTGGCCGAGATCATGCCGCCAACCACGCCTGTGCCGATGGCGTTCTGGCTCGCCGCGCTGGGGCCGGTGGCGATGGCCATCGGCACCACGCCCAGGGTGAACGCCAGCGAGGTCATGATGATCGGCCGGAAGCGCAGCCGGCACGCCTCGATCGCCGCGTCGCGCAGACTCATGCCGTCAGCATAGAGATCCTTGGCGAACTCGATGATCAGGATGGCGTTCTTGGCTGACAGGCCAATGATCGCCAGCAGACCCACCTTGAAGTAGAGATCGTTCGGCAGCCCGCGCAGCATCACGGCGAGGATACAGCCAATCACGCCCAGCGGCACGACAAGCATCACCGACAGCGGGATCGACCAGCTCTCGTACAGCGCCGCCAGCAGCAGGAACACGAACAGGATGCTCATGGCGAACAGGATCGGCGCCTGCGAGCCCGAGGAAATCTCCTCAAGCGTCTGGCCTGTCCACTCGTAGCCAATGCCCTGCGGCATGGTGGCGGCGATCCGCTCCATCTCGGCAATCGCCGCGCCGGACGAGAACCCGGGCGCCGGAGCGCCGGATATGCGCACCGACGGATAACCGTTATAGCCGACGATCTGCTGCGGTCCCTTGATCCACTGCAGCTTGGCGAAGGAGGAGATCGGCACCATGCCGCCACTGGCGTTGCGCACGTTCAGATTCAGCAGATCCTCGCCCTGAAGGCGGCTGGCCGCGTCCGACTGGATGATCACGCGCTGCATGCGGCCATTGTTGGGGAAGTCGTTGATGTACGACGAACCCAGATTGGCCGTGATGGTGGCGTTGATGTCAGCGAAACTGACGCCGAAGGTGTTGGCCTTCTCACGGTCGATGATCACCATGAGCTGGGCCGCGTCCGGCAGTCCCTCGGTGCGCAGGCCGGTGAGGATCGGGCTTTTGGCCGCCTCCGCCATCAGCTTCTGCGTCGCGGCGGCCAGCGCCGTCTGGCCCAGTCCGCCGCGGTCCTGCAGGCGGAACGTGAAGCCAGCCGAATTGCCGAAGCCCTGGATGGGCGGCGGCGACAGGGCGAACGACATCACGTCGCTGATGCCGAACATCTTCATGTTCATGCGGTTGGCGACGTCCTGGGCGGCGTTGCCGTCGCCGCGCTCGCCCCAGTCCTTCAGGGTGATGAACATGATGGCGGCGTTCTGGCCAGCGCCCGAGAAGCTGAAGCCGCGCACCGCCACCATGTTGGCCACGGCGGTCTCCGTCCGGGCGATCTGCTCGATCTGCTCGATCGCCTGCAGGGTCCGGTTGGAGCTGGCTTCCGGCGGCGTCTGGATGTCGACGATGATATAGCCCTGGTCCTCGTTCGGAATGAACGAGGTCGGCAACCGCACGAACAGCCAGCCCGTGCCGATGAGCAGCGCAAGGAAGATGATCATCAGCCGGCCAGCCCGCGAGGTGACGCCGGTGACCATGCCGGCGTAACGGCGGGTGGTGCGGTCGAAGAAGCGGTTGAACACCCCAAAGAAGCCGCGCTTCTCCTCGCCATGGCCGTGCACCGGCTTGAGGAAGGTGGCGCACAGGGCAGGCGTCAGCGACAGGGCCAGGAAGGCCGAGAACAGGATCGACACCACCATCGTCAGACTGAACTGCCGATAGATCACGCCCGTCGCCCCCGGGAAGAACGCCATGGGAATGAACACGGCGGCCAGCACCAGGGTGATGCCGATAATGGCGCCAGAAATCTGGCTCATGGCCTTCTGCGTCGCCTTCAGCGGCGACAGCCCCTCCTCCGCCATGATGCGCTCGACGTTCTCGACCACGACGATAGCGTCGTCGACGAGGATGCCGATGGCGAGAACCATGGCGAACATGGTGAGCACGTTGATGGAGAACCCGGCGCCCAGCATCACCGCCAGCGTGCCCAGCAGCGCCACCGGCACCACCAGGGCCGGAATGATCGTGTAGCGGAAGTTCTGCAGGAACAGGAACATCACGAGGAAGACGAGGGCCACCGCTTCCAGCAGGGTGTGCACCACCTTCTCGATCGAGGCTTCAACGAACGGGCTGGTGTTGTAGGGGATCGAATACTCGATGCCCTTGGGGAAGAAGCGGGCAAGCTCGCCCATCTTGGCTTCGATGGCGTTGGAGGTCGCCACCGCGTTGCCGCTCTCCGAGAGCTGGACGGCGATGGCGGCGCTGGGCTTGCCGTTGAGGCGGGTGGCGAAATTGTAGCTTTCGCTGCCGACCTCGACGCGCGCCACGTCGCGCATCCGCACGGTTGAACCATCCGGATTGGCGCGCAGCACGATATTGCCAAACTCGTCGGGCGAACTGAGCTGGCCCTTCACCAGCACCGTCGCGGTGATCTGCTGGTTGATGGGGTTGGGATCGGCGCCGATCTTGCCAGCGGCCACCTGGGCGTTCTGGGCCCGGATGGCGTTGGAGATATCGTCCGTCGAGATGTTCAGACCCAGCATCTTGTCCGGGTCGATCCAGATGCGCATGGAGCGCGGCGCCGCGAACAGCTGCGCCCGGCCGACGCCCGGGATGCGGCGGATTTCGCCGAGCACGTTGCGGTTGAGATAGTCGCCCAGGCCCACGTCATCTATTGTGCCGTCTGTCGACGTCAACGAAATGATCAGCAGGAAGCCGGCGCCGCTCTCCTCGGTGGTGATGCCCTGCTGCACCACCGTCACCGGCAGCCGCGGCTGCACGCGCCGGATGGCGTTCTGGGCATTCACCGAGGCGATGTCGATGTTGGCGCCGGTGCGGAACGTCGCGGTGATCTCAACCTGGCCGGTCGCGTCCGAGGTGGACTCGAAATAGGCCAGGTTTTTCACGCCGTTCAGTTCGTCTTCGATCTGCTTCGTCACGCCCTGATAGATCTCGGACGGCGAGGCGCCCGGATACATCGTGGAGATCGACAGCTGCGGCGGAGCCACGCGCGGATATTGGGCGATCGGCAGGAAGGGCAGCGCGATCAGGCCGGCGATGGCGATGAAGAACGCCACGACCCATGCAAAGATGGGTCGTATAATGAAAAATTGCGCCATCTGCCGTCCTCAGTTCTTCTTGGCGTCGGGCTTGGGGGCAGCCTTGTCGCCCGCCTCCGGGGGCTTTGCCGTGGCGGCCTTGTCTGCGGGAGCCTGGTCTGCGGGAGATTTGGCCCCCACCGGCCCGGCCCACGGCTTGGGCATCACCTTGCCACCAGGCGTCATCTTCTGGAATCCCTCGACAATGATCCGGTCGCCTGGCTGCAGGCCGCCGCGCACCAGCCAGCGATCGCCGGTCACCTGGCCCAGCTCGATCTGCCGGGTCTGGGCGACGTCGCCCTCGCCAAGAACGTAGACCTGGGCGGCGCCGCTGGCGTCGCGCATCACCGCCTGCTGCGGAATGGCGATTGCCTGATCCACCCGGCCCTGCTCGATGCGCACGCGCACATACAGGCCCGGCAACAGCTCATTCTTGGGGTTGGGGAATTCGGCGCGCAGGGTGATCTGGCCCGTGGTGGCGTCGACCGACGCCTCAGAGAACAGCAACCTGCCCTTGTGCGGATAGCGTTCGCCATCATCAAACAGCAGCTGGACGGCGGCGGCGTCCGGCGCGACCCGCGCGATATTGCCGGCGGCCAGATCCTGCCGCAGGCGCCGCACCTCGGTCGATGACTGGGTGAAATCGGCGTAAACCGGGTCGAGCTGCTGGATGACCGCCAGCGGCCGGATTTCCCCGGTGGTGACCAGCGCGCCTTCCGTCACCAGCGCGCGGCCGATGCGGCCGCTGATCGGCGCCCGCACCTCGGTGTAGTCGAGGTTGACCGTGGCCTGGTCCAGCCCGGCCTGGGCAGCCGCGACCTCGGCTTCCGCCTGGGCAAGGTTGGCGACGGCCACGTCAAATTCCTGCGCCGAACTCACGTTGCGCTTTTGCAGTTCCTTCTGGCGGTCGGCTTTTTGCTGGGCCAGCACCCTGGCCGCCTTCGCGCGCTCCAGGTTGGCCTTGGCGCTGGCGACGGCGACGCGGAACAGGGTCGGGTCGATGCGGTACAGCACGTCCCCTTCCTTGACGATGGTGCCCTGCTGGAACACGCGCTCCTGCAGGATGCCGCTGACGCGCGGCCGCACCTCAGCGGTGCGGACGGCGGCGATCCGCCCTGGCAGATCGCGGGTTAGCGGCACGGCTTCGCGGGAAATGGTCATGACCTGCACGACAGCCGGGGGCATGGCGTGCTGGGCGCTGGCGACCGTGGGCAAGCCGAGCGCGGCCAGGGCGGAGAATCCCGCTGCGGCGACCGGCGCGGACAGGGCCATGGCGAACCAGGCGGGAGCTTTTCTGGAAGAGTTTCGCATTGGGGCCATATCCGTCACAGATCATCAAAAAGGGCGTTCGGCATCCGGGTCATCTTTCCAATGCCGGAAAAGATCTGATCCCGGACGTCCGGAGAAAAATCACAAAAGTCAAAGCAGGTCAGGGTGAGATAACCCTGCAGCGCGAGGAACGCCATGAGCGGCCCAAGCCCGGACACCGTTTCGCCATCGCCGAGGAAAGCCTTCTGGTCCTTCCCGACAAAATCGCGGATGCGCATCCGTACAGAATCATCTGCCGCCATGGCGAGGCAAACCGTCATGACCGAGGCCCGATCCTGCACGTCCGGCATGGTGGCTGCAAACCGAATGCGGCCAGCCAGCTCCGGATTGACGATATCGGGCTCCGAAACCGCAGCTTCGATGCAATCCTGCAGGCGGCGGTCGTCGGTTTCCATCTGCCGGGCAACAAGGGCGCCGATCAGCGCGTGCTTGGTCTTGAAATCGTAGAGAACCGTGGCCTTGCTGACGCCAGCTTCTTCAGCCACCGCGCTGATGGTCAGATTGACCGCGCCATCGCGCTGAATCACGCGCTCGGCCGCGTCAAGCACAGCGTCACAGCCAATGATGCGTTTCCGGCCCATGCATTACGTCCATTCATTTCCAACCGGACGGTTAATATTGGCGCGACAAAAATCCGTCAAACGAAACCGGCAGGTTTTGGGCGGAATTGCATATGATTCAAAATCATAATGTGCGCAAGCGCACGCCAGGACGCCCTTGTGGCGTCCCTGACGGTATTTTGACCGGATCTCCCGCGCCTTCGTTACATTTGCCCGGTTTTGATCCGCACCTGGATGGCGCCCATCCTAAAATGCGTAGCGCGCGCCGACGCGGACCGTACGGCCAGAACCGGGATAGAACACGGCCAGTCCGCTCGCCGGCGCCGTCGCGGCATTGGCGATGGCTGATACATCCGACACATGACGACGGTCGGCCAGATTGCGGGCGTCGATGAAAAAGCTCAGGCCCTCATCCGCCTCCAGTCCGGCTTCGACATTGACCAGCATGTAGCCTGGCGTCTTCAGCGTATTGGCGTAATCAACCCACGCGCCGGCCGGAACCCAGTCAATCGACGGCGTCACGTAGAACCCGTCGAAGCGCCGCCACGACAGCGACGTGCGCAGCACGTGTTCCGGCGCGCCAGCCAGGCGGTTGTCGCCATAGACCGGATCGCGGTCGAAGCGGAAATCATTCCATGTCCAGGCCTGACGCAGCACGAGGCGCGAGCCGCCCGCATCAATGCCCAGCGCCTGGAACAGGTCCACGCTGGCCGCCAGTTCAACGCCCTGATGCATTGTGCGCGGCGCGTTGAAGACATTGGCCGGAACCGACGGATTCACAGTGTAGGCCAGCATTTCGTCGCGGATCGCCGAGCGGTAGAAGGTCGCCTCCCACGTCAGCGGCCCCATGGACCCCCGGGTTCCCGCCTCGACCGTCCAGGCTTTCTGGGCGCGCAGGGGCGTGAACACGGTGGTTCCCGCGAAGGTCTGGGTCAGATCGGTGAAATCCGGCGCATCGACGCTGCGCGTCAGATTGGCGAAGAGCTGCACGTCGGGCGTGATGCGCCAGAGCGCGCCGATCTTCGGGTTGACGCCGGCATAGCGGGCGCTGTCGTCGCGGGCGGCCCAGGACGGCCGCAACGACGCATTGTACGGCTGGCTGTATTCCCGCAGGCTGTTGAACGCCTTGACGCCCGCCACGATGGCCACTTCCCGCGTCAGCCACAGGCTGTTTTCCGCCCAGGCCTCAAGGTTCATGGCGTCCTGAACGCCGCTGACCGTCAGGGCCCCGCGTCGCCCGGCCAGATTCACATATTGCTTCGCATCGGTCGAACCGCCGGAAAGGCGCGCGCCGACCACCAGCTCATTGTCAAAACCGCCCAGGCTGAAGCGCTGCGCGTAGCGGGGCGAAACGCCCCAGATCCAGCCGTCCTGGGCGAGCACCTGGAAGATCGGGTGATCGAGCGTCTTGCGGATCGCCCAGGTGGAGAGATCAAACTGGCCCGCATCCAGCTGCACGCTGGTGGTGTTGGCGATGCGGAACGCCCGCTCCTCCCGCGACTGGTTGCCGGTCACCGCCGCCTTCGACGCCTTGCGGGGCGCAAGCAGGGCGTCGGACAGCGACAGCGAGCCTGGCAGCTTCTGGCGCGTGTCGAAATAGCCGATGAAGAACCGCGTCTCGACCCGATCGCTGATTTTCCAGCCCAGATTGGCGTTGAACTGGCGATAGACGCTGGCGGAATGATCGCGATAGCCGTCCGAGTTGGTCCACGAACCGCTGACCAGCATGTCGACCGGGCCGGCGACCTTCGAAACCCTCAGGTGCTCGCGCATGAAGCCGTCGCTGCCCACGTCAATGCGCGCCTGGTTGGGCGTGCGGACGGTGCGCGCCGTCTCGCTGATGACGTTGATCGCGCCGCCAAGCATGGTGGAGCCAAACGCCAGCGCGTTGCCGCCCCGCCAGACCTCGACCGCCCGGGCCGACAGCGGATCGGTCTGGTACAGCGAACCGCTGCCGTCGGCATTGTTGACTGGAATGCCATCCTGCAGCACTTCGACGCCGCGCAGATGATAGCCGCGCGCCAGGCCGGCGCCACGGATCGACAGGCGTTGCTCCTGGCCATAACGCTCGCCGGTCTGGACGCCAGGCGTGTCCTTCAGCATGTCGCGCATGGTCAGGGCGGACCGGCTGGCGAAGGCGCTGGCGTCGACAAAGCTGACGGCGGCGGGCCTGCGGGCCATGGCGGCGGCGAGCCTCCGGTTATCGGGCGCTGTCAGGGAGGCCTGCGCCAGGGCGTCCTGGCCGGCGCCGCTGACGTCGATCTGGGGCAGCTGGATCACCGCGCCGTCCGCCGTCGCCGGCTGGGCCAGGGCGATCTGGCTGCACAGCGCCTGGCCGGACGCCAGAATGATGGAGGAAGCGAGCAGGCCAGCGCGCCTGCCAGCCGCGACGGGTCGCGGGCTGTTGCGAAAGAAATTCATGGATCTGCTACCTGCGCCCACATGGTCCGCCCATGCGGCGCGATCGTCTGACCCGTCGTGGTCCGGCCGCCCACAGCCGCCCTTGGCGGGCGGCGTGACGGCGGCGCGCGTCCACCACCCTTTCCGGGCAGTTGCGTCAGCCAGCGACGGGAGATGACAACGAAAACGGAACCAGCGCGCGCCTCGCGGGCGACGCCGGCATGCAGAAGCGGCCAGATGGGCGGCAAAGCGATTGCGTCGCGCCAGGCGGCCAGTCAGCCCGCAGGCTGTCAGATAGCGGGCGCGGGCGGCCCGCGCGCCTGGAAACGCCAGGCTGCGGCATTACGGATATCGTCGCGCCAGACGTCCGGTCGCCAGGTTTGCCGCCCCGGGCGCAACCGCAGCGCCAGCACGGCGAGAACCAGCGGCGCGACGATGGCAAGCTGCTGCAGGCAATGCAGCAGACAGCAACTGACGTCATGAACGGGCCTGGGGGCTGGCGCTCCCGGCGCGTCAGCAGCCTGACCGTCTGCCGATGGCAGACACAGGATCATGCCGGAGAAAGCGGCGCCGTCCTTGCCGGCAAGCGCCCCCGTTGGCGCCAGCGGCGCCGCGAGTACAAGCACGGTCTTGACGAGGAACGCATAGAGGATCACCAACGCCGCGAGGCGACTGGCTGCCCCCACGCTTCGCGCCGGGAGTTCCATGAAAGGATGCATAGGTTGTCATGTTGACCACGACAAGCATCAGTTTCCAGCGCCAGCGGGCTGTGGATGGGCGGGCAGCGCTGTTGTGGTCAGCGAAACGCCCCCGCGAGGCTCAAAACGCCCCTTGGCCCGAAGCAATCGCTTTGATTGAGCAAGAGCGAAGGGTCTCCGTTTCGGCATGACAAAGCCCGCCTTGCTGCTCTCCGGTCATGACCGCGCCTGTTTCGGCCAGTTTGTGCGCCGGCCCGCGTCGCAATTCCACTGCGTCAGTTTTCTGGCCAGCGTCGTCAAACCGGCCCTGGCGTCTCAGGCAGGACCTATCTGATGCCCGCCCGGTCTCCTTTCCAGCTGTTCAGACCCATTATCGCCGGCGCCACCTTGCGCGAACGCCTGATTGCCTGCGCGGGCGCCCTGGTTGGCATGGGCCTCGCCAGCATCGTTACGCGGCTTGTCGTTGGCGGGGATCTGGCCCTGCCGTTCATTGTTGGGCCTGTCGCCGCCTCGGCGGTTCTTGTTTTCGCCGTGCCCACGAGCCCCCTGGCCCAACCCTGGCCGGTGCTCGGCGGCAATCTCATTGGCGGACTGGCGGGCGTCGCGCTGGCGCTGGCGTTCGGCCAGCTGGGCTGGAGCGGGCCGGTGATCGCCGCCATGGCCGTTCCTGTCGGCATTGTGGCGATGAGCCTGTGTCGCTGCCTGCATCCGCCAGGGGGCGCCATGGCCCTGCTGATGGCGCTGACGATGAAGGACGCCGCCCTGATGGACATCTGGCGGTCGCTGGCGCCCGCCCTGCTGAATATTGGCGTGCTGCTCGCGTGCGGCATGGTGTTTCACCGGATGATGGGACGCCGCTACCCACACCAGCCCGAGGCAGCGCCCCCTGGCGCGCACGGTTCGAAAGACCCGCCGGCGGCCATGCGCAATGCGGTTGACGCCGCCGATATCGATGCTGCCCTGGCCTCCCTCGACGCCAGCTATGACATCGACAGGGACGACCTGCTGCGCCTCGTGCGTCAGGCCGAACTGGCGGCCGTTTCCAGATCCAGTCCCGATATCCGCTGCGCCAGCATCATGTCGCGCGACATCTTCAGCGTCACGCCGGATACGCGCGTTGGAGCGGCGCGCGAATTGCTGCTCAATCACAATATCCGCATGCTGCCGGTGCTGGACCGCCGTAAGCACATCGTTGGCTCCGTCGGCCTGCGGGAAATCGCGACCCTGTACGCCCGGCAGGAGGGCTCCGGCCCGGACGCGCCGCCGGTTGCCGACACGCCAGTGGGCGACATCATGGCCGCGGCCGCCCTGGCGCGTCCCGATACGCCGGTCGCGGAACTGCTGCCGGTCCTGACCGATGGCAGGGGGCACGCGGCTGTCATTGTCGACGATGATGATCATGCCATTGGTCTCGTCACCCAGACGGATCTGCTTTGGGCGCTTGCCAGGGCGGCCAGCCAGAAAGCCTGATCTGCGGCTGTTGCTGGCTCAGGGCCAGGCATGGCCGCGCAACATGGGCCTGAACGGCGCACAGCGACCCCGGCAGCGATCCCATGGGTCAGAAACAGCATGTGGTTGCGGTTTCCGGGCCTGACCCATGTCTCCCCTGATGCCGGTCCCCAGCCGCCAGCGCCAGATTGGCCCTGCCCGTCTGGAAGCGGTTTGCGGGCATATACCCGGGGGATGAATGAAAGCCGCCGGATGGTTCGCCCGGATGGCTTTCGTCAGCCCTGTCTGCGGCTGATGCGGCTGCGATGACGTGGGCGTCTGCTTGCGTCAGCCGCTCCCTGGCCAGCGCCATGAGCATCGGTCTGGCGGAAAACTGCCCTGCATGGAGCTTGCTGTTCAGCGTCCGGAGATAGCCGCCTGGCCGGGTGATGCGTTCGCGTCGCTGCAATATGGCTGCGATGACAACAGCTGCTTCATTCTCGCCAGCCCTGTTGCGGAAGGCGTTCCAGATATCCGGACTGACGCCAAGAGCTGCCCTTGCGACGGATGCGGCCTGATGCAGATCACGCCAGTTGTGAATGGGACGAATGGCGTAATCGCAAATATCGGGACAAGCGTCGAGAACAGTTTCCAGTGGAACTGATGGCTGCAACTGCTGGGGTTCCATATGGGAAAGTTTGGGTTGTGCTTCTTGAGTTAAATATTCTTCTTTATCTGAATTATGTATGTGGCGCTCAGTTTGGGATTCACTGCCGCTCTCTTTTTCCAGTTTTTTCTGGCTTTTCAGCAGCTTCTCCAGCCTGTCGGCGATATCGCTCCGCAGGGCGTCAAGGCTGTGGGCGTGTTGCTGCAGCACATCGTGGCTGGCGGAGCGCGCAGGGCTGGCGGCCAGCTGCCGATAACGCGTGTGAAAGTCTTCCCAGGCGGCGCCATCGCAATGGTTTGCGCCGGTCTCGAGCAGCTTGGCGCAGTCGCGACGGGCAATCGTGATGCGCTCGCGCAACAGCTGGCGTTGCCGCCGTTCATCCGCCACCAGAGCCGCCAGATCGCTGAACTCCGCCGCGCGCGCCACGAGCGGAGCGAGATCGAAGCCATAGGCGGTTTCGATGACGCCTTCCCTGCCCTTGCGGGCGTAACGCTTGCCGTTGGGGCTGTCGCGGCGGATGACCAGGCCGGTTTGCACCAGGACGGCCAGATGCCGGCGCAGGGTGGCGGCCGCCATGCCATGGGCGCGCGTGGCGAGCTGGGCGTTGGACGGAAACACCACGAGATTGACGTCTGGCGTCATCACCGTTTCAGGCAGAAAGGTCAGCAACGCATTGAGAACCACGAGCGCCCGGTCCGATGGGCCGAGCAGGGCGCGCGCTTCACAGATGTTGCGGAAAACCTGCCATTTGTTCACGGCGCTGTCTGGCGCCGTGTCTCGCGCTTCGATCTGGCTTGCGGTCATGGCAAGCGACATCGTTCGCCGCCCAAAGGGCGTCGTCAAAACATGATGCGTCATCGTTCCCTGCCTTCGGGGCGTGGGAAATCGACCGCCGGAACGACGTTATGCTCTTGACTGCAATTTTCGGAAGTGCGATTCTCAGGTTGTCAGACCAATGAGAAGGGCTTCCGGAACACCGTTTCGGGGGCCTTTTTCTTTGCCGCTCTCTCCTGTTGTAACGCCATCGGCTGGCGCTGGTTGATCGTGGCCGGCGGATGTATCAGCCGGGGGCTGAAGCGTTCGCTGCGACCCTCTGGAGGTCGTGCGAAACCCTTCAAATCTGCTGGCAAGGGACGGAGTCCGGTCAGTCCAGATACCGCCCGCTTGCGAGCCTGTATTTTGAGCGAATTCTGGTCGATCAGACGGAAGTCTGATCGGAAAGCGCTCCAGCCTCTGCTCCAGCCTGTGGGCCGGAATTCTGTTGCTGTTCTTCGAATGCGCGCAAGCTGTCCCCGCAAGGGCTGACGGTTACTGCGCGGGAACGGGCCAGAGGCTTCCCTGTCGCCAGTTTCACCCGAACTGGCCCGTTTACTGGTGGCGACGCATGGTCTCCAGAAAAAGTGCGGCGCACTTCGGCTGAAAAATTGCGTCAGGGCCATTCCCGACCGATATGGATCCGAAACGGCCCCAGTTTCCCCTGTCTTCAGCGCATTCTGATCGACCAGATGTTGCCGCCTGGCCGGAAAGCGCCTTAACGACCTGTGCGCTGCATGTCCGCAAACACGCGCGCCAGTTCGGGTAATTTTTCGCGCACAAAGGCGCTGAACGCCTCATTGGCGAAAACAAGTCGCCCACCCTCACGACCAGGCTCAAGCCGGGCCAGGGGCGCGCCGGAAGGCGCCGAGATCTCAAGCGCGCTGTCCTGGGTCATTGCGGCTGCCTGCGCCGGCAGGTCGCGCGACAGGAGATCCAGGGCCATGATGAAGCGCCTGTCGCTGGGCGCGGCGCGGAAATCGGCCCTGGCGGCCAGCGCGGCGAAATGCTCCTGCGCGTGAGGCTCCGAGAGGATTGCCGCCAGGCGGCTCCAGCGCGGCCGTCCGGCGCGCGGCGCCGGTCCGATCGCATTGACAATGTCCTGGGGCAGGGAAGACGCCAGCGTCAGCAGACGCGACAGGTCAGCCTTGTCGACGCCCAGCGCCGCCATCAGCGTCGGGCGGTCGAACTGCTCTTCCAGCCGCCGCGCGAACATGGCCTTTTCGATATAGCTGAGGTCCCGGCGCTCAAGGTTTTCCCGCGCCTGGGCAATGACCAGTTCGACATCGGTCAGCGGCCGGACAATCGCCCGGACCTTGCCGCCAAGGCGGGCGACGGCGCGCAGGCGGCGATGACCATAGGCAACCTGATAACGGCCGCTGTCAGCCAGCGGACGCACCAGAATGGGCACCTGCTGACCCTGCTCGGCAATGCTGCGCATCAGGCTGTCGAACGATGCGTCGGCCGTCGCCTCCTCGCCAATGCGGTCGCGAACGAACGACCCGTCGATCAGCGTGGGATCAAGCTCCACCACCCGGTCGCCGGCCGCAATCATTGCTTCCAGATCACGGGCCTTGCCGGCGTCGGCGGAGAGCTTTTCAAGCGACAGGCCCATGGCGCGCAAGGCGCCTGACCCTACAGGCGCGCCAGGCGGCGTCAGGCTGGACGCCGCGCCGCGGGACAGCGGCTGGGGCGCCGGGTCTGGCGCGGACTTCATCAGATCGGCGAGAGTGTTTTTCCGGCTCATCAACCTGCCCTCCGCCAGCTTGCGCGGATCAGATTTTCAATTTCACCATTGACGAGGTCAAAGGATTCCAGCGCCCGCTCATAGGTCTGGCGGTTCACCTGGTCGCGACTGATTTCATAAATGGTCTGCTTGCGCAGGCCAGCTTCCGTAACCGCCGTCGTCTTGAGCGCCGCCTGGGTCAGCACCTGGTCGCCAAACAGGTTGCGCAGGAAGCCGACCACCTGGGCCTGGGGGCCATCATTGGGCTCAAAGCGGGTGATGCAGTAGCGCAGGAAATCATAGTCCAGATTCCCCCCTGCCCGCCGCACCACGCCGAGCAGGCCCGCCGTCATCTGCAGGAACTGCGACATGGAGGCGACGTCGAGCATCTGGGGGTGGATGGTGATCAGCACGCCAGTCGCGGCGCACAGGGCGCCCAGGGTGAGAAAACCGAGCTGCGGCGGGCAGTCGATGACCACCACGTCGTAATCCTGGTCCACCGTTGCCAGCGCCTGGGCGACGCGGGCGAAGAACAGGCCGTCGCTGCGGTCGCCAGAGGTGAGCATCAACGGCGTTTCATGCTCATACTCGTGCAGCTCGAGATTGGCCGGCACCAGATCAAGACCATCGAAATAGGTGCTGCGAATGATGTCGCGCAGCGGCCGGCGCTGGTCGTCGTAGCGGATCGCGCCATAGAGGGTTTCGTTCGGACGGATATCGAACTCGGGCTGATAGCCGAACAGGGCGGACAGGCTGGCCTGGGGATCGAGATCCACAGCCAGCACGCGATAGCCGCGCATCGCCAGATATTGCGCCAGATGCACGCTGACGGTTGTCTTGCCTGAGCCGCCCTTGAAGTTGGTGACGGCGATAACCTGCATGTGCTCCTGGCCCGTGCGCCCAGGAAGATAAGCCGGCTTGTGCTGGCTCAGAAGCCGGCGAATCTGATTGATCTGCGGCAGGCTGTACAGGCGGCGCCCGCCAGGACCGCGCTCTGCCTCCGGCCCCTCCCCCGCCCGCGCCAGCTGACGCAAATAGGCGTCGGTGACGCCGATGAGCCGCGCCGCTTCGGGCGAACTGAACAGGCGCAGCTCCTTTTCCGTTGCCGGCGAAAAAAGCCGGGAACGGAGCGTGTGCAGCTGCGAGGAAAGCACGCGCGCATGCTCATCGATCAACTCGTCGATCGAACTGTTGCCGTTTCGCTGTTGCGCGGAATTTTCCGTTACAGTGTTCATCTACGCCAAAATATCGCTGAGGGACAATTTTGCGTAGCGTGATTGGATTCGTAAGGCCCGTCAATGACGAATGGGTTAACGAAAAGTTAAGCGCCGCCAGGCCTTGCGCGGATGCGAACAGCATTCCGGTCGGCCGCCGACGCCGCCCGAAGAATATCGGCGTCTTTGATGGGCGCAACGCCGAAACTCATGGTGAGGCGTGGGAAGCTGTCGCGGGATGCGATTTTGCCGAGCGCTTCATGAATTGCCTGAAATTGTTCGGTTTCTGAGCGCGAATTCTGCTGGGTGACCCATATGAGACGATCGACGCCCGCACGGCGGATGTCGATTGCATGGGGGCTGGCCATCATCAGCGCCAGCGCCAGATCATCCATATCCCGCTGCGTAAAATCCTGAATCAGGGCCCGGCCCATGAACAGCCTGTCGAGGCGCAGCGACCAGATGGTCCGGCCGGCTGCCTGCTCCCTGGCGATGGGCCCGGGATTGTTTCGGGAAACCCGGGCCTGCAGCCTGTCCATGAACTGGATCAGTCTCGGCAAGGCGTCGGACAGGGCCATATTGACATAGCCAACGCCAACGATCGACGCCGCCACCATGATGAAATAGATCACATGCCATGCGGATGCGGCGAAGCGGTTTTCGAGCCCCATAAGGACGCGGCCCGTGTCGATCGCCCGGACGGACGTCGATATGACGATGAATATCCAGAGCGTCAGCCATACTTTCCGCCCGGCAAGCGTCAGCCCGCCGCGAATGAGGGAATAGCTGGCAAGCACGGCAGGCGCCGCGCATAGAGCGGAAAAGAGCATGAGCCTCAGGTGCGGGTTCTGCCTGAATGGCTCAAACAGGCAGGCAAGGCACCAGAGGGCCCCGGGCGTGAGCGCCTCCCCCCATGAGGCCGGCTTGCCGTCAGCGGCGCGTACGGCCTGGGCCATGAAAGCGATGCCGGTAATCATCGCCACATTGGCCAGCACAATGACGGTGAAAAATGATGCGCCGAAATACCGTGCCCCGGACAGTCCGGCGCCGAGGGCGACAGTGATGACCCCGACGCCGGACCACCAGAGGTCCCGGCTTTCCTGGGCGTGGTTCCAGCGGTAAAGCAGCATGCCCCCCTGAATAAGGCCCCAGAGCGATATGGCGGCCAACATGATGGCTAGATCCAAGCGCGCCCCCCAATCCCGTTGATTGTGATTGTATGCGTTGAACTATACATACCAATGCGTGTGGCGCGTCCAGCTTTCTTTTGCCGCCTGTTTCGGGTTATTCGTCACCGACTCACGAACAGCGTAAGGGAGCTGAAATGTCCAGTCTTGTTGTCGAGAAGTCCGGCGGCGTCGCGACGATTACCATGAACCGCCCTGACGCCATGAACGCCCTGTCCCGCGCCCTGCGGGCGGAGCTGGCCGAGGCGGTGAAGGCGATCAACGCTGACAGTGAGGTCAAGGTCGTCATTCTCACCGGCGCGGGCAATCGCGCCTTCACGGCAGGCCTTGATCTGAAGGAATTGGGCAGCGATGCCTCGGCGCTCGGGGCCGCCAATGCCACGACGGCCGACATGAATCCGGTCAAGGCTATCGAGAGCTGCGTGAAGCCGGTTATCGGCGCGATCAACGGCGTCGCCATCACCGGCGGTTTCGAGCTGGCGCTTGCTTGCGACGTGCTGATCGCTTCGGAGAACGCCCGTTTCGCTGATACTCACGCCCGGGTCGGCATCATGCCTGGCTGGGGGTTGTCGCAGAAGCTTTCGCGCCTGATTGGGCTCTACCGCGCGAAGGAGCTGTCGTTGTCCGGTAATTTCCTGGATGCGCAGACGGCGGAGCGCTGGGGCCTCGTCAATCGCGTTGTGCCTGCGGATGAACTGCTTCCGGCCGCGCGCAAACTCGCGGCGGACATGGCGCAGATCGAGCCCGGCATGATGGGGCGCATGAAAAAGCTGATCGACGACGGCTTTGCCTTGTCGTTCTCTGACGCCATGGCGCTCGAGGCCGAGGTCTCCACGAAGAATAACAAGGCGGTTACGCCGGAGGAGGTGGAGGCGCGGCGCGGCGCGGTGCTGGCGCGGGGCCGCACCCAGTAATCTCCCCGCCCGAGTTTGAGGCGCCACGCCGCCAGGCCAGGGCCTGGCGGCGTTTTTTGTTCGACGCGAATCGGACTGTTGGGAGCTCCCAACACACGGGGCTCAGATAAGCAAGTCCGCGATAATCGGGGCGTCGGTGATGTCCTGGTAGTGCATGCCGGCCAGTTCGAGCTGCCGGTAAAGGCTCTCAAAATTCCCGGCTTGCGTGGTTTCAATGCCGATCAGGATGGAGCCAAACTCCCGCGCTGATTTCTTCAGGTACTCGAAGCGGGTAATGTCGTCTTCAGGGCCAAGCAGGCCGAGAAAGTCGCGCAGCGCTCCCGGGCGCTGGGGGAGCCGGAGGATCAGGTACTTTTTTCGGCCTTCGAAGCGCAGCGCCCGTTCCTTGACGTCCTGCAGGCGCTCAAAATCGAAGTTTCCGCCGGAAACCACCAACACAATGGTCTTGCCGTAAATCTCGTCGCGCATGTCCTGAAGCGCTGCGGTCGTCAGCGCCCCGGCCGGCTCCAGTACAATGCCCTCGACATTGAGCATTTCCAGCATGGTCTGGCAGATGCGGCCTTCGGGGGGCGTCAGCACCGCATCGGCGGAAAAATCGCGCAGCATGGCGAATGGCAGCGCGCCAATCTGCGCCACGGCGGCGCCATCGACAAAGCCATCAATGTGGGACAGGCGGACGCGCTCGCCAGCGGTCAGGCTCGCCTTCAGGCTCGCGGCGCCAGCCGGTTCAACAAAACGCAGCTCAGGCGCGTCGGCCTTTCCGCGCCAGTAGCTGGCAACGCCGGCGGCAAGGCCCGCGCCGCCAACCGGCAGCAGCATGAAGTCAACCGGCATGCCCGCCGCCTGCCTGTCCGCCTCAAGCGCCAGCGTTGCCTGGCCCTCGATGATGTCCGGATCATCAAAAGGCGGGGCCATGATGGCGCCGGTCTGCCCGGCATACTGCTGCGCGGCCTTGTAGCAGTCGTCAAAAAAATCGCCGACCAGTTCGATCTCGATGGCGTCGCCGCCGAACATCCGGGTCTTGTTGATCTTCTGCTGCGGCGTCGTCACGGGCATGAAAATGCGCCCGCGCGCGCCAAAATGGCGGCAGGCAAAGGCAAAGCCCTGGGCGTGATTGCCGGCGGAGGCGGCGCAGAACGAAATGTCCGCGCCGCCCGCGGCGCGCCGCTTGCGCATGAAGTTGAATGCGCCGCGCAGCTTGTAGGAGCGCACAGGCGTCAGGTCTTCGCGTTTGAGGAAAATGCGCGCGCCATAGCGACGGGAGAGGTGGGCGTTAAACTGAAGTGGGGTTGGCGGAAACAGCGCCCGCAATTCAGCCGCAGCTTCAGCGACGCCCTGCCGGAAGTTGGCCTCTGAAAGCGTCATACGCGCACACTCCTGTCGGGATCATTGTAAAAGAATGCCGTTTCTTGCGCCCGAAAATGATGCTTATCAAGGAAAACACGCGGGCGTCGGCAGGCGACGCCAAAGCAAATCCCGTCCGCACGCCGGCGTGACTTGCGTGGCGGCCAGGTCGTGGGAAACAATCAGAACCGGAAAAGTTAACGAAAGGTTAACGGGCGCCTTCAGGCAGGGGGCCTCATGGCGCCCGCCCGTAACGTCAGGAAGGGCGGGTTGCCGCCGGCATCACGGGCGCGGGCGCAAGGGCATGAGGGAGTATCCATCCATGACGCGCGACCCACGACAGGCGGTGCGCCCCCGTCCGGAGCAGTCATCATGTGCGGGCCTGGCGCCATGGGGCGGCGCCGGAAGACATGCCATTGCGAACCGCGCGGCGATGGGCGTCGCGCTCGCGGGTCTGTGCTTTCACGTTTTGCCCGCAGTGTCCCAGACGGGAGATGTGGGCGGCCAGGTATGGGATCTGGCCTCCCAACGCGGCGCCGTGCGGGATTTCAACGCCGCCCCGCCCAATGCGCGTGGACAAAAGCCGGCCTTTCCAAACCAGACCCGGGCGCCCATCATCCGCGACGACGTTCGCCTGCAAACCCGGGTGGTCGCCGCGGGGCTTGAGCACCCGTGGGGCATGGCTGAACTGCCAGATGGGGCCTGGCTGGTGACCGAGCGACCCGGGCGGTTGCGCATTATCAGCGCCGCGGGCCGTGTTTCGCCGCCGGTGAAAGGGCTGCCGGAGGTTGATGCGCGGGGGCAGGGTGGTTTGCTTGATGTGGCGGTGCGCGACGATTTCGCCAAAACCCGCCGCGTCTGGTGGAGCTATGCGGAGCCGCGCGGCGAAGGCGCCAACGCCACGGCGGTGGCAACCGGCGCGCTGTCGCCCGATGGCGACGCCATGACGGGCGTGCGCGTGATTTTTCGCCAGGAACCGCCCTGGAAATCGACGCTGCATTTCGGCTCCAGGCTGGCGTTCGCGCCCGATGGCGCGCTGTTCGTCACCACAGGCGAGCGCTCCTACAACGGGCCGCGCAAACTTGCCCAGGATGTCGCCACCCTGCTTGGCAAGGTTGTGCGACTTGATCCGGAAGGCGGCCCCGCCAGAGGCAATCCGGACATTCGCGGCGGGCGGCCGGAAATCTGGTCCTGGGGGCATCGAAATCCGCAATCCGCCGCCATCGGCCCCGACGGCGCGCTCTGGACGGTGGAGCACGGGCCGCGCGGCGGCGATGAGCTGAACCGGCCGCAGGCCGGGCGCAATTATGGTTGGCCGGTCATCACCTATGGCGTTGAATACAGCGGGCAAAAAGTGGGGGAGGGGCGCACGGCGCAGGAAGGCATGGAACAGCCGGTCTACTATTGGGACCCGGTGATCGCCCCCAGCGGTCTGGCGTTCTACGATGGAAAGCTGTTTCCGGCATGGCGCGGCAGCGCTCTCATAGGCGCCTTGCGTGATGAAAGCCTGGTGCGCCTCACCCTCAGGGACGGCAAGGTCACCGGCGAGGCCCGCTACCTGAAGGGCATCGGCCGCGTGCGCGACGTGCGCGTGGGGCGCGACGGGGCCATCATGTTGCTGACGGACGCCAGCAATGGCGAGATGATCCGCGTGACGCCGGCTCCCTGATGCCGGCTCCCCGCATCAACCATTGCAGCGGACCCGCATATCGCTCTATCTGGCGGCAGGCGCCGGTGGAATCATGTCCGCCGGCCATTATCGTCAGACCCTTCCGGCCGCCCATCCCGCGTGATGGGCAAGCTGCCGGGCGCGGGTCCGTTGGTTAAAGGCTCTCCCATGTCGCGTTTCACCGAAGAACAGAACCTGTTCCGCCAGTCCTACCGCAAATTCCTCGAGACCGAGATTGCGCCGAACATGGACGCATGGCGTGAAGCCGGCATTGTCGACCGCTCGGCCTTCAAGAAGGCTGGCGACCTTGGCTTCCTCATGATCTGGCCGGAAGAAAAGTATGGCGGCATGGGCGATTCCGATTTCCGCTATGAGCAGATCATTATCGAGGAAACCGCGCGCGTCGGTTGCCACGAATGGTTCAACACCCTGCACAGCCGCCTCGTCGGCACCTATTTCGAGCGTTTCGGCACCGAGGAGCAGAAAGAGCGCTTCCTGCCGAAGTGCGTCAGCGGCGATACGATCCTGGCGATCGCCATGACCGAGCCGGGCGCCGGTTCGGACCTCGCCGGCATGCGCAGCACCGCCGTGGACGCCGGCGACCATTACGTGCTGAACGGCTCCAAGACCTATATTTCCAATGGTCTGAACGCCGATGTGGTGATTGTCGCCGCCAAGGTTGGCAGCGCCACCGAGCGCCATTCCATGGTGTTGCTGATCGTCGAGCGCGGCATGGAAGGTTTTGAGCGCGGCCGCAATCTGAAGAAGATGGGCATGCCGGGGCAGGACACCGCCGAACTGTTCTTCCACGATGTGAAGGTGCCCAAGGCCAATGTGCTGGGCGTCGCCGGGCGCGGCTTCTACCAGCTGATGGAAGGCCTGGCCGAGGAGCGGCTGATTTCCGCCGTTGGCACCTCGTCCAATGCCCGCCGCGCCTTCGATCTCACCCGCGCCTATTGCATGGATCGCAAGCTGTTCGGCAAGACCCTGGCCGACCAGCAGAACACCCAGTTCCGCATGGCGGAAATGGACGCTGAAATCGACCTGATCCAGGTTTATGTCGACCATTGCGTCAAGGCGCTGAACGAAGGCCGGCTCAACGCCAATATGGCGGCCAAGGCCAAGATGATGGCCAGCGAAATCGAATGGAAGATGCTGGACCTCGGCGTGCAGCTGCACGGCGGCGCCGGCTTCATGGACGAATTCCCGATCAGCCGCATGTTCACCGACGCCCGCATCAACCGCATTCTTGCCGGCAGCTCGGAAGTGATGCGCCTGATTATCGGCCGCGACGTGTTCTCGGATCGCTACAGCAGCATGCTCGACTGAGGGCAAATCTGCGGATATGGCGCCGGCGGTTGCGATCGCCGGCGGACGCATTCTAGGCGATGCGGTTGCAGCAGCCGGCTGCACAGAAGCTGTGTTAAAACAACAGGATAGTCCCTGTTTATGGGGCTGGCGGCCCATCCGCGTCCAATAATCGCTCCAGTGTGGCCAGTTCGTCGGCTTCACCCGGCGGCTTGTCCCAGCGGATGCGGTGGATGCGCGGAAAGCGCATGGCGACGCCGGATTTGTGTCGCGGCGAGCGGCGCAGCCCCTCAAAGGCGATTTCCAGCACCAGGCCCTGGTCCGCCGTATGCGTCACCTCCCGCACCGGCCCGAACCGGTTGATGGTGTTGGCCCGCACGAAGCGGTCGAGCTGGCCAAGTTCCTCATCGGTAAAGCCATAATATGCCTTTCCGACCGGCGTGAGCTGGCGCGCGCCATCGTCTCCGCTCCGCCAGACGCCGAAAGTGAAGTCGGAATGGAAGGATGAGCGTTTGCCATGGCCGCGCTGGGCGTACATCAGCACGGCGTCGATCAGATGCGGATCACGCTTCCATTTGAACCAGGGCCCCTTCGGCCGGCCGCTGACATAAGGGCTGTCGCGCCGTTTCAGCATGCAGCCTTCAACTGCCGCTGCGTCAATGCCTGAATCGGTCGCGGCGGGCGCCGCCCGTGCGGCGGCGAGTTCATCCCAATCGGCGAATGGAACGAGCGGCGAGAGGCTGATGCGGGGCGTATCGAGCCCCGAAACCAGTTCCACGAGGCGGGCGCGCCGTTCGGTCCATGGCAAGGGCGTCAGGTCTTCGCCGTTTAGCGCCAGCGCGTCCCAGGCGCGAATATGCGCCGGGTATTGCGCCTGCAGCTTTGACGTGGCTGTCTTGCGGTTCAGCCGCTGCTGCAAAACGTTGAAACTTTGCACCACGCCATTCTGAACCACCAGCAGTTCGCCATCGATGGCGCCCTCAAAGTGGTGGCTGCCAACGAGTTCGGCGATGAGATCGGGAAAGGCGGCGGAAATGTCCTCGCCGTTGCGGGACCACAACCGGGCGACAGGCGCGCCGTCGCCATCGGTTCCCACCGACGCCTGCACCCGGATGCCGTCCCATTTCCATTCGGCGACGAAGTCAGCAGGGTGGAGTTGACGCAATTCCGTTTCGTCGATGGGCTGGGCCAGCATCGGCGGCCGGAATGGCGCGACATATTGCGGTCTGGGGCGCGGGCCGCGCCCTTCCAGCCAGGCGAACAGCGGCAGATAGGGCGGCGCCAGCCCATGCCAGACAGCCTCGATCTCCGCCACGTCACGATTGCCGTATTGCGCCAGCGCTAGATGCGCCAGCCGCGCCGATATGCCGATGCGGAAATTGCCGGTCACCAGCTTCAGCAGGGCCCAGCGGCCGGTTTCATCCAGCGCGTCCAGCCATCCGGCCAGTAAATCAGCCATTTGCGGCCGTTGCGCCGCGGCCATTGTCTCGACGATGGCGGTGAGGGAAAGGTCCTTGCGCTCCGGCGTTCCGGCGTCCGGCCAGAGCAACGCCGCCGTCTCGGACAGGTCGCCCACATAATCGTAGGACATGGCGAACAGAACCGGATCGGTGCGCGCGCTTATCAGTTGCCGGATCAGCGCCGGCCTGGCGTTGGCAAAGGCCAGGCTGCCGGTGAGCGCCGCCAGCGCATGGCCGCGATCCGGGTCCGGCGTGGCGGCGAAATAGTCGCGCAGGATCCGCAGGCGGGCGTTGCGTCCGCTTTCATAGGCCAGGCGGTCGATGAGCGCGGCAAACCGTTTCATGGTGACGTTCCGGCAGTGGATGCGTCCACGCCGGCTTCCTGAACGGCAGCGGAATCGTCATCGCCATATCCCAACAGATGCAGGGGCAGGGCGCTGAGGCCGCGACCAGCGCACCAGTGGGCAAGGGCCTCCTCCTGCCCATGGGTAATGCGGATTTCCTCCGCCCCGGTCTCGATCACCGTGCGGCACAGGTCCGGCCAGTCGGCGTGGTCGGAGATGACCAGCGGCAGCTCGACGCCGCGCTGCCGCGCCCGCGCCCGGGTGCGCATCCAGCCGGACGCGAGGCAATGCACCGGGTCGGTGAACCGCCGGCTCCAGCGATCCTGCAAGGCGCCGGGCGGACACAGGACGATGGCGCCAGGAAGATTGCCGCCGCCGCGCCCCTGCCCCGGAAGGGCCGGGCGCACGTCGCCGAGAACGACGCCAAAGTCTTGATATAGTGCTGTTATTTTCTCCATGGCGCCGTGCATGTAGATCGGGGCGTCATAACCCGCCGCGCGCAGCAGGGCGATCAGCCGCTGGGCTTTTCCAAGCGCATAGGCGCCAACGAGATGGGTGCGTTCCGGAAACAGGCAGAGCGACTGGAGCAGGCGGGCGATCTCCGCGTCCGCCGGCGGATGCCGGAAAACAGGCAGGGCGAAGGTGGCCTCGGTAATGAAAACATCACAGGGAACCGGCTCGAAAGCGGCGCAGGTTGGATCAGCCTGTCGTTTGTAGTCGCCTGAAGCAACAAGCCGCGTCCGTCGGCCGGCGGCGTCGCGCGCCTCGATCAGGATTTGCGCCGAACCGAGCACATGGCCGGCGGGAAAAAACGTAACGGCAGCGTCGCCCGCACTGATGCAGACGCCTGGCGTGGCGATCTGAGATGAGCCGGCAAAATTCTTGCCATACCGCACCGCCATGATGGCGAGGGTTTCAGCTGTCCCGAGGACATGGCCATGGCCGGGCCTGGCGTGGTCCGCATGCCCGTGCGTCACCAGCGCCCGCGCCACCGGGCGCAACGGGTCGATATGGAAATCGCCCGCAGGGCAATACAGCCCCTGCGGCGTAATCGTCAGCAGATCCGCCGCCCGCCGCCCGCCGCTCGCGCGCTGTCCGGGCAAGCGCTGTTCCGGCAAGCTGCTGCCAGGCCGCTCCCTGTCCGGAAAATCCCGGCGCTGCGCCATCTCCGCCTCCTTCCCGGCGAACCCGCGTGCTCATGCTGAACCCAGGGGAGAACGCCGGGTTCCCCTGGCGATGTGAACGGAGAAACTGGCCGGCCGCAAGGCGCATGGACCAAACAAAAACCCGCCGGGCTGGCCCGGCGGGTTCATCACAAGCGCCGCCCCGCGCGGGCGGCGCTACCTGTTTTTGCAGGCGTTACTTGCCCGTCCACACCGGCTTGCGCTTCTCGGCGAAGGCAACGGCTCCTTCGCGCGCGTCCTTGGAAGTGAACACCGGCGCGATGTAGGCCTTCTGCTTTTCCCACATCTCGGAAGCCGACCATTCCTGCTGGTCGTTGATGATCTGGCGCGACACGGCGACGGCGAGCGGGCCGTTCTCCGCGATGACGCGGGCCAGCTTCAGGGCTTCTTCCAGCGCCTGGCCATTCGGCACGACGCGGTTGATCAGGCCATAGCCCTGCAGCGTCGCGGCCGGCACCATGTCGCCGGTCAGCGCCAGCTCCATGGCGATGCGATAGGGGATCTGGCGCGGCAGGCGCATCAGGCCGCCGGCGGCGGCGACAAGGCCGCGCTTCACTTCCGGCACGCCGAATTTCGAGCCCTCGGTGGCGACGATCAGGTCGCAGGACAGGGCCAGTTCGCAACCGCCGGCCAGAGCGTAGCCCTCAACCGCGGCGATCAGCGGCTTGCGCGGCGGCGCCTCGGTCAGGCCAGCAAAGCCGCGGCCTTCGATCGAGACGACCTCGCCCTGCACGAACGCCTTGAGGTCCATGCCGGCGCAGAAGGTGCCGCCAGCGCCAGTGATGATGGCGAGACGGATGTCGTCGCGGCTGTTGATCTCGTCGACAGCGGCGGCGACGCCCCTGGCGACTTCGGCGTTGACGGCGTTTTTAGCTTCCGGACGATTGATGGTGATAATGGCGACGCCGCCATCAACCTTGAATTCAACAGCGCTCATTCGTTGTCCTCCCATGACCGCCCGAGGGGCGGCAGAACGATACGGGTTCCCTACCAGATTGCCTGGGGGCGTTGCCAGAGGCGGCGGCGAATTTCAGTCTGGACCGCCCCGCAAGAAACCATGTCTTTGCAGGGCGGACGCTTCTGGCCGGATCGCCGCACTCCCTCAGGCGCGAAGCGCTTCCGCCGGTTGTGGCGCGGGCATGGGCGACAGCCGCAGCACCAGCGCCCCTGCCAGCGCCGCCAGCACCGAGCCGACGATGATGCCCAGTTTGACCTCGTTCTGGAGATTGGGGTGCCCCTCGAACGCCAGCAGGCCAATGAACAGGCTCATGGTGAAGCCGACGCCACAGAGCAGGGCGACGCCAAACAGGTGGCTCCAGCGGGAGTTGGCCGGCATGTCGACAAAGCCGAGCCTGATCGTGGCAAAGGCGAAGCCAAACACCCCGACAAGTTTGCCGAGCAGCAGGCCGCTGGCCACCCCAAGGGTCAGTGGATCCCACAGGTTCTTGAGGCTCATGCCCGCCAGCGACACGCCGGCGTTGGCAAAGCCAAATACCGGTATGATGATGAAGGGCGTGACGTAGTGCAGGCCATGCTCCAGCCGGTGCAGCGGCGAGGCGGGCAGGTCGCTCTTGAGACCGGGCGAACGGCGCAGCGGAATGGTCAGCGCCAGCAGCACGCCGGCGATCGTGGCGTGCACGCCGGATTTCAGGACGAAAACCCACAAAACGAGGCCCAGCAACAGATAGGGCCATAACACCAGTACGCCCCGGCGGTTCAGCAATGTGAGCGCCCCAAGGGTGAGCGCCGCGCCGCCAAGCGCCGGCAACGACATCTCCGCTGTATAGAACAGGGCGATGATGATCACGGCGCCGAGGTCATCAATGATCGCCAGCGCGGTCAGGAACACCTTCAGCGCCGCCGGAACCCGGTTGCCAAGCAACGACAGCACGCCAAGGGCAAAGGCGATGTCAGTGGCTGTGGGAATGGCCCAGCCGCGCATGGTGGCGGGGTTGCCATGGTTCAGCGCCGCATAGATCAGGGCGGGAACGACCATGCCGCCCACCGCGGCCACGCCGGGCAGAATCCGGCGCGGCCAGCTGGCGAGCTGGCCGTCCAGCATCTCGCGTTTGATCTCCAGACCAACAAACAGGAAGAACACCGCCATCAGCGCGTCGTTGATCCAGTGCGCCACGCTCAGGGGCCCCACGTAGCTTGCAAGCGCGCCGAAGTAGCTGGCGGACAGGGGGGAATTGGCGACGATGAGCGCGGCGGCGGCCGCCGCCATGAGCACGAGACCGCCGGAAGCCTGGTTGTCGAGAAACGCCCGGAACATTGAAAACGGGCGGATGGGAAGCCTGCCTGCCATTACCTTCCTCTTGACTGCGCCTCTTCCGGCGATATTTCGCTGGAGGAGGGGTGGACGCCGGATGTTGAAATCCGTGCCGGCGTCATGTTGCGATCGGTTGCGGTTGACCTGCCCCGCCGGCCGCCAGCGCCTGTTTCCTGCAGAACCTGGGTGGCCTGCCAGACCCCGGACGGTAACAGCGCGGCGGTATGACCCGGATGCCGGCGTTACCGGGATATTTCACGAAAACCCTGTTCCGTGCGACAGGCCGCGTCATGGCGGCGCCGCCCGTTCAGGGCCGGTTTCTCAGGTTCCACAAAAGGTTCTGAAGCCTGCTGGCCCCGGCTGCGTCCAGGCGGGATCGCCCTGGAACGGCTCATAAGGACGGGCCAGGGCGTCGAGCAGCGCCCGTAGCGGCGCGAGATTGCCGCCGGTCGCGGCGGCAAGGGTGTCCTCAACGATGTGATTGCGCGGAATAATGGCCGGGTTCGCCGCGAGCATCAGCGCGCGGGCGGCCGCCGGGCTGATCGGGTTCCTGCCGCGCCGCGCCTCCCAGCGCGCCCGCCATGCGGCGAACGCCGTGTCGGCAAACTGGTCAGGCTGCGCCGCCTCCCCGTCCGCAAGCGCCCGGAATGTGTTGGTGTAGTCGGCCCCGGCGGCGCGCATCCATTGCAGCAGCTCGCCCATCAGCGCGGCGTCGCTTTCTTCCTCGCCGGCGATGGCGGCCAGACCAAGCTTGCGCCGCATCATCGCCTGCCACCTGACCTGGTAGAGATCGCGGAAGCCGTTGAGCTGCTCCTCGGCCAGGCGGATGGCGGCGTCCTTGTCCGGATCCAGCAGGGGCAGCAACGCTTCGGCCAGTCGCGCCAGATTCCACTGGGCGATGCCTGGCTGGGCGCCGAAGGCATAGCGTCCTCCCTGGTCAATGGAGCTGAACACGGCGGCGGGGTTGAAGGCGTCGATAAAGGCGCAGGGGCCATAGTCGATGGTTTCGCCGGATATCGTCATGTTGTCGGTGTTCATGACGCCGTGGACGAAACCGATGCGGATCCAGTTCAGCACCAGGTCCACGTGCCGCTCCATCACCCGCCGCAGCAGGTTGAGGGCAGGGGCGGGACCGCCCTTCAGATCGGGATCGTGCCGGTCGATGGCGTAGTCCACCAGCGCCTGCAACAGCTCCGGCTGGCCAAGCGCGGCCGCGTACTGAAATGTGCCGAACCGCAGATGACTGGCGGCGACGCGGGTGAGCACGGCGCCGGGCAGCGGCTCCTCGCGAAAAACGCCTTCGCCAGTGGCCACGACCGCAAGGCTGCGCGTGGTGGGAACGCCAAGGGCGTGCATGGCTTCGCTGATGACATACTCGCGCAGCATGGGGCCAAGCGCGGCGCGGCCGTCGCCCTGGCGCGAGAACGGCGTCGGACCCGAGCCCTTGAACTGCAGATCAAACCGGCGGCCATCCGGCGCAACCTGTTCGCCCAGCAGCAGGGCGCGGCCATCGCCCAGCATGGTGAAATTGCCGAACTGATGGCCCGCATAGGCCTGGGCAATGGCGGCGGCGCCTTCTGGCAGGACATTGCCGGAGAAAATCTCCGCCAGCGCGTCCGGATCGGCATCGGCGCCATCGCCCAACAGCCCAAGCTCAATGGCCAGCGGCCGGTTGAACATGATCATTCCCGGCGCGCGGGCAGGCGCTGGCGCGACAGCGGTCCAGAACGCTTCCGGCAGGCGCCGATAGGTATTGTCGAACTTCCAGGCGAGCTGTTGCTCGGGCGCGCTGCGCCCGGAAATCGGGCCGTCAGAGCCTGTGGCGGCGTCAGTCATCTGCAACTCCAGCGCGCCCCGCCATCCCGGAAACCGGCTCCAGGTTCGCCATGCGCGCAACCATCTGTCTACCGGACATTATGGGCGGGGACGCGGCGCGGCCAGAAAAACCGGCCTCGCGGCGGCGTTTTATGTGCGCAACAGGGCAGGCGGTTGAACCGGCCGCGGCGCTTTCCCGCCGCGGCGCCGGGCGTGGTCGCGCGGCATCGTGGCCGCCAGCGTAAAGCATCGTCTCCCCATGCGTGCATGACGATGCGCATGCGGGCGTTGCATTATTGCTATGGTAGCAAATATACAAATCGATAATTTTGAAATATCAAATATAATGACTGCACAAAATTCAAGTATTATGTATCTGTATTATGCGTCTCCATTCTGGTCCCATGGGCTTGGAAACAGCATGCATCATCCGGGGTGGACTGTCGGCTTCGCCAGCGCGTTAATGAGCGTTGCATCAACCGTCATGGCTGAAGATGCGGGCGATCTGTCGAAAAAGCTGGCCAATCCCGTGGCGCATATGGTCAGCGTTCCGGTTCAGGGCAATTTCGACTTTGGCGGCGGGCTACACAGCAATGGCGCCGCTTCCACCACCAATTTCCAGCCGGTCATTCCGGTGTCCCTCACCGACGACTGGAGCGTCATTGTCCGCACCATCCTGCCGGTGATCGGGCGCGACCGTTTCGGCCCCGTGGCGGATGGCTTTGGCGTTGGCGATGTCGTGCAGAGCTTCTTCCTGTCGCCGAAAAGCAATGGCGGGCTGATCTGGGGCGTTGGTCCGGTGTTTCTCTGGCCAACCGCGACCGGCAACCGTTTCGGAACGGGCAAGTGGGGCGCCGGGCCGACAGGCGTGGCCTTGTGGCAGCAGGGGCCGTGGACCATTGGCGCTCTTGCCAATCACATCTGGTCATATGCCGGGCCGCATGGCCGTCGCGATGTCAGCGCCACGCTGTTGCAGCCGTTTGTGTCATACCAGTTTGGTCACGGACTTAGCGCTTCCATCAATACCGAGGCGACCTATGACTGGGTGGCGCGGGAATGGAGCGTGCCGGTGAACGTGGGGGTGGCGCAGGTGATGAAAATCGGCAACCAGCCGCTCAGCCTGGCGCTTGGTTTCAAATATTTTGCGGTGCGGCCGGCGGACGCTTCCCGCTGGGGGATACGGACCACGCTGACTTTCCTGTTTTCAAAAGATTAGGCCGCGTTCTCAGGCGGGGTTCGCGGCCCCGCGTCGTGCTGGCGGATCCGATGACGTGGGGTCGCCACCGGGACCGCGCGGCCGGGTTCAGAAACGCATCTGAACTCCTCGCGAGTTGAAATGTCTCGCGAGTTGAACTCCTGGCGAGTTGAACTCCTGGCGGGCTGAGCGCCTGAAAGGCCTTGCCGCCGCGTCGCGAGCCGATCCCGGGCCCTGGTCCGCGACTGGATTATCCCAGCCGCGCCCGCAACGATTTGCGGTCGAGCTTGCCGACGGCTGTTTTCGGGATCGCGTCGGTAAACAGCACCCGGTGTGGCTTCTTGTAGGAAGCAACCTGGCCGGCGACATGGGCGATAAGGTCTGTTTCCGTCACGGTTTCACCGGGGCGCAGCACGACGAAAGCCGTCACCGCTTCAACCCATTTGGGATCCGGCGCGCCGACCACGGCGCATTCCAGCACCATGGGGTGGGTCAGCAGCGCATCCTCCACCTCACGCGGATAGACGTTGTAACCGCCGGAAATGATCATGTCGGAGGTGCGGTCGCGCAGGTGCAGGAAGCCCCGGTCGTCGAAAACGCCGACGTCGCGGGTATGCACCCAGCCATCCGCATCGAAGGTTTCCGCCGTCAGTTCCGGCGCGTTGAAATAGCCGGCGACCGACATCGGTCCGCGCACCAGGATTTCACCCGGCGCCCCCTGCGGAACGGGCGCGCCGTCGGCGTCGACGAGCCGGATTTCCACGTCCGGAGACGGCCGGCCACAGGCGCCGAGCAGATCGCCCGCATGATCTTCCGGGCGCAGCACGGCGAGGCAAAGCGGCGCTTCGGTCTGGCCATAGTACTGCCAGAAGCGGTGCTGGCCGAAGCGGGCCATGGCGCGGTCGATCACCGCGCGCGGCATCGGCGAGGCGCCATAGATGATGTGACGCAGCGAGGACAGGTCGTGGGCGTCGAGATCGGGGTGCTCCAGCAGCATTTGCAGCATGGTGGGCACCAGATTGACGGCGGTGGCGCGATGCGCGGCGATTGCCTCGAGGAACGGGCCGGGCGCGAAGCCTGGGAGCACCACCGTGCGCGCCCCGCGCAGCCAGAACGGCAGCACGAATGTGCCGCTGGCGTGAATCAGCGAGGCGGCGTGCAGCATCGCGTCGTCCGCGCCAATGGGGAACAGGTTGATGAGAATGTTGCGGCAGATGGCGGCGTAGGAGCCTTGCGTATGTTGCGCCGCCTTCAGCACGCCGGTGGTGCCGGAGGTGTAGAGCGTGAGCAGGATGTCGTCCGGCCGCACGGTGATGTCCGGCGCCGTGGCGGGCAGGCTGGCGGCGGTTTGCAGCAGATCGACGCCGCCGGGCAGGGCCGCGCCGAGGCCGTGGCAGGCAAGGCCCGGGCACAGCTGCTGCAATTCGCGCGCCCGCTCCGTCAGGTCGTCGCCGAACACCAGCACGGCGCACTGCGCCTCCTGCACCATGCGCGCATGTTCCGCCGCCGACAGCCGGGCGTTGAGCGGCACGCGGTTGACGCCGCTTTTCACACAGGCGAAGTCCAGCGGCACGCTGTGCGGGCCGTTGTTGACCAGCAACGCGACGCGCTGGCCCTGGGCCGCGCCGACGGCGCCAAGGGCCTGCGCCAGCCGGTTGGCCATTGCGTTGACCTCGGCGAAGCTCCACGAGCGGTCGCCCCAGACCAGGGCCGTGCGGGCGGCGTTCTGCCGGGCGCCGCGTTCAATCAGTTCAAGACAGGTCGCGCCTGAAGCGGACATTGTCAGTTCCTTCCTCAACGATGTCGTTGTTGCGGCGCCTGGGTTTGCCGCGCCTTATTCGCCAAACTGGCCATGCCGGCCAGCGCCGCGCTCGAAGCGCATGGCGCCAGCCTTGCCTTCCATTGCGACGATGGGCGCGCCGTCCCGGCCCTCCTGGCGCAGGGCCTCCGCCAGCGGCAGGTCCCACTGGGCGAAGGCCGATTTGCGGTCCGCCAGCATGCAGGCCTGGGGGAAAGCGGCGATCTGGCCCGCCAGTTCTTCGGCGGCGGCGCGCGCTTCTCCCTGGGGGACGACGCGGTTGGCCAGGCCCATGGCCAGCGCTTCGTGTGCGTCAACCGGCCGGCCGGTGAGGATCATGTCGAGGGCGCGGCCCATGCCGACCACGCGCGGCAGGCGCACGGTGCCGCCGTCGATCAGCGGCACGCCCCAGCGCCGGCAGAACACGCCGAACGTGGCGCCTTCCTCGGCCACGCGCATGTCGGCGAGCAGGGCCAGCTCCAGCCCGCCGGCCACCGCGTAACCGGATACGGCGGCGATCAGCGGCTTGGACAGCGCCATCCGCGAGGGGCCCATGGGACCGTCGCCGCCGCCATCCGGATCAAGATCATGTGTGCGGGCCGGGTCGTTGACGGCGGTGAGGTCGGCGCCGGCGCAGAACACGCCGTGTTCGCCCCAGAGCACGGCGACGCGCTGGCTCTCATCCGCCTCGAAATCGTGGAATGCGGCGCGCAGGGCGGCGGCCATGGGGCCATCGACAGCGTTTCGCCGCTCGGGCCGGCTCATGATGATCGTGGTGACGGGGCCCTGACGTTCAACCCTCACGGCGGCGCTCATGCGTTCCTCCGAATATTTCATTCATTGCTTCAATTCGGCAAATAATGAAATTTTGACGCCAGCCCGTCAAGCGGTGACGCGCGGTTGGCGTTCCCGTATGAACGGGCGGGTGGCGCGTCGTGCGCCTGGCCGCGTCGCTGCCCAGGATCAGGAGACACGCCGGAATGGAAGCGTCGCTGCCCAGCGCAACAACGGTGGTGCTGGATCTGCTGTCCGCCCGCCATGGCGAACCGATGTCGGCCCGGGATGTCTGCGAGGGCTGCGTGATTGTCGGACACGCCGAGGCGGTGGCGCGCGTCGCCATCACCCGCCTGTTGCGGCAGAAGAAGATCCTGCGGCAGGGGCGGGCGCTGTATGCCCTCAACGCCGCCGGGCGGCCCCTGCAGCGGGACGTCAGCACATGGCGCCAGCGCATCGACAATGTCGTGGCGTGGTCGGGCGACTGGGTCGCGGTCCATGACGCGAGCGTCAGCCGGCGCGACCGCACCCTGCTGCGGCGCCACCACCGGGCGCTGGATCTGCGCGGCTTCCGCTGCTGGTCAGGCGGGCTGTGGCTGCGACCGGACAATCTGCGCGGCGGCGTCATGGCGCTGCGGCAGGACCTGGGGGCGCTGGGCCTGGCGGCGGGCGCCCAGGTTCTTGTCGCGCGCGGCTTCACGCCGGAGCAATGCGCCGGCATTCGCGCCCTTTGGGACGTGCGGGCGCTCGCGGCGGATTACGCGGACCGGCTGCGGCTTCTGGAGGACAGCGGGCGCCGGCTCCAGGAGATGGAGCCGCGCGCGGCGGCGCGGGAATGTCTGTTGCTTGGCCGCGCCCAGATTGGCCTGATGCTGCGCGACCCGCTGTTGCCCGCGGAGATGGCGCCGGATGCGCCGCGCCGTCATCTGGTGGCGGCGCTGCAGGCCTATCAGACGCGCAGCAGGGATATCTGGCGCGCCGTTCTCAGCGCCGGTTGAATCCGCCATCATAAACATAACGGCCATGCGGCCTGTCCCGGCGGGCTGGCCCGCCTGACAATTGCAAACGAAACGGGAGCGAACGCCATGTTCATGTGCACCGGCTTTGCCGCCAGCGATTCCGAAACGCCGCTGGGCGCCTTTTCCTTCAACCGCCGTGATCCCGGCCCCTCGGATGTGCTGATTGAAATCCAGTATTGCGGCGTCTGCCATTCCGATCTGCACACGGTGCGCAACGAGTGGGGCGGCACGCTGTATCCGTGCGTGCCGGGCCACGAAATCGTCGGACGGGTAGCGGCGGTCGGCGGCGACGTGAAGAAGTTCCGGGTCGGCGATATCGCCGCCGTCGGGTGCCTGGTCGATTCCTGCCGGTCCTGCGAGAACTGCCGGGAAGGGCTGGAGCAATATTGCGAGAAGGGCGCTACGGGAACCTACAACGGCAAGGACCGGGTCAGCGGCGGCCACACCTTTGGCGGCTATTCCAGCCATGTGGTGGTGACGGAGGATTTCGTGCTGCGGGCGCCGGACAATCTCGATCCGGCCGGCGTTGCGCCGCTGCTGTGCGCCGGCATCACCACCTGGTCGCCGCTACGGCACTGGGGCGCGGGGCCTGGCAAGACGGTTGGCGTCGTGGGGCTTGGCGGGCTCGGCCATATGGCCGTGAAATTCGCCCACGCGCTGGGGGCGCGCGTCGTGCTGTTCACCACCTCGCCGTCCAAGGTCGCCGACGGCAAACGCCTCGGGGCCGATGAGGTGGTGCTGTCCACTGACAGCGCGGCGATGGCGGCCTGGCGCTCAAAGCTTGATCTGATCATTGACGCTGTCGCCGCGCCGCACGACGTCAACGTCTATCTCGGCATGCTCCGGCGCGACTGCACGCTGGTGCAGGTAGGCGCACCGGATGCGCCGCTGCCGGTTAACGTCTTCAGCCTGCTGCCGAACCGGCGCCGGTTCGCCGGCTCGATCATCGGCGGCATCGCAGAAACCCAGGAGATGCTGGATTTCTGCGGCCAGAACGGCATCACCGCCGATATCGAAATGATCGCCATGGACCAGATCGAAAACGCCTATGGGCGCATGCTGAAAAGCGACGTCAAATATCGCTTTGTCATCGACATGAAAACGCTCCGGCTTTCCGGGTTTTGAGCGAACTTCGACCGGAAAGCGCCGTAACGCCGCGCCGCCGGCGTTCAGCCGCCGATCTTGTCCTGGGTTCTGGTCTCGAAATCGGACGCATCGTGCCGTTCATGCAGCTGGTTTTCCGGCTTGCCCATGACGTTGTTGACCATCCGCCCGCGCCGGACGGCCGGGCGCGCCATGAGCCGGTCGGCCCAGGCGATGACGTTGGGATATTCGTGCACGGAGAGGAATTCACCGGCGGTTCCGTACATCTGGCCCTTGGCCAGCGCGCCATACCAGGGGAATGTCGCCATGTCGGCGATGGTGTAGGCGTCGCCGCCCAGCCAGGGCGTCTCCGCCAGGCGGCGGTTCAGCACGTCGAGCTGCCGCTTGGTTTCCATCGCAAAGCGGTCGATGGCGTATTCGATCTTCACCGGCGCGTAAGCGTAAAAATGGCCGAAACCGCCGCCGAGATATGGGGCGCTGCCCATCTGCCAGAACAGCCACGACAGGCATTCGGCCCGCGCCGCCGGCTCCGTCGGCAGGAAGGCGCCGAATTTCTCCGCCAGATAAACGAGGATGGCGCCGGATTCGAACACCCGGACGGGCATGGCTCCTGAACGGTCGAGCAGGGCCGGGATCTTGGAGTTCGGATTGATCCCGACAAAACCACTGCCGAACTGGTCGCCTTCATTGATGCGGATCAGCCAGGCGTCGTATTCGGCGCCCCTGTGGCCGGCCGCCAGCAGCTCCTCCAGCATGATGGTGACTTTCTGGCCGTTCGGCGTGCCCAGCGAATAGAGCTGTAGCGGATGCTTGCCGACCGGCAGCTCCCTGTCATGGGTAGGGCCGGCGACCGGGCGATTGATGTTGGCGAAGGCGCCGCCGCTCGGCTTGCTCCAGGTCCAGACGGCAGGCGGCGTGTATTCGGAGGCATCACTCATGCGGGGGCTCCCACGGGTGTGAATCTGGAGCCCGGATATTGCGCCGGCTCCCGGAAGGGCAGCATCATTCACATCAAACGCCGCCAGTGGAAGCCCCGGCGCATGCCCGTCGCGCATGGCTGCCGCGTGGTCTGGCGCCGGACCTGCGGCTTGAAAACGTCTCAGGCCGTCACCAGCACCTTCAGCGGGCCGCTGCGGCGCAGCACGTGCACGATGGACTGCCGGCCGGACACCGCGATGTCGCAGGAAGCCTCGCCGATGCGCAGGTTGCGGATCGTGACCTCGTCAAGAAAGGGCGGCAGGAGCGGCTCGGTGAAGGAGATCGCGTTGTCGGCCGGGTCGAACGCCACGCCGAGGCAGGCCTGCAGCATGAACAATGGCGCCGTCGCCGCCCAGGCCTGGGGCGAACAGGCGACGGGATAGAAGGTCGGGCCCTGGCCGCGCTGGCGGGCGAAGCCGCAAAACAGCTCCGGCAACCGCCGCATTTCAATGTAGGTGGAGGCGGCGAACAGGCCCTCGAAGATGCGGCCGGCCTCCGCCCGGTAGCCGTAGCGGCGCAGGCCGTAAGCCACCAGGGCGTTGTCATGGGGCCAGACGGAGCCGTTGTGGTAGCTCATGGGATTATAGCGCGCCTCGGTGTCCGGCACGGTGCGGACGCCCCAGCCGCAGAAGCTGGCCGGCGCCATGAGGGTTTTCGCCACGGCGGCGGCCCGCTCCGGCAGGGCGAGGCCGAAGGTCAGCACATGGCCGGCGTTGGAGGCGCGCACCCGGCAGGGGCGCTTGTCGCCATCGAGGGCCAGCACATAGGTGCCCAGTTCCTCATCGAAGAACGCCGCGTCGAAGGCCGTCCGCAGATCGCGGGCCCGGGTCTCGCACGCGGCGGCGGTCGCGCCGTCGCCCAGCGCCGCCGCCATGTCGCGCGCCGCCTGCCAGGCGGCGTACACATAGGCCTGCACCTCGCACAGGGCGATGGGGCCGCGCGCCAGCGCGCCATCGGCGTGAAAGACGGAATCGAAGCTGTCCTTCCAGCCCTGGTTCACCAGCCCGTCCGGCGTCTGGCGGCCATATTCAACGAAGCCGTCGCCGTCCCGGTCGCCGGACGCGCGGATCCAGGCCAGCGCGGCCTCCACATGGGGCCACAATTGCTGGATGGCGCGCACATCGCCGGTGCGATGCAGATAGGCGCCGCAAAGGGCGACGAACAGCGGCGTGGAATCGACGCTGCCGTAATAACGGCGGAACGGCACCTCGCGCAGTTCGGCCATCTCGCCGTGGCGGACCTCGTGCAGGATTTTGCCGGGCTCGGCGTCGGCCAGCGGATCGGTCTGCGTCGCCTGGTTGCGGGCGAGATGGCGCAGCACGCCGCGGGTGATCTCCGGGTCGAGCCACAAGGTTTGCAGGGCGGTGATGAGCGCGTCGCGCCCGAACACCGTGCTGAACCAGGGAATGCCGGCGTAAGGGTAGGGGCCATCCTCCGTATCGGTCACCAGCATGTAGAGATCAGAGACGCTGCGCCGCAGCGCTTCATTGAACACATCGTTGGAGCTGCTGACCGCCGCCGCGCGCCCGGAAAGGCGACGCAGGTCGCGCCGCGAATCCCGCAGCGCGGCGAAATATCCCTGCGCAGGCGCATGATTGACGCCAGGGGTCCTGCAACTCACCTCCATGTACAGGGTGCGGCTTTCGCGCGGCGCCAGCGTGAACGTGAACACGGCGCGATTGCCCGTCAGTTGCGCCGGCTCCGGATCAAATCCCAGCGTCGTCACCCGCCGCTGGTGGTCGAGCCCCGTATAGGACAGGCGAACGTGGTTCGCGGCGGGCTCCGGCGGATGCCTTTCGCCCCGGCGTTCGCGCCGGGAGCCGCGCACCTCGAACAGGTCGGCGAAGTCCGCCGCGAATGTGATGGCGATGGTCACGTCATGCGGCTTCTGGTCGTAGTTCTTCACCACGACCCGCTGATAGCAGGCGGCGTTCCACAGGAAGCAGGAGCGCCGGATATGCAGGGCGTCCCGGGCTATCTCCGGTTCGCCATCCCGCCCAACGATCTCCGGGTTGGTCAGGTCGCAGGTCAGCGTCGCGTTGTCGTCCCGGAGAATCGACGACAGCAGCATGGGTCTGCGCCCGCACACCGTCATGGCCAGGTGCGACAGGTGCCGGGTGTCGCGCCAGAACAGTCCCTCCGGGCTTTGCGGGCCGGAAAGGGCGTCGCCGTGATGATCAAACACCGCGAAGGCGTCGCCCTGCTTGAGCGCCCGGGGTTGCGTTTCCTGCAACGAGGCGTCGCTTTGCACGGACCACAGGTCGGTCTCGGGCTCGCTGGCCGCCGGGCCGCCAGCCATTGCCTGGGACGCCATCAGCGACGTCGGTTGGACGGTTTCCATGACAGGACCTCCTGGAAAGACGGGGCCTCCCGGCAAGGCAGGGCCTCCAGGAAAACTCCTGGGGCGTGTTCAGGGGGCGCGCCATGGCAGTGGCCAGCGGTCATGACACCCGCCGGCCTGTCTCAGGCAACCTGCAGTGGCGGCGTCGCGCGGGCACCGGCAAGGCGCTCGTAAACCGCCAGATAATCGCGGGCCATGCGGGTGGCTGAGAAGCGTTGCTCGAACCTGGTGCGCACCTCCCTCCGGTCCAGTTCGCCGGCCATTCTGACCGCCGCCACCGCTTCTTCGATCGAACTGACCAGAAAGCCGGTGACGCCGTGGTCAATGATCTCGGGCGTCGAGCCGCATGACCAGGCGATGACCGGCGTCCCGCAGGCCATGGCTTCGATCATCACCAGCCCAAACGGTTCTGGCCAGTCGATGGGAAACAGCAGCGCATGGGCATTGCCGAGAAAGTCCGCCTTTTCGGTTTCGCCGATTTCGCCGCAGAAGGTCACACAATCGCTGTCGCGCACCAGCGGTTCGATCATGTCCGCCCAATAGCTGGCGTCGGCCCGGTCAATCTTTGCGGCGATCCGCAGCGGCAGGCCAGCGCCGGCGGCGATGGCGATGGCGCGATCCGGACGTTTCTCCGGCGAAATCCGCCCGAGAAAGGCAAGATATCCGCCGTCCTGATGGGGCTGGGGCGTCAGCAGTTGTTCCGGCAGGCCATGGTAGACATTGGCGGCCCAATTCAGCCCCGCCGGCATTGGCGTTCGCTGGGCATATGAGATGGATACCAGCGGATACGCGGGAAACTGCCGGTAGAACGGCGCCAGATCGGGCAGGTCCTGGCGTCCATGCAGGGTCGTGACGGTTTTGTGGGCGATGTCCCGGAATGTCGGGAAGTGCAGCAGATCCACATGAAAATGCAGGATATCAAACGCGCTGGCCTGGCGTCGGACCCGGTCCACCATCGCCAGGTTCCAGGGCAATTGTTCCTGCACCGCCGGATTGAGGCGCAACGCCATTTCGCAGCAGCCGCACAGGCAGCCTGACGTGACGGAATCGCCGCTGGCGAACAGGGTTACGTCGTGACCCATATCGACAAGCTGTTCCGTCAGATAGGAAACAATTCTCTCGGTGCCCCCATAGAATTTTGGAGGACAGCGTTCAGCCAGGGGCGCAATCTGGGCAATTTTCATGGCGTCACCGTCAGTACTGGCAAGCCGCAGGAGCGCGGCGCAGAACCTTACGGGCCGACTGTCCTGGCAACGGCAGCTGTGACTGTTTCCGGCAAGCCAGCTGCACAACAGGGTTAACCATAAAAATGTTCAAGGCATGTCCGCCCGCATGGCGTCATGTGGCATCACCTTAGGGAAGGCTGTCCGACGCGTCGCCGCGGCCAGAATTGGGCGGAGCCGGGTCGCGCGTCGCCGTCATGATTGACGGGCGCGGCGCCAATATCCGACACTCCCGCCCACAAGCCGGAAAACCGGCGCAAGCGCGGCCTGTCCGGACGGCGGCGGCGGCGCAAAGACCACAGGGTTGGAGGAAACGGCATGGCCGGCAGAGGCAGAATCCACGCATGGCTGCGCGCGGCGCGGGCCGGAACGGCGCTGTGCGCCGCAGCGGGCGTTGTGGCCGGGGCGGTGGCGCTGACCGGCGGCGCGCAGGCGCAGGACAAGCCCGCGGACAAGGGCGAGATCCGCATTGGCAACGTCAACGCCTACAGCGGTCCCGCCGCCGTCTACGCGGTGCTTGGCAAGGTTCCGGCGGCCTATTTCCGCATGATGAACGACCAGGGTGGCGTCAATGGCCGCAAGATCACCTTCATCACCTATGACGACGCCTACAGCCCGCCGAAAACCGTGGAGCAGACGCGCAAGCTGGTGGAAAACGATCAGGTGGCGGTGATGTATGGCTCGCTCGGCGCGCCGACCAGCTCGGCGACGCTTAAATATCTCAACGGCCACAAGATCCCGCACGTTTTCATCGCCTCCGGCGCCACCAAATTCGGCGACCAGGCCGCATGGCCGTGGACCATGGGTTTCCAGCCCAGCTACCAGACCGAGGGCAAGGCGTTCGCGGCGAATATTCTGAAAACCAAACCGGATGCGAAGATTGCGGTCCTGTATCAGAACGACGACTTCGGCCGCGACGTGCTCAAGGGCTTCAAGGACGGCCTTGGCGACAAGGCGAAGATGATCGTCGCCGAAGCCTCCTATGAATCGACCGATCCGACGATCGATTCCCAGATCGTCAAGCTGAAAGCCTCTGGCGCCGATGTGTTCATGAACATGACCACGCCGAAATTCGCCGCCCAGGCCATTCGCAAGATCGCCGAACTTGGCTGGAAACCGACGCATTATCTCGGCAGCAACGCCAATTCCATCGCCGCCGTGCTTGGCCCGGCCGGACTGGAAAATGCAAAGGACATTATTTCCAGCGCCTATCTGAAGGACGCCAACGATCCGGAGTGGAAGGACGATCCGGCGTTCAAAAAATGGAATGCCTTCTATGACAAATATCTGCCCGACGCGGACCGCAAGGACGCGCTGACCGTCTACGCCTATGTCGCCGTGCAGGCGATGGAGCAGGCGTTGCGCCAGGCCGGCGACGACGTATCCCCGGCCAACATCATGAAGCAGGCGGCCAATCTGAAGCATTTCCGCTCCGATCTGCTGCTGCCGGGCATCGAGATCAACACGGCGCCGGACGACCACTATCCGATCGAGCAGTTGCAGCTCATCCGCTTTGACGGAAAGCAGTACGTGCGGTTTGGGCCGGTGATCGATTCATCGAAAAAGAACTGACGGCGCTCCAGTCGTTCACTGCGGTCCGCCGCGCGTGAACGACGCCAATAACTTTCCAGCGACAGGACCCGGGCAAAATCCGTTCATGCCGGACAGGAGTTTTGCCTCCACATGATTTGACGCGTTTTCCTGCCCCAGAGCGCGTCCGCGCCGGTGGGAAAACGCCACAGGGCAGGGACGCCGCCATGAACCGCATCACGCCGGAGACGCTTGCCGCGCCAACGGTTTCCGCCATCTTCCATAACGTCGCCAGCCTGTATCCGGACAACAGCTTCATCGCTGTCGGCCCCCTTGCGACGCGATCGTACCTGCCGGAGGGCGTGGAATATACCTACGCCGCCACCCGCGCCATCGTTGACGATCTGGCCGCCCGTTACCAGGCCGCGGGCTATGGGCCAGGGCATCGCGTTGCGGTCCTGCTTGAAAACCGGCCCGAGCACTTTTTCCATTTTCTCGCCCTCAACAGCCTCGGCGCATCGCTGGCTCCGGTGAACCCGGACTACCGGCCCGACGAAATGCGCTACCTGCTGGAACACGCGGAGGCATCGCTGCTGGTCGCCTTGCCCGGGCGGCTTGAGCAGGCGCAACGGGCGCTGGCGCTGTGCGCTGAACCGCCGCCGCTGCACGACGTGACCTCGGCCGCGCCATTTCCCCCGGCGCGAACGCCGGCCGGGCAGGCGACGCCGGATCCCGATACGGAAACCTGTCTTTACTACACGTCCGGCACCACCGGCCGGCCCAAGGGCTGCGTCGCCACCAACCAGTATTATCTCAGCGTTGGACGGGGGTGCTGCAGCAATACCGGCCTTGGACAATATCGCGAGGGCCAGGAACGCACCTACAACCCCCTGCCGCTGTTTCATATCAATGCCGGCGTATTCAGTTTCATGGCGGCGCTGATGAACGGCGGCTGCGTGATCCTGCCCGACCGTTTCCATCCGCACAGCTGGTGGAAGGAGCTGGCAGACAGCCGCGCCACCGTGGCGCATTATCTCGGCGTCATTCCCGGCATGTTGATGAAGCTGGAGCCGACGCCGCTGGACCGGGCGCACGGACTGCGCTTCATGCTTGGCGCTGGCGTCGAGCCGGAGATTCACGGCGACTTCGAGGAGCGCTTCGGCGCGCCGCTGCTTGAATTGTGGGGCATGACCGAAACCGGCGGCGGTTTTTTCGCTGACGCCGAGCCGCGCATGATCCACACCCGCGCCATGGGCCGCCCGCTCGGCCGGCCGGGGCTCGATCTCGACGCCCGCGTTGTCGACGCCGACGACAACGATGTGCCCACCGGGCGGGAAGGGCAATTGCTGGTGCGCCGTTGCGGCGACAATCCGCGCCTCGGCATGTTCCGGGAATATCTCAAGAACCCGGAGGCGACGGCCGAGGCCTGGCGCGGCGGCTGGTTCCACACGGGCGACGTGGTGCGTCAGGACGAAACCGGCATGCTGTATTTCGTCGACCGCAACAAGAACATCATCCGCCGCTCCGGTGAGAACATCGCCGCCGCCGAAGTGGAGGCGACCCTGCTGGCGCATCCGGATGTGGCGGAAGTGGCGGTGGTGGCCGCGCCCGATGAGGTGCGCGAGCAGGAAGTCTTCGCCTGCGTCGTGTTGCGCGCGCCCGATGCAGCCAGCGAGGGCAAGGCGCGGGAGCTGTTCGCGTGGGCCAATGAGCGGCTGGCCTATTTCAAGCCGCCGGGCTGGGTGCTGTTTCTGGCTGCGCTGCCGAAAACCAGCACCCAGAAGGTGCAGAAAAGCGAGCTGTTCGCGGCCGGCGCGGATCCGCGCAAGGCCGACGGCGCCATTGATCTGCGGGCGTTGAAAAAGCGGGGGTAGCTGGCGGGCGACGCTTCTGCCCGTCGCGCCGCCTCACACCACCCGGTAGAGGTCGGCGCGCGTCGGCGGCAGGTTGGAGGGGCCTTTCAGGCGCTTCTGGCCCAGGGTCTGGTAAATGCCGACGTTGTTGCGCTCGAAGGCGATGGAGCAGGCGGCCAGATACATCAGCCAGACGCGATACTTCACCTCGCCGACCTCGGCGATGGCGGCGTCGCGGTTGGCGCGCAGCCGGTCGTGCCAGACGCGGCAAGTGCGCATGTAGTGTTCGCGCCAGCATTCCACGTCGCGGATTTCAAAGCCGCCGCGCTCCATGGCCGTCAGCGTGCCGCTGAGCGTATCCAGCTCGCCGCCGGGGAAAATGTAGCGGGTGAGGGCGGCGAAATCCGCGCGCTTCTTCTTTTTGGTGGCGCTTTTGCCGGGCCGGACGATGCCATGGTTGAGAAACAGGCCGCCAGGCTTCAGCAGGCGCTGCATCGTGCTGAAATAGGTGGGGTAGTTGGCGATGCCCACGTGCTCGATCATGCCCAGCGAGCTGATCTTGTCGAAACGCTCCGCGCCGGGCAGCTTGCTGTAGTCGATCAGTTCAACCGTGCAGCGGTCGGCGATCCCCAGTTGCTGGAAGCGCGCCCGGGCCAGCTCCGCCTGCTGTTCGGAGAGGGTGACGCCGTGCGCCGTGACGCCAAAATGCGTGACAGCGTGCGCCATCAGCGCGCCCCAGCCGCAGCCGATATCGAGGAAAGTCTCGCCAGGCTGCAAACGCAGTCGCCGGCAGGTCATCTCCAGCTTGTCGACCTGCGCCTGCTCCAGTGAATTGGTCCAGTCCTTGTAATAGGCGCAGGTATAGACCATGCGCTCATCAAGAAAGAGCCGGTAAAAATCATTGGAAACATCATAATGGTAGCTGATGTTTTTGCGGTTCTCGCCAGCGTCGCCGTCGCTCGGCGCCGATCTGGCGATGTCTTCCAGCGGCCATGGGCCGCCGCGTGGGGTGAACAGGAATTGCGCGCCGGCGCGCAGGGCCAGCTTGCGATCGAGCGTGCGGCGGAATTCGCGGGTGCGCACGGCGGGTTTCGCCGCCACAAGATCGAACACGTCGCCATTGCGGATATCGACGCGGCCGGCGGCCCACAGATTGGCGAGGGTGGCGACGGACGGGCGGCGGACCAGCGCGCCGATCACGCCTTCATCACCCAGATAAACCCCAAGGCCGGTTTCGGGGTAATCCGCCGGAACCCGTGAACCATCCCACAGAAAGAAACCCGGCTTCAGTTGCAGCCGCTCGCGCACATGCGTCAGCAACTGCGTCAACGTGGCGAGGCGTTTTTCTGCCGACATGTCGCTTCCTGTTTTTCCGCCTGGTTCACTGCGCCGCCAGGGGCGCGCTGGCGTTTGCCTCCAGGCCCGTCTTGTGGCTCCAGATGGACAGCCCGGATGGACCGCCGAAGAGCAATCACCCCGGGGCATAACGCGATCAAAGGGGGGCGCGTGATGACCGATCACAGGGCTGACAGCGACGCGCCGGATCGGGCCGGATGGCGCAACGCACATGGCCCCAGGCCTTGTCTGGATGGGCTGTCAGGGAAGGCCCCAGGCCCTGTCCTGAAAGCCGGTGGGTCAGCGCTTCATTGTGATGAGACAGGGGCGCTGCTCCGCGCTCCTGCAGCCATGCGGCGGCTCTCCCGAAACTCTGCGGCGCTGGCGTGAAGTCGGGCCAGCGCCGCAGAATCCTGTTGCGATCCTGGCGCGATCTTATCGCATCGGTGGGGCGTACAGCACGCCGCCCATGCTCCAGAGCTGGTTCAGCCCGCGCGGCACGCCGAGTTTCGAGCTGGAGCCCAGATTGCGCTCGTAGATTTCCGCGTAATTGCCGGTCGCCTTCACCGCGCGGATCGCCCAGTCAGGGTCGAGGCCAAGCGCCTTGCCGAAATTGCCCTCGGCGCCCGTGAAGCGGCGTACTTCCGGCTTCTGCGATTGCAGCGCCTTTTCCACGTCGGCGGAGGCGATGCCCAGTTCCTCGGCGTTGACGAGGGCGAAGTTCACCCACTTCACCACATTGAACCATGGGAAGTCATCGCTGCGGACGACCGGGCCCAGAGGCTCCCTGGAAATCACGTCCGGCAACACCATGGCCTCGGCCGGCTTTGCCAGCTTGAGGCGCTCGCCATGCAGGGCCGACTGGTCACGGGTCAGCACGTCGCATTTGCCTTCGGCGAAGGCGGCGATCGCCTCGGCGGCGGTCGGGAACACCTTCTCTTCATAGGTCATGGAATTGGCCTTGAAGAAATCGGCGAGGTTCAGCTGGCTGGTGGTGCCGGCCTCGACGCACACCTTGGCCTTGTCGAGCGACAGGGCGCTGTCGACCCCGAGCGCCCGCTTCACGAGGAAGCCCTGGCCATCGTGATAGGCGACGCCAGCGAACGCCAGCCCAAGCTCGGCCTCGCGGCCCAGGGTCCAGGAGGTGTTGCGGGCCAGCAGGTCAACCTTGCCGTTCTTCAGGGCCTCGAAGCGCTGGCTGGCCGACAGGGGCGTAAAGGTCACCTTGCTGGCGTCGCCCAGCGTCGCGGCGGCGACGGCGCGGCAGAAGTCGACGTCGAAGCCGCGCCAGGCGCCCTTGTCATCCTTTTCCGAGAAGCCCGTGACGCCTTCGCTGACGCCGCAGTTGAGCGTTCCGCGCTGTTTGACCGTATCAAGCGTTCCCGCTTGCGCCGACATGACAAAGACGCCGGCCATCACGCCGATGGCGGCGCCGCCGAAACGGCGCAGGCTGGTCCATGGGGACTTGGACATGGCTCCCTTTCCCTTTCGCATGTTTTGCGATTGCTGAAGTGGACGCCGGTCTGCTGGAGCCGGGTCCCTTCCCGATGTTGAGAAAAGCTTGCAGGGGCGGGTTTCAGCGCCGCCCGTTGCCGCTGCTTACAACGTCGCCTTGTGACGGATGATCACCTTCGTACCGACGGGCACCCGCTCGTACAGGTCGATGATGTCGCCGTTGGCGAGACGGAAACAGCCGGACGAAATGGCCTGCCCGATGGTTTCCGGCTGGTTGGTGCCGTGAATGCGGAACACCGTGGAGCCCAGATAGAGCGCGCGGGCGCCCATGGGATTGCCCGGCCCGCCGGCCATGAAGCGCGGCAAATAGGGCTGGCGCTTCAGCATGTCTGGCGGCGGCCGCCAGTCGGGCCATTCGGCCTTGCGCGTCACCTGGACCTTTCCGGACCAGGTGAAGCCTTCGCGGCCGACGCCGATGCCATAACGCAGCGCCCGGCCGTTGCCCTGCACCACATAAAGGAAGCGCTCGTCGGAATGGATGATGACCGTGCCGGGCGCCTCGGTGGTGCGGTACAGCACCATCTGGCGGGCGAAGGGGCCATCGGTGATGCGCACTTCTTCCGTGGAGATGCGGCCCGGTTCGTCGCCGATATCCATGGTCTCGCGGATGTCGGCCTGCGGGCGCGGCGGCGGCTGCGGCGCCGCGAGGGCCGGAGCGACGAGGCAGGCCAGCCCAAGGCTGGACAGCACAAGGCGGCGGAAAATATTTCGATCGGACTTCATGACGCGCCGGCTCCCGTCAGCTGCAACGGACGAAGACAAAGGTGCCATACCGCCGGTGCGCGTCGGGGTCGACAAACCGCATGGTCAGCACATTCGGCGTGACTGACAGCAACTCGCGGTCCTGCGGGTCGCCAGCGGGAGACTCAAAGCCGATGTAGGTCCGGCCGTCCGCGCCGGCCTTCAGCCGCAGTTCATAGAGCTTGGCGTCGTCGGCCACGTGCATCATCACGCCGTCGTTGGGCCCGCGAACAATACTGTACGGCTGGCTGCACTGGGCCTTCGCCTGGGCTTCGGTGCGCTTGCGGTCCTTGTCAGTGTGAAACGAGGCGATGCCCCAGCTGCCGACCAGTGCGTCGCGCGAGACGCCAGTCGGGCTGGGCGCCCGCGCTGTTGGCGACATTCTCTCGCCAAGGCTGCAGGCGGCCAGCACAAGCGGCAGCGCGATAGCGCAGGCGCAAGCAGCGAGTCCCGGGCGCTTCATCCGCGCATCGCCGTCGCATGTCCGTGTCATACGTTCCCTCTCCCACATGATGCCCATCTGGCGCCGGATTCCGGTGGAATGCGACGGCCGACCGTTTGGCGCATCCTGGACGTCCAGGATGCAGAGCGCCAGAGCATGATCCCAAAAAGTGGACATCTCCTTGCGGAAACATCAGTCGCTGCGCCGGCAATGCAGTCGATGCGGGTTAAACACAGCTGCATGTCGCGGCCAGCCTGGATCTGGACGGGTTCCGGGCTCCGTAATTCGGGCATGCGCCAGGCGACCAGTGCGGCGCGCTGACCATCAACAATTGATGTGCTGATTGGCGGCCGCGTGTGGGGAGGCTGGAGGGTTCGACAGCTTGACGACTACGCCGCGCCGCCGGGCGGTGTCCGCCTCCCGCTTTCAGAAGCTGTTCAGCCGCGCCGCCAGCAGGTTGCCGTGCTCCTGGGTGACAACCTCGCCAATCTCGGCGAACCGCGCGGCGAGCGGGTTCGTCTTGCGCCACACCATGCCGATGGTGCGCGACGGGCGCGGCTGCGCCAGCCGGACGGCATTGACATCGACGGAGGCGGTTTCCGGCGCCACCGCCATCTCGGGTATCAGGGTAACGCCGATGCCGGCGCCGACCATGCGCACCAGGGTTGAGAGCGAGCTGCCTTCCATCAGGTCCTTGGGCGCGCCCGGGCTCATATTGCAGAACGCCAGCGCCTGATCGCGGAAGCAGTGGCCTTCCTCCAGCAACAGCAGGCGCATTTCCCGCAGCGCCTCAGGGCAGGGCGGCGGCTTCATCCTGTCGGCGGACGGCCGGACAAGGACAAACTCCTCCTCAAACAGCGGCAGTTCCTGCAGCACCGGCTCCAGAACCGGCAGGGCGACGATGGCGACGTCCAGCCTGCCGCTGGTCAGGTCCTCGATCAGCTTTTGCGTCACCGCCTCGCGCGGCCGCAGGTCCACCGCCGGAAACAGCTCGCCGAGCCGCCGGATCACCGCTGGCAACAGGTAAGGGGCCACGGTGGGAATCATGCCGATGCGCAGATCGCCCGCCAGTGACTGGCTGGACGCGCGGGCGAGGTCGGCCAGTTCGTCCACAGCGCGCAAAATGTCGTGGGCGCGGCTGGCGAAGGCCTCGCCGAGGCTGGTGAGCCGGATCTGCCGGTGGTCGCGCTCCACCAGCGGCGCGTCGAGCAGATCCTCCAGATCCTTGATCTGCAACGAAAGCGCAGGCTGGCTGATGGCGCAGGCGTCGGCGGCGCGGCCAAAATGCCGATGCTGGGCGAGGGCGGCGAAATAGCGGAGATGCCGGATCGAGATCATTTGAAAAAACTATCGGTGCAATTTGAAAATTCAAGTTCTCATTATGACCGCATTTGCCTAGAACCATTCAAGGCAGACGTCGCCAGCGGGTCCGGCCAGCCGGACGTGACGTGGCGGCAACGCAGCAGGTTCTGAAGGGAAATGGTCATGGATGGCATTGAAGCGAAAAAGGCCGGCAAATGTCCGGTCATGCATGGCGGGCTGACCGTGACCGGGGCCTCGGTCACCAGCTGGTGGCCGAACGCGCTGAACCTCGACATTCTCCACCAGCACGACGTCAAGACGAACCCGCTTGGCAAGGATTTCAACTACCGTGAAGAGCTGAAGAAGCTCGACATCGCGGCGCTGAAGAACGACATCCGCGCGCTGATGACCGACAGCCAGGAGTGGTGGCCGGCCGACTGGGGCAATTATGTCGGCACCATCGTGCGCATGACCTGGCATGCCGCCGGCACCTACCGCATCGCCGACGGTCGCGGCGGCGCCGGCACCGGCAACCAGCGGTTCGCCCCGCTGAATTCCTGGCCGGACAACGCCAACACCGACAAGCCGCGCCGCCTGTTGTGGCCGATCAAGAAGAAATACGGCAACCGGATCAGCTGGGCCGACCTGATCGCGCTCGCCGGCACCATTGCCTATGAGAGCGCCGGCCTGAAGACCTATGGCTTCGCGTTCGGCCGCGAGGACATCTGGCATCCCGAGAAGGACATCTACTGGGGCGACGAGAAGCAGTGGCTGGCTCCCAGCGACAGCCGCTATGGCGATCTGGCCGACGCCAAAACGCTGGCCAACCCGCTGGCCGCCGTGCAGATGGGCCTCATCTACGTGAACCCGGAAGGCGTCAATGGCCAGCCGGATCCGCAGAAGACCGCCAACATGATGCGGGAAACCTTCGCCCGCATGGCGATGAACGACGAGGAAACCGTCGCGCTGACCGCCGGCGGCCATACGGTCGGCAAGGGCCACGGCAATGGCGATGCGGGGCTGCTCAGCCCGGCGCCGGAAGGCGGCGCCATTGAGGACCAGGGCCTGGGCTGGCTGAACCGGACCAGCCGGGGCGTTGGTCGTGACGCTGTCGTCAGCGGCATCGAAGGCGCCTGGACCACGAATCCGACGGTGTGGGACAACGGTTTCTTCGAGATGCTGTTCAAGCACGAGTGGACGCTGACCCGCAGCCCGGCCGGCGCCAACCAGTGGGAGCCGATCACCATCGCCGACGCGGACAAGCCGGCCGACGTGGAGGATCCCTCCATCCGCGTCATGCCGATGATGACCGACGCGGACATGGCGCTGAAGGTTGATCCCATTTACCGCGAAATTTCGCTGCGCTTCATGAACGATTTCGCGGCGTTCTCGGATGCGTTCGCCCGCGCCTGGTTCAAGCTGACCCACCGCGATCTGGGGCCGCGTTCGCGCTATTACGGTCCGGACGTTCCGGCCGAGGAACTGATCTGGCAGGATCCGGTGCCGGCTGGCCGCGAGGATTATGACGTCGCCGCCGTCAAGGCGAAGATCGCCGGCAGCGGGCTGTCGATCCCGGACCTGGTGGCCACGGCCTGGGACAGCGCCCGCACGTTCCGTGGTTCGGACAAGCGTGGCGGCGCCAATGGCGCGCGCATCCGTCTGGCGCCGCAGAAGGACTGGGCCGGCAATGAGCCCCAGCGTCTGGCGCGGGTGCTGTCGGTGCTGGAGCCGATCGCCGCCGCAACCGGCGCCAGCATCGCCGATGTCATCGTGCTGGCGGGTAACGTCGGCGTCGAGCAGGCCGCGAAGGCCGCGGGCTTCGACGTCGCGGTTCCGTTCACGCCGGGCCGGGGTGACGCCACGGCGGCGCAGACCGACGTCGCGTCCTTCGCCGTGCTGGAGCCGCTCGCTGATGGCTTCCGCAACTGGCAGAAGGAAGACTATGCGGTCACGCCGGAAGAGATGCTGCTCGACCGGGCCCAGCTTCTGGGCCTGACGGCGGCGGAGATGACGGTGCTGCTGGGCGGCATGCGCGTGCTTGGCGCCAACCATGGCGGCGCGAAGACGGGCGTGTTCACCGACCGGGTCGGCGCCCTGACCAACGACTTCTTCGTCAATCTGACCGACATGGCCTACAGCTGGGTTCCGGCCGGCGCCAACGCCTACGAGATCCGCGACCGCAAGAGCGGCGCGGTGAAGTGGACGGCGAGCCGCGTCGATCTGGTCTTTGGCTCGAATTCGGTGCTGCGCGCCTACGCCGAAGTTTATGCCCAGGACGACAACGCCCGGAAGTTCGTCGACGACTTCGTCGCCGCCTGGGTCAAGGTGATGGACGCAGACCGGTTCGACGTCGCGTAATCAGGGTCTTTGCGTACTCGGGAACTCCTGGCCTGATGCCGGCCCCTGGTGAGCGCCAGGGGCTGGCAAAGGCGGGAGCGGCGCGCGGCATGTCCTGCGCGGGCCAGTCGCCGTACTGATATGAGTTTTGCAGGTTGCCGCTGCGTCAGCAGCGGCGCGAACCTGCATGAGTGAGCCCGCCGGCGTCCCTGGCGGGCTTCTTTTTTAACGCCTTCCGACCCGCTGTTGCCGCCTCAAGGACAGGCTGCCCGGGCGTGGCGCGCTTTTTCCTGGCCCCCTTGGACGATGCGCCGTGGAGCCGTTGTTTTTGGCGAACTCTGGTCGATCAGACGCTTCCTTCCGGTCGCAAGGCGCTCGGGCCTCGCGCGAGGAAGCTGTCAATCATGCCGCCGACCAGCTGGCCGGCAAGAACCCTGTCGCTATCGGTGAACCGGCTGCGGTCGAGAATGGAGAGCGAAATCGCCGACTGGTTCGACAGCGCGGTCAGGGACGACAGGAGCATGAGCGCCGCGGCCTTGTCCCGGTCAGTCGTCGCATCGCGGCTGGAGGCGATGGCCAGCAGATCCGCCACCAGCAGCACCCCGGGCCGCCACAGTTCCTTCATCAGATAGCCGTAGGCCGGGCCCCGGTCGCTCAGCTCCCGCAGGACAAAATGGCTCTGGTATTTTTCGTCCGCCTCGTGGGTGAACGCTTCGATCAGACCTTCCATGATCTGGAGCAGGATGCTCCGCGCTTCGGGAGCGGCGAGCGCGCCGGATCTTACGGCGGCGCGCCCGGCGGTGACCACCGGCAGCATCCGGTCCCGGTAGCGGCCAAGAATGACCCCGGAGCAGGCGCGATGCAGCCCCTCCTTGTTGCCGAAATGATAGGCGATCACCGGCAGGGTGACGCTGGCCTCCGCCGCGATTTCGCGCGTCGTGGCGCCGGAAAAACCCTGCTGCGCGAAACATTTCATCGCAGCTTCCAGAATGCGGAGCCGCGTTTCCTCTGGCGCCGGGCGTCTGGCGCGCGGCGCTGTCCCGTTTCCCCGCCGCTGGTGTCGGGCGTCCTGGCGATCCGCAGTCATTGGCTTCCCGTCGTGCAGCGCTTGCGCCCGGTGGATTCTCTCCATATAGTCCGTATATCAAGTGATAAGATCAAGTAAAAAATTGTAGCATTTGCAGTATGTTGAATGCTATTCGCGTGACTTTTCGCATCTGGCTTCGCCGCGCTGTCCGGCGGTGCGGTTGGCCAGGTGAACTGGCGTGACGTTCTGCAGCGCGGCGGGCTCGCCTGCTACAGGTTCGTATGCTCCGGGAGCGCGCGCCGCCAGAAAAGTGGAACGCGTTCTGGATTTGGGATAAGCCGGTGGCGCCCTGGCGTTGTGACCGTCGTTGGCGGCGGCTCCTGGCGACAGACCGGCGAAAAATGAAAAAGTCAGGGATCGGGAGGATCGACAATGAAGTTTCTGCGCACCGCCACGGCTGCGGCGGCCGTCCTCATGTTCGCGGCCAGCGCCGCGCAGGCGGAAAAGAAATACGACACCGGGGCCAGCGATACGGAGATCCGTCTGGGCAACACCGTGCCGTATAGCGGGCCGCTGTCGGCTCACGGCATTCAGGGGCGCGTCGAGCAGGCCTATTTCCGGATGCTCAATGAGGAGCAGGGCGGCATCAATGGCCGCAAGGTGCGGCTGATTTCGCTGGACGACGCCTTTTCGCCGCCGAAAACCGTCGAGCAGACCCGCAAGCTGGTGGAGCAGGACGAAGTGCTGGCCACCTTCGCCAGCGTCGGCACGGCGGCGCAGACGTCGGTGCAGCGCTATCTGAACCAGAAGAAAATTCCGCAGCTGATGGTCAGCACCGGCGCATCGAAATTCAACCAGCCGAAGGCCTTTCCCTGGACCACGCCGAGCAGCATCAGCTACGTCGACGAGGCTGTGATCTATGGCAAGTACCTGGCGAAGGAAAAGCCGAATTCAAAGATCGTCGTGCTGTATCTGAACGACGACTTCGGCAAGGATTATCTGGCGGGAATCAAGCGCGGTCTTGGCGACAAGGCTGACAAGATGATCGTCAAGGAGCTGACGTACGAGCTGTCCGACCCGACGATCGACAGCCAGATCCTGGCGGCCCGCGACACCGGCGCAGACGTGTTTTTCAACGTGACGCTTGGCAAGGCGACGTCGCAGTCGCTCAAGAAACTGGCCGAGATCAACTGGAAGCCGATGCATTTCATCTGCAGCCCGTCCGCCGGTCGCGTCTATCTGAACGCCGCCGGACTGGAGAATGTCCAGGGGCTGCTGACCGCCAGCGCCATGAAGCAGATCACCAGCCCCAACTGGGCGAATGATCCGGACGTGACCACCTATCTGGCGTTCATGAAGAAGTATCTGCCAAACGAAGACATCAGCAATGAGATCGGCTTCAGCATGTACATGCTGTCGCATGTCATGGCCCATGTCCTGCGCGAGGCGGGCGACAACCTGACCCGCGAGAACATCATGAAAATCGCCACCAACCTGAAGGACGTCAAAGTCCCCGGGCTGCGTCCGGGCGTGAAATACGCCAACAACCCTGAAAACTTCGCCCCGATCCGCGAGATGCAGCTGATGCGTTTCGAGAAGGATGACTGGGTTCCCGTGGGCGACGTCATCAGCGCGCGATAATCCTGATGCTCCGGACGCGGTTGCTGTCCGGAGCTCCCCGGTTGCCTTTCCTGGCCCTTTGTTGAGAAGATCCATGCAGAACATCAAGCTTCACGATGAACTGACGACGCTGGCGGATATCCCCCGGGTGCACGCGCGGGACCGCGGCGACGCGATCGCGACCGAATTTGAGGGGCGGCTCACGACGCACGCGGAGCGCAACCGGCATATCAACCAGATCGCCAACGCCATGATCGCGGCTGGTCTGAAGCCGGGCGACCGCGTCGCCCATGTCGGCAAGAATTCCGATCTGTACTTCGAGCTGGTGTTCGCCTGCATGAAGGCGGGCGTCGTCATCGTGCCGGTGGTCTGGCGCCTGGCCCCGCCGGAAGTATCCTACATCGTGCAGGATTCCGGCGCGAAGTTGCTGTTCGTCGGCCCGGAATTCATTGATCTCGGCCGCCAGGTCGCCGCCGAATGCCCCAGCCTGCAGGGCGTCATCGCCATGGAGGGCGGTGAGCCGGAATGGGCGGACCTGACGCGCTGGCGCGATGCCCAGGCGGATACGGATCCGCAGCGCGAATGCGCCCTCCGCGAGCCATTTCTGCAGCTTTACACGTCCGGCACCACCGGACGTCCCAAGGGCGCGCTGCTCACCCACAACAACTTCCTCGGCATGCGGCGCCTGCAGGATGAGGCCGAGGACGAGTGGATGCACTGGTACGAGGACGATATCGGCCTCGTCGCCATGCCCAACGGCCATATCGGCGGCACGGGCTTCGGCATCTGGGTAATGTATTATGGCGTGAAGGCCATCATCACCCGCGAGTTCGACCCGATGCAGGTGCTGGATCTGATCGACAAGGATGGGGTCAACAAGTTCTTCATGGTGCCCGCCGCGCTGCAGTTCGTGGTGCGCCAGCCGCGCGCCCGGGAGATTGACTACTCCCGCCTGCGCAGCATCTCCTACGGCGCCAGCCCCATGCCACATGCGCTGCTGATGGAGTGCATGGAGGTGTTCAAGTGCGGTTTCATCCAGGCCTATGGCCTGACCGAGACCACCGGCACGGTCACCGTGCTGCCGCCCGAAGACCACACCATGGAGGAAACGCCGCGCATGCGTTCCGCCGGCAAGCCCCTGCCGGGCGTGGAAATCGCCATCCTGGACGACAATGGCAAGGCGCTGCCGCCCGGCGAGATCGGCGAGATCGCCATCAGGGGCCCGTCCAACATGGTCGGCTACTTCAATCTGCCGGAAGCGACCGCCGCCGCCATGACCGCTGACGGCTGGTTCAAGTCCGGCGACGCCGGCTACATGGACGAGGACGGCTACCTCTACGTCCACGACCGGATGAAGGACATGATCATCTCGGGCGGCGAGAACATCTATCCGGCGGAAGTGGAGAACGCCATCAGCAGCCACCCCGCCGTGGCCGAGGCTGCGGTGATCGGCATTCCGTCGCAGAAATGGGGCGAGGAGGTGAAGGCGGTCGTCGCGTTGCGGCCGGGCAAGGAGGTGAGCGAGGAGGAGCTGATCGGCTTCGTGCGCACCCGCATCGCCGCGTTCAAGGCGCCGAAGTCGGTGGATTTCATCGACCTGCTGCCGCGCAACGCCTCGGGCAAGATCCTGCGCCGTACGCTGCGCGAACCGTTCTGGGCCGGTTACGCGCGTCAGGTAAACTGAACGGTCTCAACACAAGCTGCGGTTGATGCGCCGGCGCGGGTTTCGCGCCGGCGCTTTTTTGTGCGCGGCAGGGGGCTGCGCCAGCGCCTGTTGGCGCCCCACATGATTTCCCGGGGGGCGGGGCCCTGATCCAGCGGAGGGTGATGGACCGGTAAAGCTGGGTCGCCGTGTCATCCGGAAACAGCGAAATGTGAAAAATTATCCACAGGCAATGCAAAATTTTGTACTTTCATTAGAATAATTCCAATTAAAATAAGAATAAAACATACAAAGATTCAACGTCCTAATAATTGATTGAATTTAGAATAAATATACATCTGGTTTGTTCTAAAAGATAAGCGTTGTTCCTGTCGCGGACTCCCGTTCTAAGGCTGCCGGTATTACGGAAACTGGCAGGGGACGTCAGGTGGCGAAGATTTATGGGGCGGCAGGTTACCTGTCGCGGGGGGCGAGTGTGGCGGCGTTGATGGCCGCTTTCATGGCGCCGGCGATCGCACAGGAAACAGACAGCCGGGCCTCCGGCGGCGCGGCCGCGCGGGCTGCCCCAGCCGCGCAACCCCAAGGAAACCGGCGGCAGCGCGCGGCCCCGATCCAGGCGCCCCAAACATCCCAGGCCGAGGCGGCTCCCGCTGGCGGTGAGATCGCGCTGGACATGATCTCTGTCACCGCCACGCGCCAGCCGACGCAATTGCTGGATATTCCTGGCACGGTGAATGTTATCAGTCGCGACAACATTGACCAGCACCAGATCAACAACAATCAGGAACTGGTGCGTTACCAGCCAGGCGTCTCGGTTGACCGTCAGACGACCGCAACCGATCCCTGGGGCAATCTGGGCGGCTTCACCATTCGTGGCGTGAGCGGCAACCGCGTCCAGATGCAGGTCGATGGTTCGCGCATTCAGGAGCGCATCACCGACGGCAACCGCAATTTCACCGACATGCCGACGCTGAAGGCGGTGGAGATCGTGCGCGGGCCAGGCTCGGTGCTGTGGGGCGCCGACGCGCTGGGCGGCATCGTCGCCTTCCGCACGCTCGATCCCGACGATCTGTTGATCAACAAGGGCAAACCATGGGCCGGCCGCGTCGAAACATCCTTCGACAGCTTCGATAACTCTTTCAGCAAGACCGCCATGTTCGCGGCCCAGTTCAATCCGCAGTGGCAGGGCATCGTCGTCGTCAACCAGAAGACCTACAATGAGGGCAAGCTGGGGCGTGCGCGCGCTGATGGAGGTTTCTGGGGGTGTCCGCGCGTATCTGGCGCCATCCGCTGCAATGAACTGAACCCCCTCAGCGGAACCACGTGGAACATGCTGTCCAAGCTGGTGTTTCGCCCGACGGCCGATCACGAGTTCAAGCTGGCTGGCGAGATGTTTTCGTCAGATAGCACCGTGTTCCAGATGTATGACCATGGTCTGCAGACCAACCGCTCATACAACGGCGAGTACAACCGCAACCAGGAGCAGACGCGGTATCGCATAGCCTTCAGCCATGACTGGAAGGTGAATGCGCCGTTCCTCGACAGTGTGCGCTGGAATGTCTCCTACTCACCGCAGAAGCGGGCGCTCGATAGCTGGCGTCACCAGATCAACACGTCGCGTCAGTATGTCATCACCAATGATATTCTGGACTACCGGGAGGACTTCCTGCAGGCGGACGTGCAGCTGTCCTCGCATTTCGATCTGCTGGGCGCGCGTCACAACCTGACCTATGGCTTCCAGGGCGACACCACCACCACGGATTATTTCCGCCAGAGCGCGGTCTACAACCGCACCCGCAACACCACGACCGTGGCTCGCGCCGGCGGCTTCAATTTCGCCAATTCCGACACCTGGCGCGCCGACCTGTACATTCAGGACGAGATCAGGATGTTCGGCGACCGGCTGATCGTCACCCCTGGGGTGCGTTGGGCCAACTACAATATCAATCCGCGTCCCGACAGCGATTATGTGGTGGTTGCCGGCCGCGAGCCGCGTGAGCAGAACTCCAGCAAGGTCATTCCGCAGGTTGGCGCGGTCTTCAGGTTGACGGATGTCTTCTCGATATACGGCCGCTACGCTGAAGGCTTCAAGATGCCGACGGCCCAGCAGCTGTATTCATCATTGCCATCCACCACCACCCTCATCATCCCCAACCCGGACCTGAAGCCGGAAAGCGTCCGCTCCTATGAGGCGGGCCTGCGCGGCAAGTTCGAGAAGGGCTGGTTCTCGGTTGGCGTGTTCAAGGCGGATTACACCGACTTCATCCAGAGTTTCTATGAAATATTCCCCAATACCTACACCTACCGCAATCTGAGTTCGGTGAAAATCTGGGGCATTGAAGCTTCTGCTGAATACCAGTTCAACGAAAATTGGGCGGTGAATGGCGCGCTGTCGTACCAGTATGGCAAGCAGAAATACGAGGCGGGCGACGCCTATGTTCCCTACGACACCGTTTCACCGCTCAATGGGACGCTTGGCGTCAAGTGGATGAAGCCGGAATGGGGTCTTGAGGCGGAGTTGCGCAGCATTCTGGCCCAGGGCGTGAGCCGCGCCAGTACGGACAGCATTTACAAGCCGGGCGGCTACGCTGTGTTCGACGCCTATGTGAACTGGAAGATCAACGAAACCTTCACCATCCGCGCCGCGATGTTGAACATGTTTGATCGCCGTTACTTCAAGGCGCCGCTGTGGGGCAATTATGCGCTGGCTCCCAGCAATGCGGTGGCGATCCAGAATCCGCTGGAATTGCAGACCGCGCCGGGCCGCACCTTCCGCATCAGCGCCGTCGCCAACTTCTGACCGACGCCAGGCTGAGGCGGAGCGTTTGTCCCCCGACAGACGCTCCCGCCGCCGGCGTCGCCGCATCGGGCCGGTCAACTTCCGGGCCGGCCTGGCGACGCCGGCGCCCCCAATTTCCTGAAACCTCCAGGGGCGCGGACGCCATGCTCCGCGCCGCGCACAGTTTGCGGACATGCTCACATGACAACCACTTCTGAACGCACCTTCCTCAACGAAACGGCCTTTGACGTGCTGCGCCGCGTCCCGGCGATCCCACGGGTGATGCAGGTTTTCCGCTTCGGCGGCGCCACCCATGAGCGCATCGGTCGCCTCGAAACCGTCGCCAGGGATGGCGACGACATCGTCTGCGGCGGCGCCTGCCATGACGCCCGCATTCGCGCCAGCGCGATCGCCTCCATCGTCGCCGACCGCTCGGGGAAGATGAAGGACATGGAATTGCCGCGCATCGATTTCCGCGATGCGTCCGGCGACGTCATCTTCAGCATCATCGTCATGGAGGGGGGCCTGAAGAGCTTCAACGCCGCGCTCGACGGCGTGCCGGAAACCGGGGCGCCGGCCGCAGACCCCAGGGACATGCCGGAGAGAAAGGAGCTGGACGAGAGCGATCCAGGCCTTTCGCCCTTTGCCCGCGCTGTGGAGAAGGCGGTTCCCATCACCATTGCCGTGCAGGGGCCCGCCTTTCGTCAGACGTGGAGCGGCGTGGCGGAAAGCGTCAAGCCCGGCATGGGCTTCATCAATGTGATGCGTCCCGATTTCCATCTGCACCTGAAGGGCGGGGCCGTCGCGGACTGGCGCCGCGAAGGCGCGGAGGGCGAGGCGGTGTGGACGGCCCTCGACGCGCATGGCGCGCCCACCGGCCTGACCGTGCGCGGCGATCTCGGCCTTTGAAGCCATGGCCTGGGGCTGCCACGAGGCAGGCCCCAGGCCGGCGCCTTGCCCGACGCCGCGACCGTATCGGGCTGATGTTCACCCTGCAGCCGCCAGTTCGCTCCATCGCACAGGATGTCGCCATGACCAGCCAGGCCGTTTCCCAATCCCGCGCCGCCCATGCGCCCGCCACGTGGATTTCTCCTGATACCGGCGCCGCGATCCCGCAGGACGCGGTGCTGCGCGCCATGGCCAGCAAGAGCGTCGTCCTGCTTGGCGAAACCCACGACATCGCCGAGATCCACCGCTGGCAGGCGCACATGTGCGCTTTTCTGCACACGCTGCGCCCGCATATGGCGGTGGGCTTCGAGATGTTTCCGCGCCGCCTCCAGCCGGTGCTGGACGCATGGGTCGATGGCGCCCTGACGACGGCGGAGTTCCTCGTCGCCAGCGAATGGGACGCGGTGTGGGGTTTCCCGCCGGAGATCTACCTGCCGCTGTTTTATTTTTGCCGGCAGCAGAAGGTGCGCATGCTGGCGTTGAATTGCCATCGTCCGCTGGTCACCCGCGTCGGCATCGAGGGCTGGGATGCGATCCCGGAGGCGGAGCGCGATGGCCTCACCCCCGCGGCCCCGGCGACGGCGGAATATCGCCGCTACCTGTGGGGCCTGGGCGTGCGCCGGTCCGCCGTTACGGGCCCGGATGATCCGGCCTTCGCGCGCTTCTGGCGCGCCCAGCAGTGCTGGGACCGGGCTTTCGCCTGCAATATCGCCAGCGCTCTGGCCGCGGATCCCGGACGGCTGGTCATCGGCATTATCGGTCGCGGCCATCTGGAGTTTGGCCATGGAACGCCATTCCAGTTGCGGGATCTTGGCGTCGACAGCATCGGCGTGCTGCTGCCGGCCAGCGCGGACACGATCGAACTGGAAAAGACCCGCGGCATGGCCGACGCCCTGTTCCGGCTCGATCCGCCAGAGCCGCCGGCGGAGCGCAAGCCCCGGCCCGTCGCCGCGAATGGGCAGGCCGCGTCATGAAAGCCCTCGCCAGCTGCATCTGGGGGCTGTTCCGCCTGTGCCTGTCAGGGCCGGGGGGCAGGGCGGGTTTGATCTGCTTCGGCTGCGTGCTCGCGTTGAACCTTGCCAGCGTTTACGTCAACGTGCGCCTGATCGCATGGTACGCCGCATTCTACAATGCGCTGCAGAAGATGGACGCATCGGCGGCGCTGACCCAGATCGGCGTCTTCCTGATCCTGATCGCGCTGGCCTCGGCCCTGGCGTTGCTCGCCATCTGGGTGCGCAAGATTGGCATCATCCATTGGCGCGGCGCCCTCACCAGCGCGATGCTGGACGCCTGGCTCAATTCCCGCGCCCACTGGCGACTGGCCCACGCCGGCCAGCCGGAAAGCCATGTCGACAACCCCGACCAGCGCATCGCCGAGGATTGCGAGATTTTCGTGCGCCGGCTGCTGAATGAGGCGCTCGACGTCATCACCATGGTGGTGGGCCTGTTCACCTATTTCAGCGTGTTGTGGTCGCTGTCGACCTTCTCGCTGCCGCTTGGCTTTATCGGCCTTGACGTCGACATTCCCCGCTACATGGTGTGGGCGGCGCCCATCTATGTCCTGCTGTCCAGCCTTGCCACCCACTTGCTCGGCGCGCGGCTGATGACGCTGAACATGGAGCAGCAGCATCGTGAGGCGGATTTTCGCTATGCACTGGGCCGGCTGCGCGAAACCAGCGGCGCCGTCAGCCTGCAGGCGGGCGAACCCGCCGAGCGGCGGATTCTCGACCAGCGCTTCGGCCGCATTGTCGACAACTGGCGCCATCTGATCCGGCGTGAGTTCATCGTCGGCTGCTTCATCCGCCCCTACATGATGTCGACGATGCGCCTGCCGCTGTTTCTGGCGGCGCCGGCCTATTTCGCGGGGAACGTGACGCTTGGCGGCCTGATGCAGCTCAACATGGCTTTCCAGCAGGTCACCCAGACCATGTCGTGGTTCATCTTTTCCTATCATGACCTAGCGGAATTCGTCTCGGCGGCGCGACGTCTCGACGGCTTTCGTTTGCGCATGGGCGATGCGGCGGGGGCGCCATCCGGCATCGCCGTCGCCCACGGCGACGTCGATCAACTGGAGACGCGCGGCCTCAACCTGATATCGCCCCACGGCGGCGTTATCGCGCGCATTCCGGATTTCACCGTGATGCGCGGCGAGACGGTGTGGCTGCGCGGCGCCTCCGGGCGGGGTAAATCCACCCTGTTCAAGGCGCTGGCCGGCATGTGGCGTTATGGCGAGGGCAGGGTCGTTTGCCCCACGGGCAGCGCGATGTTCCTGCCGCAGCATCCTTATCTGCCGCTTGGCGACCTGCACCAGGCGGCGGTCTACCCGGCCCGCCTGCTGGCGGACGGGGAGGAGGCCCGGCCGGGAGAGCGGGCGTTCACCGCCGGCCAGGCGGAAGCGTTGCTGGAGCTTGTCGGTCTTGGCGGCCGCGCCGCAACCTGGGCGCCGGCCACCGCGGAACCCGGTTGCGCCCGTGGCCACTGCATCGCCCACGCCAGTCCGCAGGGGCTTTCTGGCGGCGAGCAGCAGCGCCTGATGCTGGCCCGCGTGCTGGCGGCGGCGCCTGACTGGGTGTTTCTCGACGAGGCAACCAGCGCGCTTGACCAGCAGGCGGAGCGCGACCTGTTCCAGTTGTTGCGCCGCCGCCTGCCTGGCGCAACCCTGGTCATCGTCACCCACCGGCCGCCGCCCCTGCCTGGCCCGGTGCGGACCATTGACCTCTCCTGGCCTGAGCCGGGAGCGACAGGAGATATCGCCCCGCTCCGCGTTGCGACGGCGTAGGGCGTCCGCCGCAACGATTGCATGATGGTTCCGGGCAAGGCGGCCATCGCTTTGCCGGCGCCGTTTCGGGCTTCGGCGGCAGCGCGCCGTCGTTGGTCTGGACAATTCAGTGGCTATTGAGCTTTCCAGGCGCGCTGGCCATGGACAAACCGGAAGTATGATGTTCATCTCAAAACGTCATACTGCTGGGGGCATAGGCATGTTGCGTTATTTTCCGGCCATTGCCGGCTTGGCCATTACGGGGGCGCTGGCGCCGCAAGGGGCGCTGGCGGAAGCCCAGGGCGAGAACGCCAGGGGCGTCATCGCGCTGGACACCATTTCGGTGACGGGTCAGGGCCAGCCGGGGTCGGGCCCCAATCTCAACACGCCGACCCAGGCCGGCAGCCGTCTCAATCTGACGCCGATGGAAACGCCGGCCAGCATCGACATCATCAGCGGCCAGACCATCCAGGACCGCGGCCAGACCAATATTGAACAGGCCATCACCCAGAACGCCACCGGCGTCACCTTCATTGGCGAGCCCGGAAACGGCGGAACCGCCCTGTCGATGCGCGGCTTCACCGGCGCAACCTCCATCACCCGTCTCTATGACGGCGTGCGGATGTATGCGGGCGGGGGCGCCATCACTTTCCCCTTCGATACGTGGACCGTCGACCGCATCGACGTGCTGCGTGGCCCCGCCTCGGTTCTCTATGGCGAGGGCGCCATTGGCGGCGCCATCAATGTCATTCCGAAGAAGCCGCAGTTTGACAAACGCCGCAGCGAGATCATGACCTCGGCCGGCTCCTTTGGCATGTTTGGCGTTGGCGTCAGCAGCAACGGGCCCATCAACGACCGCGTCGCTTACAACCTTGGCGTGGTCACCCGCGGCAGCCGCGGTTGGGTGGAAGGCGACGACACCCGTTCGCTCGCCTTTTCAGGCGCAATTGCCTGGAAGGTCAATGAAGATCTGCAACTGACCCTGTCGGAAGATTATGGTTACAACGAACCGACGGCCTATTACGCAACGCCGCTGGTCAATGGCGAACTGCTGTCCAGCCTGCGCAAGCGCAATTACAATGTTGCTGACAATGATCTGCGGTTCAAAGACAATCTCACCCAGTTGCACGCCCGCTGGACGCCGTCCGACAATGTCGAGGTAAACAGCCGCACGTATTACGTTTCAAGCTACAAGAACTGGCGAAACGTCGAGAATTACACCTGGCAGCCGGCGACGCGCGATATCATACGCAACGATTACATCGCCATCCGCCATGAGTTCGAGCAGATTGGCAACCGCACCGACGCGAAAGTCCGCAGCAATATCTTTGGCATGGCCAATGAGACGGTGGTCGGCTTCGAACTCAATCATGTCGATTTCAAAAAATATGACAATTCGCCCTATCCAGGCTCCTCGATCGTTCCGCTGTTCGGCCGCGCGCCAGGATTTTTTGGGCCCTATACGATCAAGCAGACCATCGACGCAAAGCTCGATCAGTATTCGCTGTTCGTTGATAACCGGCTGAAGCTGAATGAACAGATCGCCATTATTGGCGGCGTGCGTTACGACAGTCCGCATCTGCGCCGGGACAATCCGTTCAAGGGCGATACGCTGACCAAAACCCTGGATTCCGTCAACTGGCGCATCGGCGTGGTCTGGACGCCGGTGAAGGATCTGGCCGTCTACGCCCAGTACTCCAAGGCAAGCGATCCGGTCGCCAGCCTGATTTCCTTCACCGACGCCGTGAAAAACTTCAAACTGCCGCAAGGCGAACAGATTGAGGGCGGGCTGAAAGCGACATTCCTTGACGGACGGGGCGAGGCGACGTTTTCAGCCTATCACATCGTCAAGAAAGACATGCTGTCGCGCGATCCGCTCAACTACAATATCGTGCGCCAGGTGGGCCAGCAGTCGTCGGAAGGCGTCGAGGCCGCCATCGGTTTTGATCTGGGCCACGGCCTGCGCATTGACGCCAATGGCGTGATGCTGCGTGCGCGCTATGATGATTTCGTTCAGGCAGACGGCGACTACACCGGAAAAACCCCAGCCAACGTCCCCCGTCGCGTCGCCAATATCTGGGCGAGCTGGACGTTCATGGACAACTGGACCGTGTTTGGCGGCCTGCAATACGTCGGCAAGACATGGGCCAATGACGCCAACACCATGACGCGGCCGGCCTATACGGTGGTTAACGCCGGCCTGCGCTGGAAGCCGCACGAGATGATGCAGCTCGATTTCAACGTGTCCAACCTGTTCGACACGATCTATGCGACCTCTGGCGCAGCGCATCACGAGCTGGCCTCATCCATGTGGCGCCTCGGCCCGCCGCGCACCGCCTCGCTGACCCTGCGCATGACGTTCTGACGGGGCGTTTTCCAGCACGGCGGGGGCGGCTTCGCGCCGCGAAAGCGCGCAAACCGCAGGCGGGTCGAAGCCCGCTTGCTCTGGAGTTTGCGCTCCGGGCGCTCCGGGCGGCCGCCGCCTGGCGGCGCGTCAGCCCGCCCGGGCGCGCCTGGACGGCATGGCGGGCAAAATGGCGTCTTGCAGCGCCCGCCCTTCCCTGGAGGTGAGGGCGAAGGCGCCGCCCACCCGGGTTTCCTCCACGAGGCGTCCATCGTCCATCACCAGCACGCGGTCGCAGAAACGCTCCGCCAGCCGCAGATCGTGGGTGATGAACAGATAGCCCACGCCCCGCTCGCGTTTCAGGCGCGCGAACAGGTCGAGCATCCGGATTTGCAGGTGAAGGTCGAGGTTCGAGACGGCTTCGTCCAGAATGAGCAATTGCGGCTCGGCCGCCAGCGCCCGGGCGACGCAGACCCGCTGCAACTGGCCGCCGCTGAGTTGCTGGGGGAGCCGGTCCGTGGCATCGGCCGGGAAGTCCACCGCGCGCAACAACGCCTGGATCTGCGTGGTTGCCGCGTCGCCGCTCAGGCCGCGCAAATGGCGCAGGGGTTCGGCGATGATCTGCGACACGGTTTCCCGCGGGTTCACCGCCCCCACCGGATCCTGGAACACCAGCTGCACGGCGCGGCGAAAGGCCCGCCAGTCCGCCCTGCCGAATGTTGATAGCGCCCGACCGGCGAAGCGCACCTCGCCGGCATCTGGCCGCTCCAGCCCGGCCAGCAGGCGCGCCAGGGTGCTCTTGCCGCAGCCGCTGCGGCCGAGCAGCGCCACGCATTCGCCGGGGGCAATATCCAGCGAAACCTGGTCAAGCGCGGTCTTGCCGCCCCGCCCCAGCAGGCCGTTACGATAGACGCGCGATATGCCGTGCGCGGCGATCAGGCTCATGCGGCGCTCCTGCCGGGGTACAGGGACAGGTGGGCGTCGCGAAGATCGCGCGTCGCCGGATGCGCCGGATGGTTGAAAATGTCCATGACCGGAGCGGTTTCGACGATGCGCCCGCCGGCCATCACCGCCACCCGGTCGGCCAGCGCGGCGACGACGCCCATGTCGTGCGTCACCAGCAGCACGCCCAGCCCCCGCTCCTGGGTCAGGCGCAGCAGCAGGTTCAGGATGTCGCGCTGGACGATCAGGTCGAGATCGGTGGTTGGTTCATCTGCGAAGAGAAACGGCGCGCCGCTGGCCAGGGCCAGGGCGATCATCATACGTTGCAACATGCCGCCGCTCATTTCGAACGGGTGCAGGCCCAGGATGCGGTCGGGGTCCTCCAGCCCGGCGTCCGCCATGGCGGCGCGGATGCGCTGTTCGCGGCTGGCGGTGGAAGCGCCGCGCGCGCCAGCGCCTTCCATGGCGTGCTGGCGCATGGTCCGCACCGGGTTGAAGGCGCTGCGCGGGTTTTGCAGGATGGTGGCGACAAGCCGGCCCCGGATATCAGCAGGCGCCTGTTCGACGCCGTCGACGAGGATGCTGCCGGCAGTGCGCCGCACGCCGGGCGGCGCGGCGTCGAGACTGGCGGCGCAGGTTAGCGACTTGCCGCAGCCGCTGGCGCCGACAAGGGCGAGGGTCTCACCGGCGCGAATGTCCAGCGACACATCCTCGACCAGCGTCACGGCGCGGCCATGGCGCGTCGTTTCCACAGTGAGCTGGCGAATGGCGAGGCGGGCAGGGGTGAGAGAAGGGGCGCCGGAAGAGGTCAATGGCCGTGCTCCGCGCGCAGGGAAGGATCAAGCCGGTCGCGCAGCGCGTCGCCCAGGGTGTTGAGGGCCATGACGCTGACAAACAGCGCCAGCCCCGGCCAGAACATCAGCAGCGGTTCGGTCCAGACATATTCGCGCGCGTCGGCGAGCATCACGCCCCATTCGGCGGTTGGCGCCGTGACGCCGAGGCCAAGGAATGACAGGCCCGAAACATGCAGCATGATGTGGCCAATATCGAGCGACGCCAGCACCAGCAGTTGCGCCATGGTTGCCGGCAGCAGGTGGCGGACGAAGGTTTGCGCAGGGCTGGCGCCGGCGAGACGCGAGGCGGCGATGAAATCCCGCCGCCGCAACGACAGCACGATGCCGCGCACCATGCGCGCATACCAGGCCCAGTGGGTCACGGCGATGGCGATGATGACATTGGTCAGCCCGGCGCCGAGCGCTCCAACCATGAACAGCGCCATGACAATGGTCGGAAAGGTCAGGAATATGTCCGCCACCCGCATGATGGCCTGATCAATCCGCCCGCCAAGGAAGCCGGCGGCGCCGCCGATGATGATCCCGGCCGTCAGGATCAGCGCCATGGCGACGGCCACGGAGCCAAGCGATGCGGCCGCGCCCGCCATAAGACGGGAGAGGATATCCCGCCCCAGATGATCCGTCCCGAGCCAGTGGACCGCGCCCGCCGGCTGCAGCCGGATGGCGAGATCGACGGCGTTGGGATCGTGCGGCGTGATCCACGGGCTCAGCATTGCGATGAGCGCGAGGGCGCCGGCGACGACGGCGGCTATCCGCGCCGGCCAGCGGGCCTCCCGCCAGAAGCTGGCGCGCCCGCGCGCGTGTGACAGGGGCGAATCGCTGGCCGCCCGTTCGCCCGCCAGTTCACCGTCCAGACTGCTCATGGCGCGCCCTCCGCCGCCAGCCGCACGCGCGGGTCCGCCCAGGCATAGACGATGTCGACGATCAGATTGCAGATGACGAAGATGGCGACCATCAGCAGGGTGAAGCACTGGATCACCGGATAGTCGCGGTTGAAAATCGCCGAGACCGCATAGCGTCCAACCCCTGGCCAGCCGAAAATGCTTTCGATGACCAGGGCGCCGCCGATCAGTTCGCCGACATACATGCCCGTGGCGGTGATCACCGGCAGCAGGGCGTTGCGCAGCACGTGCGACCGCTCCACCGCCCGCGGCGACATCCCCCGCAGCCGCGCCCAGGTCACATGGCGCTGGCCGGCCGCCTCCAGCATGCTGGCGCGCAGCAGCCGGGCGTTGATCGACAGGGTCATGAACGAAATGGCGGCGGCGGGCATGATGAGCGTGCTCCAGCCATCGCGGCCCATGGCAGGCAGCCAGCCAAGGTGAACCGAGAACAGCAGCGCCAGGAGGAAGCCCAGCCAGAAGTTCGGCATCGACACGCCAATGGCGGCGATCACCCGGACAATCTGGTCCGGCGGTCCATTGCGATGACGCGCCGCCCACATGCCGAGCGGAACCGAGACGGCGAGGGTGATGACCAGCGCGGCTCCCGCCAGTTGCAGGGTGGCGGGCAGATAATGCAGCAGATCCGGCAGCACCGGACGGCTGGTCACGTAGGACTGGCCGAAATCGAGCTGCAGCGCCTTCCACAGCCAGTCGGCGTATTGGGCGACCAGCGGCAGGTCGAGGCCAAGGGCGCGGCGCGCCGCTTCCAGCGCTTGCGGCGTCGGCGGCACGCGCGACAGGCGCAGATAATCCAGCGCCGGATCGGAGGGGCCAAGCCGCAATATCAGAAAGATAATGACGGACGCCGCCAGCAGCATCACCGGCAACAGCAGCAGGCGGCGCAGGATGAAGCCCATCATGGCCCAGCTCCGGCCAGGGTCGCTGGCGTCCCGGATTTTTCCGGCCAGGGCGCTCACGGCCTGGTCTCCGGCGCCTTGCCGATGCGTTCGAACGGAATTTCGCTGGCGATGGCGCCGAACGGCACCGGGCCAAGGCCCGGGCGGGCGACCGCGATGGCGGTGAGGTGGGTCAGCGGCAGATACACGGCCGATTCATGCAGGCGGGTAAGTATGTCGCGGTACAGCGCCCGGCGCTCTGTTTCGTCGCCGCTTCCAAGCGCCTTGCCGATCAGCCGGTCGATGTCGGCCTTGTCGGGCAGGCCGCGCTGCGCCTGGTAGTCGGCGTGGGCCGGCGCGCGCATGGAGCTGACGAAGGCGTGGGGGTCATAGGGCGGCCCCCAGGTGCGGCTGAAGATCATGCCGAAACGGCCGTCATGCTGCCGGGCGTTGATGCTGCTTTCCTCCTCGCCCACAAGCCTGACCCGCACGCCGGCTTTCGCCAGATCCGACTGGATGACCTCGGCCATGGTTTTCGACTGGGCGTCCGTGCCGGTGAAGGCCAGATCAATCTCCAGCGGAACGCCGTCCCGCGTGCGCACACGCGCCCCTTTCGCCAGGGTCCAGCCCGCGTCGTCGAGCAGCTTCGCCGCCAGCGCCGGGTCGTAGGCATAGGGCTTCAGGCCGATGTCGGCGTAAGGCGTTTCCGGCGAGAACAGCGCGTCGGCCCGGGTCTGGGTTCCGTGCAGCGCCCGCGTGACCAGCGCGTCCTTGTTGACCGCGTGATTGATGGCCTTGCGCACGGCGAGGTCATTGGTGGGCGCCGCATTGCTGTTCAGGGCAACCACCAGGGTTTCCATGGGCTTCGAGACGCTGGCGTTGACACCTTTCATCTGGCGCAGGCGCGCAAATGTGTCCGGGGAAATGGCGCCTTCAGAACCATAAATCAGGTCGATGGCCCCGGTCTGGAACGCCATGGCCCGGCTGTTGGCGTTGGGCGTCACCTTCACGTCCACCTCTGCAAAGGCCGGCCGCGCGCCCCAATACGCTTCGTTGCGGCGGAACAGGTCGTGCTCGCCGGGCGCGCTTTGCGCCAGCACCCATGGGCCGGTGCCAACGGGGGCGCGGACGCCGCTGCGCGTGCCGCCGTCCCGGAACTGTGACGGGGCGATAAAGCGGAATGGCCGGGGCAGCGCCAGTTCCTGCAGGGTCGGATAATAAGGCGCGCGCAACGTCAGCCGGACGGTGAGCGGCCCTGTCGCCTCCACCGAAACAATACGGTTCGCCAGCTCCAGCCAGCCATGGCTGGCCCGGTTGGCGAGGACGGCGCGGAAGTTGGCGACCACGGCACCGGCGTCGAAGGGCTCGCCATTGGAAAACGCGACGCCAGGGCGCAGATGGAACGTATAAACCTTGCCGCCATCCGATATCTCCCATGACTGCGCCAGCCAGGGGGCAATGGTTCCATCGGCCTGGTAACGCACCAGCGGTTCGTACACCATGGCCTGGGCGAACATCTGGTTTGGCGTATAAAGATGCGGATTGAGCGGGCCGACGTTTGTTGGCCACGAAAAGTTCAGGCGCTCACGGCCGGAGGCGCCCGACGATGCGGCGGGAAGGCTGGCGCCAAACGCGAGGCCGATTGCGACCACAGCAGTGAGGGCGAGGCGCTTTGTCATGCAAGATCCTGAATTGCGCCCGTTCAGGCGTCTGGGCCCGAACCTTCCGCGGGCAGTATGCACTTTTCATGGAAACATCATATGGGCGGCGCGTCCATATCTCCATTCCGGAAAAGTAAGGAACAGGGTAATAATGGGCGCCATCAGGTCCGGGCGACGCAAACCGCCCGAAGGCGCGCCAACGCCAGAGGCCCGACCCGGGCGGATGATCCTGGGGCGACGGCTTCATGGAGCTGTGGCGAAGCGCGGTGCGCGACGCCGGCAGCCGGTCGCGAACCCCGCAGGTTCGCCAGCGGCTCTGCACGGGATACGGCCAGGCTCCCGCGTTGGGGGCTCTCGCCTGTTCTGGCGCTGATCCGGTAACGTTCCGGAGCTGCGCGGGCGGGGCATTGGTCACTGGTCTGCAAGGAGACGGGGCGGGCATGCAACGGATCACCATCACCATCGACGACGATCTTCTGGCCGAACTTGACGACATGATGCGCCGGCGCGGCTATCCCAACCGCTCCGAAGCCTTGCGGGATCTGGCGCGCGCGGGCCTGAAGGAGGCGGCGCTTGGCGAGGGCGAAGCGGGCGCGTGCTTTGGCGTGCTGAGCTATGTCTATGACCACGAGGCCCGTGATCTGGCGAAACGCCTGACCAGCTCGCACCACCACCACCACGATATTTCCGTGGCGTCCCTGCACGTTCATATTGATGCGGGCCGATGCCTTGAAGTCAGTGTTCTCAAGGGGGCTATCGCAGAGGTTCGCCATTTCGCCGATGGCATCATTGCGCAGAAATCGGTTGAGCACGGGGAGTTGCAGCTCATTCCCCGCAGTGATGGCGACGCATGACGCGTCGACCCGGGCGGCGCGCGACGATCGCGGCGCCATGCAATCAGGAACTGGCGCGTCCGGCTGGCGCCTGGCGCGTTACGTCTGCCGGGATCTGACCGTCAAAGAAGCCATTGCGGATCGCCGGCGCAGCAGGCGCGCGCCCGCTCTTTCCGGGCCATGCCGGTCGTCCTGACAGATCCGGGCGGTTGGCGGATATCGTGCGCCTGACAGCAATATGGCGTGGCAGGAATGCTTCCGCCGCGCTGCCCCCCTGCAAATACTGATGTTGTATCCTCCCCGCGCGGGTGCATTCTGGACCGTTGAACATGGGATCTGCTGTGCTGTTCCCATGGCAACTGAAAACAGACGTGCGCGAAGCATGGCGTGGCGCGGCGGCAGATACTGGCTGCCGGCCTCCCGGGGGAAACTGAAACGATGGCGTTGCTGCAAGTTCTGCGTCCCACATTACCTATCCTGATCGGCGCCTCCGTCATGCTGACGTTGAGCATGGGCCTGCGGCAGAGCCTTGGTATTTTCATGCAGCCGCTGACCCGGGACATTGGCATCTCGGTGTCCGATTTCACGCTCGCGGTCGCGGTGCAGAATCTGGCCTGGGGGTTCCTGCAGCCGATCGCCGGCGCCCTGACAGTGCGGCACGGCTTCCGGACCATCATGGTGGTTGGCTCACTGTTCTACTGCGCCGGCCTTGTGCTGCTGGCCACGGCGCATGGCATGCTCAGCGTCACCATTGGCGGCGGCGTGCTGATCGGGGCCTCGCTTGCCTGCACGGCGACGGGCATCGGCATGTCGGTGACCACGCGCGCCGTGCCGGAATCCGTGCGCTCAACCGTGCTCGGCATCGTCTCGGCGGCGGGCTCGCTGGGCGCGCTGGTCTCGGCGCCCCTCGGCCAGATGCTCAACGACAGCTTTGGCTGGCGGGCTGGTCTGGCCGGTTTCGTCGTCCTGTCGCTGCTGATGATCCCGGCGAGCTGGTACGCCGGCCGCGTCGACAAAATCCCGCTGCCAAAGCCGTCGGCGAATGAGCTTGGCGCGGTCAGTCCGTTCACGGTGGTGAAAATCGCCTACAGCAACATGTCTTTCGTGGTCATGAGCGTCGCCTTCATGGTCTGCGGCATGCAGCTGGTGTTCCTGACGACCCATCTGCCGTCCTATCTGACGCTCTGCGGCATGGACCCGATGCTGAGCGCCCAGACGCTGGGCATGATCGGTGGGTTTAATGTGCTTGGCAGCCTGTTTTTCGGCTGGGCCGGCCAGCGCTGGAACAAGCTCGCCCTGCTTGGCCTGATCTATGTGCTGCGTTCGCTGACCCTGGCCTGGTACTTCATGTTGCCGCCGACGCCAGGCTCGACGCTGCTGTTCGGCGCCATCATGGGCTTCCTCTGGCTGGGCGTCAGCCCGCTGGCGGCGGGCGCGGTGGCCGAAATGTTCGGGATACGCTGGCAGGCCATGATCCAGGGCCTGTCGTTCATGGTCCACCAGCTCGGCAGCTTCCTCGGGGCGTTCGGCGGCGGCCTGCTGTATGACGCGCTTGGCTCCTACGACATGGCCTGGCGGGTGGGCGTGGCGCTTGGGCTCACCGGCGGCGTGGTCCAGATCACCTACGCGCTCATCCGGCCGTCGCGGCCGCCGGAGTTGCGGGCGGCCTGACGGGGCCCCCGCCAGCCAAACGGGTCGGGCAATCGGGCCAGATGCTGCTGGCCCTGGCCGTCGCGGGCGGTCAGACGCTCAGGCGCGCAGGGCGTCCCATTGTGCGTCGGTCCAGGCCAGCAGTTCACTGGGGCCGGCGCCGCCGAGGAGGCGCTTGCCGCCGTCGATCACGACCGCTTCGCCGGTGATGTAGCCGGCCTGGCCCGACGCCAGGAAGGCGCACAGATTGGCCAGCTCGGCGTGCTCGCCATGCCGGCCGAGCGGAATGGAGCGCTCGAGCGGCGCTTTCTGACGCTCCTCGGGCATGAGCTGCTTCCAGGCTCCCGGCGTCGGGAAAGAGCCCGGAGCCACGGCCACAAGCCGTATGCCATGCCGGCCCCATTCGACAGCGAGGCTGCGCGTCATCGCCAGCACGCCGGCCTTGGCCATGGCCGATGGCGCGGTGAACGGCGCGCCCTGCAGGGCGGACAGGGTCAGGATGTTGAGCACGACGCCGGGCCGTCCCTCTTCGATCCAGCGCCGGCCGCAGCCAATGGTGCAATAGGCCGCGCCATGCAGCACCGTATTCAGCACGGCGTCGACGGCGCGGTGCGACAGCAGATGGGTGCGCGCCAGGAAATTGCCGGCGGCGTTGTTGACGAGAATGTCGGGCGGGCCATCCCGCCAGATCTGCTCCATCATCGCCTCGACCGCCTCGCCGGAGCGGATGTCGCAGGCATGGACATCGACCCGCGCGCCGGTTTCGGCCGTGATCTCCGCCGCCGTCGCTTCCAGCACCGCGCGCCGGCGTCCGCACAACACCAGGGAAGCGCCTAGCTCCGCATAACGGCGGGCGATGCTGCGGCCAAGGCCGGTGCCGCCGCCAGTGACCAGCGCGCGCTTGCCGGCGAGCAGATCAGGCTGAAACATGGCAATCCTCCCGGATTTTATCTTTGGCCCTTGCGCAGGGGGCGCTGCCGGCGTTTCGCTCTGTCATAGCGCCGGCAGCGCAGGGAGGATACTTGCGCGCCATTCCGCATGAATGTTTCATGGATGTGAAAATGAAACAGGCGAGCCTTTCATGCCGGATGACGTCATCAAAACCGCGCGACGGCTGTTCGCCATCATCGAATATTTCGACGTCGTGCAGCGGCCGCTGAGCCTGAAAGATGTTTCCAGCCACTTTGACTATCCGGTGTCGAGCGCCTCGGCCCTGCTCAAGAGCATGGTGACGCTCGGCTACCTTGATTACGACCGCTATACGCGCACCTACATGCCGACCATGCGCATCGTGCAACTCGGCGGCTGGGTTCAGGGGGCGCTGTTTGGCGAGGGCAGCATCATGGCGCTCATCAAATATCTGAACCGGGAGACGGAAGAGACGGTCATCATCGGCACGCAGAGCGACCTCTACATGCAATATGTCCATGTCGCGCCGTCGCCGCACGCCATCCAGTTTTCCATGCGTCCGGGAACGCTCAGGCCGCTGGCCCGCTCGGGCCTTGGCCAGCTCATTCTCGCCGCCCGGCCGGAGGAAGCGGTCGACAGGCTGGTGCGCCGGATCAATATCGAGGAGGACGATCCCGCACGGCGCATCGTCTTTGGCGATCTGATGCAGCGCCTGCGCGAGATCCGCGCCGCCGGCCATGTCATCTCGCTGAATGTCGTGACAGAGGGAGCCGGGGTGATTGGCATGCTGTTGCCCGAGCGGCGACATGGGCGGTTGCTGACGGTCGGGGTTGGCGGTCCGGCCACGCGGCTGCTGGAGAAGCAGGATCGCATTCTCACCGCCATGCGCGCCGGCATCGCCCGGTTTCTGCCGGGAGATGATCTTGCCGGGCAATTTTCAGATATGTGCAAATGACCACAGTGATCTGAAAGAAGTGGATTTGCCTGCCGCTTCGCCCCATGCTGCCGCCAACATCAAAACACACAGACGCCGATGGGGAGCGGCATTGTGAATGGCTGCAAATGTATGCAGACGCAGGCTGACCTTGCGTAAAAACCGCATCATGTAGTGAATCTGAGGCCAGATAAGGTCTCTGACTGGCGGATTTTTGTCCGATTTCTGGTCGCGCCGGAAACTGGCGGCTGTTTTTGCGCCAGGAAGGCATTTTCTCCAAAAAATATGCTTCGGATCGGCGTCGCCCGTCGGTGAGCGGCGGCGGTGCGCCCGCTCCATTTCGTGAAGGAGAGCGCCTTATGGCGACCCGACGCAATCTGCCGTTTGATGGCGTCATGAGCGTTACTGGCTTCCCCAATGGGCCGCCGGTGAAGGCGGGGCCGGCGCTGGCGGATTTTCTCAGCGGAACCCATCTCTACGCTGGCATTGTCACGGCGCTTTACGAGCGCCAGTTCACCGGCGTCGCCAGGCTGGTTGAGGTGGCGATGCAGGAAGCGCTGTTTCCGACGCTCGCCTCCAACCTCACCTTTTTCTACAACAATGGCGCCGCGCCGCCGCGCACCGGTAACCGCCATGGCGGACTGGCTGTCGCGCCTTATAACGTCTACGCGGCCAGCGACGGCCATATCGCCATCATTGGCGTCCGGGACGTCCACTGGGACAATTTGCTGGCGGCGATGGGCCGGGAGGACCTGCGCGATGATCCCCGCTTCGCCACGCGCACAGCCCGCGTCCGCCATCTTGAGGAAACCGACGGGCTGATCGCCGGCTGGATGAAGCATCTCACCCGGGCGCAGGCCAGCGAGGTCCTGCGGCGGCGCAAGGCGCCGTCGGCGCCGGTGCGGGATCTCGTCGAGGTCGTCAACGATCCGCATATGCACGGGCGCGGCATGCTGGAATGGATCTACCATCGGGAACATGGGCGCATTGTCGCGCCGGGCAATCCCATCCGCTTTCATGGCGCGGATGGTTTGCCAGGCGCGATCTCGGCCCGGCTCGGCGCCGCTACCGACGCGGTGCTGGCCGACGAGTTGCAGATGCCGGAAGCCGAGATCGCCGCGCTGCGGGCGGAAGGCGTGATCGGCCCGCTTCCCGAACCGCAGGTCGCCGGCGCTGGCCGGGCTTCATCAGGAAAATAACATGGCGGATACGGACAGTTTCATCGTGGAGATGGCGGACAGGATGCTCGCCGCCCTTGCCGATCCGCAGACCATTATCCTGTCGCGTTCCGACGCCTGGAAACAGCGTCTGTGGCCGGAGCTGGAGCAGACGGGGCTGACGTTCGCCTGGGTTCCCGAAGCGCTGGGCGGGGCTGGCGCGCCCATGGCGGAGGCATTCGGCGTGTTGCGGGCCGCCGGCCGGGCAGCGCTGGCGGCTCCATTGGCGGAGACCATGCTGGCCGGATGGCTGCTGGCGCAGGCCAACCTCGACGCGCCGGCTGGTCCCATGACCGTGGCCCCGGCAACGCCCGATGGCGCGCCCCTGACCATCGACGCCCGGGGCCGCCTTGGCGGCGTCGCCCGCGCGGTTCCGTTCGGCGCCGAAGCCGGACATGTCGCCGTGCTGGCCAGGGGGCCGGACGGCATGGCCGTTGCGCTTGTCCGCGCCGCTGACGCGGAGGTTACGCCAGGCTCCGGCCTCGGCGGCGATCCCGCCAATACGGTGACATTCACCGACGTGGTTCCCGTTCGGGTCGGGGCCGTGGACCTTGCTGTCGAGGACCTGATGCTGATGGGGGCGGTCGTCCGCGCCCAGCAGATCGCCGGCGCCCTGGAGACCATGCTCGCCCTGTCGGTCCGCTATGCCATGGACCGGGTGGCCTTTGAAAAGCCGATCGCCAAATTTCAGGCCGTTCAGCACAACCTCGCCAGGCTGGGCGGCGAGGTTGCCGCCGCCGTTGCTGTCGCCGCCTCGGCGGCCGACACGATCAGCGAAACGGGCGTCACGGGCGAGGCGGCGTTGCTGGAGGCGGCGTCGGCCAGGATCCGGGCCAGCGAGGCCGCGGAAACCGGGGCCGCCATCGCCCACCAGGTGCATGGCGCGATCGGTTTCACTGACGCGCATGTCCTGCACCGGCTCACGCTGCGCGCGCTCGGCTGGCGCGATGATTTCGGCAACGAAACCTGGTGGAGCGTCCGGCTTGGCCAGTTTGTCGCCGCTGGCGGCGACCAGCGGCTCTGGCCGCTGCTGGCTTCACGCTGACAGGAAGCGTTGTCCAGCGGGCCGGCCGCCGTTTCGCGTGCGAAAAACGCGTTGGTTCAAACAGATATGGCAACATCCGCCTCCGCGTGAACGGATTGCGCTCCAGGGGACAAATCCATGACAACCGCGCTCCGCTTTGACCCGCTTCGCCTGCCGCCGCGCTGTCAGGAATTGCGCCAGGAAGTGCGCGCCTTCCTTGCCGAAGAAATCGCCAGAGGCGTTTTCGATCCTGACAATCCTGAAGCCGGATCCGCCAACGCCGACGCCTTCGCCCGCCGGGTTGGCGAGCGCGGGTGGATCGGCATGACCTGGCCAAAGAAATACGGCGGCGGCGAACGCAGCTTCCTGGAGCGTTACGTCGTCACCGAGGAGATGTGCGTCGCCCGGGCGCCGACGCGCCGGTTTTTCGTTGTCGACCGCCAGAGTGGCCCAACCCTGATACGCTATGGCAGCGAGGCGATCCGCCAGAGCATCCTGCCGCGCGCCGTGCGGGGCGAACTCTGCTTCTGCATCGGCATGAGCGAACCTGGCGCGGGATCGGACCTGTTCGCGGTGCAAAGCCGGGCGACGCGAACGGGCGGCGGCTGGCTGCTCAATGGCGGCAAGATCTGGACCAGCAACGCCCACCAGGCCGATTACATGATTGGCCTGTTCCGCACCGCGCCCGCGACAAAGGAAAATCGCCGGCACGGCCTGACGTCCTTCCTGATCGACATGAAGACGCCTGGCATTGTCTGCAACCGCATTGGCATGATGACCGGCCACCGTGATTTCAACGAGGTGGCGTTCACGGATGTCTTTATTCCGGACGATCATGTCATTGGCGAAATCGACGGGGCCTGGAAGCAGGCGACCAGCGAGCTGGCTTACGAACGGAGCGGGCCGGAGCGGTTTCTGGAAACGTATGGAGCGCTCGCGGGCCTGACGCGCATCGCCGGGGCGGCGCCGGATGTGCGCGTCGCAGCCGGTCTTGGCCAGCTGACCGCGCAGCTTCACACCCTGCGGCGCATGTCTGTTTCGGTCGCCGGCATGCTGGAGCAGGGCCGTGAGCCCGTTGTTGAGGCGGCGATCGTCAAGGATCTCGGCACGCTCTGGGAGCAGGCCCTGCCGCAACGGGCGCGCGCGCTGTCGGCGCTGATCCCGCCCGGCGACGATGACGACAGGCGCGAGCAGTTCGGGCAGCGGCTGTCGTATTATCTGAAGGCCGCTCCCAAGCTGACCATCCAGGGCGGCTCCACGGAGGTGCTGCGCGGCATTATCGCCCGGGGGCTGGGCCTGCGCTGACATCCGCCATCCATTCCGCTGCGCGTCGCAAGGAGGTTCGCCATGTCCGCCAGCCAGTACGCCGCCATGGCCGGCAGGCTGTTCGCATTCCTTGACGGCAAGGTCGCGCGCGACCCGCAGCCGCGCACAATCGTCTTTATGGACGCGTTGCCGCGCCTGCCCATCGGGAAGTTTTACAGGAGGGCGCTGTGTAACCAGTATCTCGGCGATAATAAATTCAGTTAGTTCATACGCAAATTAAAATACAACTCAGGGAGAGCGCACGATCATGGCTGACAATATCCTCAGTGTCTCCGGGCATGCCGCGCTGGTGACGGGCGCCGGCCAGAATGTCGGCCGGCAGATCGCCATGCATCTGGCCGCGCATGGCGCCAGGGTCATCGTCAATGATTACTTCGCGGAGCGGGCGGATGAGGTCGCCAGGGAAATCACCGCCGCTGGCGGAGAGGCCATGGCCGTCGCCGCCGACATCACCGACCGCGACGCCGTCAACCGCATGGTGGCGCAGGGGGCGGAGAAGTTCGGTCCGGTGACCATTTTGGTGAACAATGCCGGCAATGCCGGGGCCACGCCAACCGGCGGCGCCCGCAAGCCGTTCTGGGAGGCCGACCGGGCCGACTGGGACTCGTTCATTGGCGTGAATTTTTATGGCGTGCTCAACGCGTGCGCCGCTGTCATTCCGGGCATGATCGAAAAGCAGGATGGCCGTATGGTCACCATCATTTCCGATGCGGGCCGGATGGGCGAGGTGCGTCTTGAGGTCTATTCAGGCGCCAAGGCCGGCGCCGCCGGATTGACCCGCGCCATGGCCAGGACCCTGGCCCGCCACAATATCCGCGCCAACAACATCGCCATCGCCGCCATTAACACGCCGGGCGTTGCCGCGGCCCGGGCCGGCAATCCTGAAATGGCGGCGAAGATGCTCAGCCACTATGTCATCCGCCGCATGGGCGAACCCGATGACGTCGCCAACATGGCGCTGCTGCTCGCCTCAGACGCCAGCAGCTGGGTCACCGGCCAGACCATTCCGGTGAATGGCGGCTATTCGTTCGCGCTGTAATGCCAGGCCGGCAAACCCGGTTCATCGGGTTCGGGTCAAGCCCGGGCAACGCCCTGGAGGCCTTGGTGAAGCCCGTGCGGCGCTTGGGCAATTCAGAATGCGGATGCGTCAGCATCTTCGCATTCTGGTATCAGACGTTTCCGTCTGATCTGATCGGAAAGCGTTCTGGCGTTTCAGGTCACCGATGCGACGGCGCCAGCGTTGACCTGGCATGGATGCCTGCGGACGCTGGTCGCATGGGCATGGAGCGCTGGCGACAACTCCGGCGCTCCATGCACTGATCCGTCTGCCGCTGACCGCCGCAAGCGCTCAGGGCAGGATGTAGTTGAGGATGGCTTCCTGGCGCAGCAGGACCTTCCGGACCATATGGCTGGCGACCACGTGATCGGTATAGATCGCCGCGGAGCCGACGCTGCCGGCCGGCAGTCTGCTGGCGACGCCCGCGTCATCGAGGATCAGCTTCACGACGAACGGGGTCGCCTCCAGGGCGCGCGGCGTGACGGCGACGCCGGAAACCTGCGTCTGGCCAGCGGAGACTGCCTGCAGCACGCTCTCCACTTTCGCGGAAAAGATCTGGCCAGGCAGAAACCTGAAAGTTACTTCCGCCATCTGGTCCGGGGCGATATAGCGGGCGTCATTCTGGCTGATCGTCACCCCGAGATACGGCGTGGACGTATCGATAAACGCCATCACCGGCGACAGGGGCAGGTTTGACGCGCGGGCGCCCTTGCGCAGGGCGACATTGGTGACGAAGCCATCGGCGGGCGCGCGCACCACGGTTTTGTCGAGGTTCCATTGGGCGGCGTCCTGCTGGGCGCGCAACTGCTTCACCTCCGCCTCCCGTTGCTGGACATCAAAGGCCCGCCCCGTGTCGGCGCGTTGCAGGTGTTGCATTTGCGCCAGCCGCAGTTCCGCCAGCGCCACCTGGGCCTGGAGTGCTTTCAGCTGCGCCTCATAAGGCGCCGGATCAATGCGAAACAGCACGTCTCCGGCTTTCAGGGGCGCGTTCGGTTGCACGGGCACCTCGATGACTTCGCCGGCGACGTCCGGCACGATGGCGACGGACTGACGGCCCAGCAGCGTCGCGCCGGATGGCGCGCCCCAGCCCATGGGGATGAACAGCCCCACCACCAGCAGCAGCAACACGATGAATGGCGAACACTTCCAGAACAGGTTGAAACGAACCAGCCCCAGTTTCACAATAATGAACAGGATGACCAGGTAGACGTTCAGCAGAAAGATAATCATCGGCCGGCCTCCCGTGAACCGGGGGCGGGGGCGTCCACATAGGCCCAGATCAGCGCCAGCGGCCACAGCGCGAACCCGAAGAACAGGGTGACCCAGCCGGCCACGCGGACGGCCTGGGCATTGGGGTGGCCCCGTTGGCTGGCGATGTGGCCAGGCAACCAGCCGGCAATGCAGAAAACGGCGATTGCGCTGGCAGCAAGCACGATCAGGACAATCCAGGCGAAGATATCAAGTCCACTCATGATAGTCTCCGGGCCGCCGGGAGGCGGTTGTGCTAATGTGGCCTGCCTCACCCGCGTCGCGCGCCATGGCCGAAACAGGGCCAGATCAAAACCGGCGGCGCCCACGTCGCGGATCACGCCAGGAGCGCGACGCCGTAATCCGTGCTGGCGTTCAGTCGCCTTGCGCGGCGGGCGTTGCTCCAGGCGCCGCCGGCGCGCCAAGCGGCATTGCGATGGTGAGAAGCGCAATTGTACCGCGCGCGCGGTTCTCGACCTTGACTTCGCGCAAGATCTTGAGCCGCGTCGAGATCGGCGCGCCCGCCACGTTGAACGTATAGGAGATGGTTCCGCCCACGGCGGTGGTGCGCCCGCGATAGGGGCCGAGGTGGTTGCCGGCGCCGCTGTCGCGCGTCACCTGCTGGTAGTGCGCGGCGAGAAAGCCGATGGACAGCTCCTTGTTCAGATACTGGCTGATGGCGAGATCGGCGTGGACAGCATTGCCGCTGCTGTATTGCGTCGCATAATTCCGGCCATTCATTTCATAGCCGGCCGAACCGGACACCTCCAGGCCAATGGCCGGATCGAGCCAGGTCGCCGCCACGTAGATGTCGCCGATCAGCCGGTTGAAGGACAGGTTCGAGAGCGCGTCGTCGCGATAGGAGCCGGATGGAATGCTGGCTGATGCGCCAATCTGCCAGTGGAAATTGCCCTTGTGCCAGCCAATGAAGCTGGTCAGCACCGGATCGCCGACCAGAAAATCGGAATCCCGCATTTTGTCGCCAAGCACCCGGCCGAACCGGGGGGCGGCGACAAGGGCGCCGGCGCTCACCCGCGCGTCGCCTATCGGCAAGGTGGCGGCAAAGCCAAGATTGCCGCCGAGAATTTCCGCTGGCGTCACCCACGTGGCGGTCAAAAACCCTGCGCGCGCCTGCACCTTGACATTGGCCAGCACGGCGCCGCCCAACTGGGTGCTCTTGCCCGCTGAAAGCCGGCCGGAATAAGAATACAGATCCGCTTCGAAGTAAAAACCAGGCGGCGGCACAATGCCGGACGTGGCGCTTTTGAAGCCCGGGACATACAGGCTGGCGCCGCTTTCCGTCGCGCGGGCGCCCTGGGTTGCGCCAGCAATGCAAAGACACGTCGCAACGCCGGCGAGCAATTTGGGGCGCGCTTTCATCGTATTCCTTGCGGTCAGTCGTGTAGAAGAGATTGCATGGTCGCCATCATGTGAGTTTCAAAAAGAAACCGATAGAACCGCACAAAAATGTGAAGGGCGAGATTTGACGTTCGGGCGTAGCGTCTGGTGGCCGTTGGCCGGGGAGGGGTTGTGAAAAAATTCCCTTTTCCGCCAGTTTCTTGTTGTGGAACGGCCGGCTATGCAGCCAAAGGTTGTCGCTGGCGCCCAACCGCTGTTCGGCGGGGGCGGCCACGGAGCTGCGGGACATACAATGGCGCCGCCCTCGCCATTGTGCCAACCTGGCGGCGCGCGTCGTCGTTAGCCCCTGTTTGTGGGCCCGGTTGGTTCTTATGGGCGCGCTTCCACGAGCAGGAGTTCTGTCCCATGAAACCACATATGTTTCTGGCGGCGGCTGCGACGGCTATCGTCGTTGGTCTTGGAGCCAGCGGGGCGAAGGCCCAGGCTCCAGCCTCCGCGCCCCCGAATATTCTTGTCATCTTTGGCGACGACGTCGGCCAGTCCAATATCAGCGCCTACACCCACGGCCTCGTTGGCTACAGGACGCCCAACATCGACCGGATCGCCAAAGAAGGCCGGATGTTCACGGATTATTACGCCGAGAACAGCTGCACCGCCGGGCGATCCACGTTCATTACCGGCCAGGCCTGCCTGCGCACCGGCCTGTGCAAGGTGGGCATGCCTGGCGCCTCGGTCGGTTTGCAGAAGGGCGACATCACCATTGCCCAGGCGCTCAAATCACACGGCTACGCCACGGGACAGTTCGGCAAAAACCATTTGGGAGATCGGGATGAATACCTGCCGACCGCCCATGGCTTTGATGAGTTCTTTGGCAATCTCTACCACCTGAATGCTGAAGAGGAGCCGGAGCGCCCATACTGGCCGAAGGACAATCCGGCGTTCCTGAAGGCGTATCAGCCGCGCGGCGTGCTCAAGACCTCGGCGGATGGCAAGATCGAGGATACCGGACCGCTAACGCGCAAGCGCATGGAGACGATTGACGACGAAACCACCGGCGCCGCGATCGACTTCATGCAACGGCAGACCAAGGCCAACAAACCGTTCTTCACCTGGATGAACTTCACCCGCATGCACATTTTCACCCATGTGCGTCCGGAATTTCGCGGCAAGAGCGGCATGCCCGGCAATGAATACGCCGATGGCATGTGGGAAATGGACCAGAACGTCGGCAAGCTGCTGAAAGCTCTGGACGACATGGGCGTTTCAAAGAACACCATCGTCATTTTCACCACTGACAATGGTCCGAACGCCTTCACCTGGCCTGATGCGGCGACGACGCCGTTCCGCTCGGAGAAGGATACCAACTGGGAGGGCGCGTTCCGCGTGCCGGCGATGATCCGCTGGCCTGGGCAGGTCAAACCCGGCGAAATCAGCAATGGCATTGTCTCCGGGCTTGACTGGTTCCCGACCCTGCTGGCGGCCGCTGGCGACACGGACGTCAAGGAGCGCTTGCAGAAGGGCTGGCAACCCAAGGGCAGCCAGGCCACGTTCCGCAACCACCTCGATGGTTTCAACCAGCTCGATTACATCACCGGCAAGACAGACAAGAGCGCCCGCACGGACTTCTTCTACTTTAACGACGATGGCGATCTTGTCGCTGTGCGCACGGGCGACTGGAAATTTGTGTTCGAGAAACAGGAGCAGCCGGGCCAGCTCGACATCTGGGCGCATCCCTTCACCAAATTGCGTTTGCCCAAGATGTTCAATCTGCGCATGGATCCTTATGAGCATGCGGAGATTTCCGGCAGCGGTTACGATCAATGGCGGGTCGAGAACGCCTACCTCACCGTCAATGGCGTGATGAAGTCCGCCGCGTTCCTTCAGACGTTCGTTGACTATCCGCCAAGCCAGCGGCCCGCCAGCTTCAGCATCGACGGCATCCGCGCCCAGGTGGACAGGAAAATCGACGAGTCGTTCAGGAAGCGCGGACTGGAACAGTAATGATGTGGCTGGCCGCCCCAGTTGGGCGGCCAGCGTTGTTTTCTCCCAGTCATGAGGGCGGCCATGGGACGGGGACGGGGACGGCGACCAGCGCCACAGCCGATTACGGCTCCTGAGCGGAGCCCGCGGCATCGTGGGCTCGCGGGCGTCCTGCTGTTCCTTTCCGGCGTGGCCGCCCTCGTGTTCCAGATCATCTGGATCAAGCAACTGTCCCTGGTTGTCGGCGTTGACGTTTATGCGGTGACCACTGCTGTCAGCGCGTTTTTCGCCGGCCTGGGTCTCGGTGGCTTCACGCTTGGCCGGCTGGCGGACCGCGCGGCGCGGCCGGTGGTTTTTTATCTGGGGCTGGAACTGGCTGTCGCCGTCTGCGCCATCATCACGACCCTTGTTCTCGCCCGCTTCGCGCCAGCCTTCGCGGCCATGGAGCGGTGGTTCATGCCGCTGCCCTGGGCCTGTGTGTTTGTCCTGGTTGGCGCGCCGGCGTTTTTGATGGGCGGCGCGCTGCCGGCGCTGGCGCGGGTGCTCGCGCCCGCCGCGGGCCAGACGGGTTCCGTTGGCGGCGCGCTCTATGCGGCCAATACGGCTGGCGCCGTTGTTGGCGCCCTGGCCCCGGTGTTCGTTCTCATCCCGGCATTCGGCGTGCAGGGCGCGGCGCTGGCGGCGGCCGGCCTCAATGTGGCGGCCGGCCTTGGCGCATTGCTGTTGCCCGCCCGTTCTCCAACATCCACCCCGGCGCAACCCGCGATGCTCAGGCGCGCATCGGCTCCAGAAAGCGCCGCCACGTCCGCCAACGCCCGGCTGGCGCTCGGCCTGTACGCCATCGCCGGCGGGCTGGCGCTTGGTTATGAGGTGGTGTGGTCGCAGGTCATCGTGCAGTTCATCAGCACGCGCGCCTTCGCCTTCTCCGTGGTGCTGGCGACCTATCTGACCGGTCTGGCCGTGGGGGCCGCCATCCTGGCGCGCTTCGCCGACCGGATCCGGCGGCCGTGGGCCGTCTTTGGCCTGTTGCTCGCTGGCGCCGGCGTTGTCGCGCTGGCCGAGGTCGCCCTGCTTGGGCGCTGGCTGGCTGGAACGCAGACCGCCGCCGAATCCGTGATGCTGGCCTGGACAGGCAATGGGCTGGCGGGGGCCAGCGCCCGTTTCCTTGTCGCCGCCGGTTTCATTGTGCTGGCGCCAACCCTGTTGCTGGGGGCGGCGTTCCCGCTGGCCCTGCGGCTGGTCGCCGGCGGCCAGGCAGGGCGCACGGGCGGCCATGTGGGCGCGGTCGTCAGCGTCAACACCCTTGGCGGCGTGGCGGGCGCGCTGCTCACTGGCCTCGTGCTGATCCCCGCGCTCGGTCTCGTGCACACGCTGGCCTTGCTGGCGCTTGCCGCCGCGATGCTGGGGCTTCTGGCGATCTGGCGCGAGAAGCCGGCGCCCCGCTGGGCCCGGATTGGCGGCTGGGGCGTGCTGGCCGCCGCCGTTCTGCTGGCGGTGACGACGCCAGCCGGACGTCTTGCCCAACTGCTCATGGAGTCGCGACGCGGCGCCCTGGTTGCCTATGAGGAGACGCGCGGGGCGACGGTGGCGGTGCTGGAGCAAAGCATGGGCCGCAACCGTTTCCGCCGGCTCTACATCCAGGGCGTATCCAATTCTGGCGACGCCATGCCATCGCTGCGCTACATGCGTTTGCAGGCGCTGCTGCCGTTGATCATTCAATCCGGCGAGCCCCAGTCCGCCCTGGTCATTGGCATGGGCACGGGCATCACGGCGGGCGCGTTGCTGCGCTATCCATGGCTGGAAAAGCGTGTCGTCGCGGAACTGCTGCCGGCGGTCGTGCGCGCGACGCCGCATTTTTCCGGCAATTATGGCGTGGCCGCCGATCCGCGCATCGACATCCGCCTGCGCGATGGCCGGCGCGAATTGCTGGGCAGCCGCGATCTTTATGACCTGATTACCCTGGAGCCGCCGCCGCCGGCCGCCGCTGGCGTGGTCAATCTGTATTCCCGCGATTTCTACGCCCTTGCCCGCGACAGGCTCATGGCTGGCGGCATGGTGGCGCAATGGTTACCGCTGGCGACGCAGGATGGCGAGGACACCCGCTCCCTGGTGCGGGCTTTCATTGACGTGTTCCCGCATGCTTCGCTGTGGACCACGGATTTTCACGAAATGCTGCTCGTCGGGTCAATGGCTCCCATGGAGCTGGATGCGGGACGCATCGCCCGCCGCATGGCGGAGCCACAGGTGGCGGCCACCCTGGCGGAAGTCGGCGTCGCTTCCCCGGCGGCCCTGCTGGCCACATGGGTGACGGATCGCAAGGGGCTGGCGACGTGGGCCGGAGACGCGGCGCCGGTCACCGACGATCAGCCTCGCATCGAATATGGAGCATGGCTGCGGCCGGGGGCTTTCCAGCAGACCTTGCCGTCGCTGCTGGAAACGCAGACGTCGCCGCCCCTGGTCAATGCCGGCAACGATCTGACGGCCGCGATCGTCGCCGAAAGTGAGCGTCTGCGGCTGTTCTACGCGGCGGGTCTGCACGCGCGGGCTGGCGAGCGGGAGGCGTGGCGGCGGGATATTGCCCGGCTGATGCAGCTCGACGGCGACAATCCCTATTACAGCTGGTTCACGGGCGGCGCCCGCAAACCCGCGGGCTCGGCCGGGCCTGGCGGCGCGGGCTCCGGCGTGACGCGGAGAGGAGGCGCGGGATGAGCGAATTCCGGAAACGGTGGTTAACGCCGGCTGTCGCCACGTTGGCTGTCGCCATGCTGGCCCTTGGCGCCGTGGCGGCAGCCTCGCCCGGCGCGCGGGCGCAAACCGCAGCGCCTCCGGTGGCGACAAAAACCACCGATCGCATGCCCCCGGATGCCCTGCTGGCTGATCCGCTGCCCTCATGGCATGACGGCAAGACGAAGCGGGCGATTCTGGATTTCATTGCCAGGGTGACGCAACAGGGCGGGCCCGATTACGTTCCGCCAGCGGAGCGCATCGCCGTTTTCGACAATGACGGCACGTTGTGGGCCGAGAAGCCCGTATATTTCCAGGCGCAGTTCGCCTTCGACGAGATCGCCCGGAAGGCGAAGGAAAGCCCGGCCCTCGCCCGGCAGGAGCCCTACAGGTCGGTGCTGGCGAAGGACCTGAAGGCCCTCGCGGCGGACAACCACAAGGGGTTGCTGCAAACGCTCGCCGTCACCCACGCCAACATGACCACGGAAGAATTCGCCGGCCGCGTCCATGACTGGCTGAAGACGGCAAGGCACCCCGTTACAAAGCGCCCCTATACCGGGATGGTTTACCAACCGCAGCTGGAGTTGCTGGCTTTGCTGGGCAAGGCCGGCTTCCGCACATTCATCGTTTCCGGCGGCGGCGTGGAATTCATGCGGGTGTTTGCGGACAAGGTTTATGGGGTGCCGCCGGAACGGGTGGTTGGTTCGTCCGGCGTCGTGACCTTCCGCATGGGCAAGGACGGCAAGCCGGAGCTGTACAAGACCGCGAAGGTGGAGTTCGTTGACGACGGGCCGGGCAAGCCCGTGGGCATCAACCGGTTCATCGGCCGCAGGCCCATTCTCGCCTTCGGCAACTCTGACGGCGATTTGCAGATGTTGCAGTATGTGACGGGCGGGGCCGGCCCACGCCTTGGGCTTCTCGTTCACCATACGGATGGCGCGCGCGAGTGGGCCTATGACCGCAAATCCCCTGTCGGCAGGCTCGACAAGGCGCTTGATGAAGCGGGAGCCCGCGGCTGGACCGTGGTCGATATGAAGCAGGACTGGAAGACGGTGTTCCCGCCGGCGCCCTGATCAGGCGGGATCGCCAATGCATGTCGTTCGGGATGGAAAGCGTTGATGACTAATGCAGGCAAGCCGGCTGAACATTCGCTGATGGAGGGAATGATTCACATTCCCGGCGGAACTTTCCGCATGGGCTCGGATCATCATTACCCTGAGGAGGCGCCGGGCCATCGCGCCATGGTGGACCCGTTCTGGATCGACGCCACGCCCGTGACCAACCGGCAATTCCGCGCCTTCGTCGAAGCGACTGGCCATGTCACCGTGGCCGAGGTCGCGCCGAATCCCGAAGACTATCCGGGCGCGCTGCCGCACATGCTGCGGGCGGGCTCGCTGATTTTCAATCCGCCGGGCGGCCCGGTGGACCTCGGCGACTGGTCGCAGTGGTGGAAATTCCAGTTCGGCGCCACCTGGCGCAAACCCTATGGCGCCGGCTCGTCCATCAGGGGGCTGGATGATCACCCGGTGGTGCACGTGGCCTATGCGGATGCGCTGGCCTATGCGGCCTGGGCGGGCAAGGACCTGCCGACGGAGGCGGAGTGGGAGTTCGCCGCCTGGGGCGGGCGGGAAGGCAGCGAGTTTGCCTGGGGCGATGAGCTGACGCCGGAGGGGCGGCATATGGCCAACACCTGGCAGGGCGCGTTTCCGCACGAAAACACGAAAGAAGACGGCTTTGCCCGCACCTCGCCGGTGGGGGCGTTCCCGGCCAATGGCTATGGCCTCTACGACATGATCGGCAATGTCTGGGAGTGGACGGCGGACTTCTGGTCGACGGGGCACGCCGGCGATGCGCCCAAGGCCTGCTGCGTGCCACAGAACCCCCGCGGCGGGCCGGAGAGCGACAGCTACGACCCGCGCCAGCCGGCGATCCGCATCCCGCGGCGGGTGCTGAAAGGCGGTTCGCACCTGTGCGCCCCCAATTATTGCCGCCGCTATCGCCCCGCAGCCCGGCACGCCGAGCCGGTGGACACCTCGACAAGCCACGTCGGCTTCCGCTGCGTCATTCGGGTGGCGACATAAATAACAAAGGGAAGACAGCGCATGGACCAGCCCGCAACAGCCCCGCGCGACGCCATCGCCAACCTGCGGACCCGCATGCGCGCCGACATCATTGGCCAGGAGGCGGTGGTGGAGCGCATCATCATCGCGCTGCTGGCCAACGGCAATGTGCTGCTGGAAGGGTTGCCTGGTCTCGCCAAGACGCGGGCGATCAAGAGCCTGTCGCGGCATCTTGAGTCTGACTTCAGCCGCATCCAGTTCACGCCGGACCTGCTGCCTTCCGACGTGACCGGCGGTGAAATACTGCGGCCGGACGGGCAGTTCGAGTTCCGGCGCGGCCCGGTGTTCGGCAATCTTGTTCTGGCCGACGAGATCAACCGGGCGCCGCCGAAGGTGCAGTCGGCCCTGCTTGAGGCGATGGAGGAGCGGCAGGTCACCGTCTCCGGCAAACGCTACGACCTGCCGCCGCTGTTCATGGTGCTGGCGACCCAGAATCCCATTGAACAGGAAGGCACCTATCCGCTGCCGGAAGCCCAGATGGACCGTTTCCTGATGCACGTGCGCATCGACTATCCATCCGACGCCGACGAGGCCAAAGTGATGCGCCTCGTCCGGGCGGAGAGCGCCGCCGGAGCCGCCGCCGCCGCCTCGCCTCCGCCAGTTCCGCAGCAGGCGGTGTTCGACGCCCGCGCCGGCATTGACCAGGTGACGGTGCGCGACGTGGTGGAGAATTACATGGTGGCGCTGGTGGCGGCGACGCGCCGCCCGGCCAGCTTCAGCGCCCAGCTTGGCAAGTGGATTGCCATCGGGGCCAGCCCGCGCGGCACCCTGGCGCTGGACCGCTGCGCCCGCACATGCGCCTGGCTGCAGGGGCGCGATTATGTAACGCCGGAAGACGTGCAGGCCATTGCCCACGACTGCCTGCGTCACCGGGTGTCGCTGAGCTACGAGGCGGGCGCCGATGGGGTCGGCGTCGACGCCGTGCTGGACGAGGTGCTGAAGCAGGTCGCTGTCGCGATCTGATCCTGGCGAAATGACGCCCGCGATCTGACATTGACGATGAACAGGGGCAGGCCATGGCCCGGATGCGCGAGAAACCCGGTGGAAAACCCGTGAAGGCCGATACGGGCGCCCGCGTCTTCATCACGCTGGAGGAAATGCTGCGCCTGAAGCACCGGGCGCGCGGCTTCAGCTTTCTGCCGCGCCAGCCGGTGCACAGCCTGCTGGCTGGCCGGCATGCGTCGCGGCTGCGCGGGCGGGGCCTGAACTTTGAGGAGCTGCGCCACTATTTTGAGGGCGATGACGTGCGCGCCATCGACTGGCGGGCGACGGCCCGGCTGGGTTCTCCCCACGTCCGCGTTTACTCCGAGGAGCGCGACCGCCCGGTCATCCTGGTTGTCGACCAGCGCAGCGCCATGTTCTTCGGCAGCCGGCGGGCGATGAAATCGGTGACGGCGGCGGAAGCGGCGGCGCTGGCGGCGTGGCGGGTGACGTCGCTCGGCGACCGGGTAGGAGCCGTCGTGTTTGGCGATACGGAAACCGTGACGATCCGGCCGCGATCCCGGGACCAGGGCGTGGTGCGCATTCTCGGGGAAATCGCCCGGCAAAACGCGGCGCTCGCCGGGGCCGCGCATGCGGAGGGCGACGGCGCCAGGCTGAATGACGCCCTGGCCGCGGCGGCGCGGATGACGGCGCACGATGGCCTTGTCTGCCTGGTGTCGGACATGTCCGGCGCCGACGCGACGACGCGCCAGCTGGTGTCCCGCCTGAGCGTCCACAACGACATCATCGCCATGTTCATATCCGATCCGCTGGAGCAGGATCTGCCGGACATCGGCTTCGCCACGTTCAGGTCCGGCGATGCGCGCATCGACGTGGATCTGTCATCGGCGTCCCTGCGCCAGCGCTTTTCCGACCAGCGGACGGCCTGGCGGGCCAGCCTCGCCGCCCTGTCGCGACGCCGGGCCATTCCGGTGTTGCCGCTGTCGACGGCGCGGGACGTCGCGGCCCAGCTGCGTGAACTGATCGGCCGGCGCGTGGATCAGGCGCGCATGGGCGCCAGAGCGGCGGGGCCAGCGTCATGACCTCCGCTTCTTCCGCCGCTCTTTCCGCCGCTCCCGCCGCCGCCGCTCCCGCCGCCGCTCCCGTCGATCTTGCCCATACTGCGGACCTGGCCAATCTCGCCGATATCGTCCTGACGGCGCCTCCATCCTGGTGGCCGCCGGCGCCCGGCGTCTGGATCGTGGCGGCGGCGCTGGTCGCCGCGCTTGCCGTGGCGCTGTGGCGCTGCCTGCGCCGCTACCAGGCCAATGCTTTTCTGCGGCGCGCCTCAACCGAGCTGGACGCCGTCGCAGCCGGGACCTGGCCAGACGCCGCCGCGATGGAGACGGCGGTTTCCAGCATCCTGAAGCGGGCCGCCCTGGTGGTTTACGGGCGCGGGGAGGTGGCGCGCCTCACCGGCGCGGCGTGGAGGGAGTTTCTGGCGCGGACCACGCCGGCGGGGCGCGAGCCGCCCCGGTTCACGGCCCTGCCGGACGCCCTGGAAAATCTGGCTTCCGCCGGCCCGTCCGCTGATCACACGGGGGCGCTTGTCGCCGCCGCCAGGGGCTGGCTGCACGCCCGCAGGGCGCAGGGCGGCAAATCCCGCCAGTCCGGAAAGGAGGCCTGAGCATGCTGTCCTTTCTCCATCCATGGTTCGCGCTGCTGGCGCCGGCGCCGCTGCTGGTCTGGCTGGCGCTGCCGCCTTACGTTTCGGCGCGCTCCGGCCTGCGGGCGCCGTTCGTGCAGCGGCTGGCCCGCATCACCGGTCAGGAACCGCATTTCGGCGGCAGCGTCACCCGCCGCGCCCTCGGCCCGCTGCTGGCGCTCATCCTCATCTGGCTGCTGAGCATCGCCGCGCTGGCCCGGCCCCAGTGGATCGAGCCGCCGCTACATCGCGAGCAGCCGACCCGCGACCTGTTGCTGCTGGTCGATCTTTCCGGCTCCATGGACACACGCGACTTTACCGACGCCTCTGGCAAGACAGTGGACCGGCTGACGGCGGTGAAGCAGGTGCTCGACGGCTTCCTGGCCCGCCGCAAGGGCGACCGGGTCGGCGTGGTGGTGTTTGGCGACGCGCCCTTCACCTTCGTTCCCTTCACCACGGATCTGGACCTCAGCCGCATCATGCTGGGGGAAGTCGCCGTCGGCATGGCGGGGCCGCGCACGGCGCTCGGCGACGCCATTGGTCTGGGCGTCAACCTGTTCGCCAACAGCGCCGTGAAGGCGCGCACCATTATCGCGCTGACCGACGGCAACGACACCATGAGCAGCGTTCCGCCCGCCGAAGCGGCGCGGGTGGCGCGCGACCGGGGCATCGTCATCCACACCGTCGCCGTCGGCGATCCGCAGGCGGCGGGGGAGGACAAACTGGACGAGGCGGCCCTGAAGGAAGTGGCCTCGACAACCGGCGGCGGGTTCTTTCGCGCCATGGACCGGGACGGTCTGCAACAGATTTACGACCGGCTCGACGCCATCGAAACCAGGCGCATCGACACTGTCAGCTTCCGCCCGCGTCGGGACATCTACTGGATGCCGCTCGCCGCGGCCCTGGCCATCGGGATCGTATCCCAGGGCCTGATGCTGCTGGCGCGCCGGCGGCGGCCCGCGCGCGCCGTCGCGGGGGAGGCGACATCATGATCGCCGCCCTGTCGGATTTCCACTTCATGCGGCCGCTGTGGTTGCTGGCGATCCTGCCGGCCATCGCCATCTGGCTGGCCTGGCGTCACGTGGGCGATCCCGCCTGGCGGTGGCGCGGCGTGATCGATCCGGAGCTTCTGCCGCATCTGATCGTTGGCGCCGATCGTCGCGCCCGCATGGGGCCGGTGGAATGGGGGCTGGTCGCCAGCGTCATCACGGCCATTGCCGTGGCCGGGCCGGCATGGCGGCGGGCGCCGTCGCCCTTTGCCGCAGCGCGCCCGCCCGCGGTCGTGGTGTTGAAGGCGACGCCGTCGATGCAGGAGAGCGATCTGGCGCCAACCCGGCTCGACCGCGCCCTGCAGAAGCTCACGGATATTCTGGCGGCGCGCGAGGGCGCCGCCACGGGACTGATCGCCTATGCGGGTTCAGCCCATCTGGTGTTGCCGCCAACCGCTGACAGCGCCGTGGTGCTGGAGATGGCCAGGGCGATCTCCCCGCAGATCATGCCGAAAGACGGCGATGATCTGACCGGGGCGCTGGCGCTGGCCAACCGCGCCCTTGCCGGGACGCCGGACGGGGGATCAATCCTGGTGCTGGCCGATGAACTTTCGGCGCAAGCCGTCGCGGGCGGCGCGCCGGTGACCGTGCTGGCCCTGCGCCCGCCCGGCCGCGACATGCGGGACATGGACGAAGCGGCCCGCGCCGTGGGCGCGCGACTGGTTCCGTTGACCATCGATCAGGGCGACGTCGCCAGCGTAGTTCGCGCCCTCGATGCGGGCGATGTGGCCCGGGCGGCGCATGGCGAGGGCGAGCGCTGGCGCGAGGATGGCTACTGGCTGGCGTTTCCTCTGGCGCTGCTGGCCCTTCTCTGGTTCCGTCGTGGATGGGTGCTGTCATGAGGCGTCTTGCGGCCTGGGCGTCGCGACTGGCGTCCGCCCCGTATCTGTGCGTCCTGCTGGCGCTGGCGGCCGGCCTTATGGTCGCCGGCTGGCGGGTGGGCTGGCGCGACCTGTGGCTGTCGCCAGACCAGCGCGGCCGCCTGCTGTTGCACGAAAACCGCCCGGCTGACGCCGCGGCGGCGTTCCACGACCCGTTCTGGCGCGGCGTCGCCCTTTACCGCAATGGTGATTTCAAGGGCGCTGCCCAGGCGTTCGCCGCGCCACAGACGCCGGAGAGCTTTTTCAATCGTGGCGACGCCCTGGTGCTGCTCGGTCAGTATGACGACGCGGTGAAAAGCTTCGACCAGGCGCTGGGCCTGCGAGCGGACTGGCCCGAGGCGCGGCGCAATCGCGACATTGCCCTGGCGCGCGCCGCCCTGCGCAAGACCGAAGGCGGCGAGATGGACCAGACGGAATCAACGCCCGATGCGATCGTCTATGACAAGAACCGCAAGGGTGGGGAGCAGACCCCGGCGGAACCTGGCCAGGGGATGTCGGACCAGGCGGTGCAGGCCCTGTGGCTGAAGCGGGTCCAGACAAAGCCAGCCGACTTCCTGCGGGCGCGGTTCGCCTGGCAGCTTGACGGCCAGGGTGAAAACAACGCCAGCGAAGGGGGCGGGAAATGAGGGCCGTCCTGCTGGCGATCTGGCTGTTTCTGTCGGCTCTTGCTCCTCTTGCCGCTCTTGCGGACGCGCCGCCGCGCGTCTCCACGACGCTGGATCCCGCCGATGGCGCGGTCATGGTGGGCCAGCCGGTTCGTCTGCACGTGCGGGTGCTGTTCGCCGACGACATGGCGTACCCGCCGCTGGTGAGCGTGCCTGAAGCGCCCGGCGCCCAGGTCATGCGGTTTGAAAGCCAGGCGCTGACGGTGCGCGACCAGATCGACGGCCAGGCTTATGTGGGCAAGGATTTCGCGTTCGTCGTCTATCCGCGTCGCGCCGGCGCCATCGTCATTCCGCCGCCGCGCGTCACCCTGCTTGATCGCGCTGGCGATCCGGTGGGAGAGGCGCGGGGAACCGAGACCCGCATCCACGCCAGCGCGCCGCCGGGCATGGATGCGTCGGGACCGGTTCTCGTCTCCAGCCGCGTCGAGGCCCGGCAGGACTGGTCCCCGGACGGGGGGGCAAAACCGGTGGCGGCTGGCGGCGCAATCGTCCGGACCATCCGCCGGCAGGCGGATGGAACGCCGGCGTTGGCCATGACCGACTTTCATTTCGTCGCCCCGGCGGGCGTGCGCGTCTACGCCGATCCGCCCGCCAGCCAGGATCAGATCAATCGGGGCGAGGTCACCGGCAAACGCACCGACAGGGTCACCTATGTTTTCGAGAAGCCGGGGCGGTATGCCTTGCCGGCGCTTGTCCAGACCTGGTGGGATCCGGCGCAGCGCGCGGCGCGGAGCCTGACCTTGCCTGGGCTCGACGTGACGGTGAGCGCCGCGGCGTCGGGCCACGCGACCGCGACGGGTTTTCTGGCCCGCATGGCGTCGCCACAGGCTCTGGCGACCATGGCTGGCGTCATTCTCGTGGCTGTCGCCGGCCTGCTGCTGGTCCCGCGCCTCTGGCGAGCCTGGCAGGGCTGGCGCAGCCGCCGCATCGCCAGCGCCGCATGGGCCCGTGGCGCCGCGATCCGCGTCGCCGGCGCTGGAAACGCCGCGGATACCTGGGAGGCGCTGACAACCTGGTTTGCGCGGCTGCCGCGCGAGGAGGCGCTGGCGTTGCGCCGGGGTTCACCGATGGCGCCGCCGCTGGCAAGGCTGGAGCGCGCCCTGTTCCATGGCGACGAAACCTGGACCCAGGCGGATGGGGCCGCGCTGGCAAAGGCGATCGACGCATGCCGTCATGCCGGGGCGACGACGCGGGCCGGCGCCGCGACGGCGTTGCCGGCGTTGAACCCGGAATTCACGACGCGCCAATGATTAGTTGCGCCAGGCCTGGCTGGAGATTTTCGCGGCGCGGCATTGCCGTTGGGCTGGCCGCGCGCCTTCCGCCATTGGCCGCCATTTTGCCTGGCGGCGCCGTCGATCCGCTGTCGTGAGATGAGGGCGCCAGGAAAAGGCTCACGTTGCCGTTTTCGAGGCTGACAGTCGGAAATTCCCGCTCTAGCATGCCTTCACAATAATACCGGGAGAACGCTCATGAAGATGAAGGCGGCTGTACTCAATGCGCTCAACGGAATATTTGATGTGGAGGACATTGAGGTTGATGCGCCCCGGGGGCGGGAGGTCCTGGTTGAAGTAAAGGCGTCTGGCCTTTGCCATTCCGACCTTCACTTTGCCGAAAACAATTTTGGCGTCGCCCTTCCGGCGGTGCTGGGCCATGAACTGGCCGGCGTCGTCAGGGAGGTTGGCCCCGATGTGCGTGAATTCGCCGTGGGCGATCATGTCGTCGGCTCGCTGATCCAGTATTGCGGACAGTGCAAGGCCTGTCTTGCCGGCAGGACCTACCAATGCGCCCATCCTGAAGCGACACTGCGGACGGCGGACGAACCGCAGCGCCTTTCCCGCGATGGCCAGCCGCTCACCCCGGTGTTCGGCACCGCCGCCTTCGCCGAATATGCCCTTGTGCATGAAAACCAGCTCGCCAAAGTGCCGAAGGCCCTGCCGTTTCCGCAGGCGTCGATCCTTGGCTGCGGCTGCATCACCGGCATCGGCGCCGCCATCAATACCGCTGGCGTGCGGCCGGGAGACACTGTTGCCGTCATCGGCGTTGGCGGCGTCGGTCTCAATGTCATATCGGGCGCGAAGCTGGCGGGCGCGGCGCGGATTATCGCCATCGACCTGCAGCCGGCGAAGGAAGAGCTGGCGCGCCGGTTTGGCGCCACGGATTTCGTCAACGCCGGCGCCGGCGATCCTGTCGCGGCGACGCGGGCCCTGACCGATGGCGGCGTTGACCACGCGTTCGAGGTTATTGGATTGCAACAGACGTCCGAGCAGGCGATCCGCATGCTGCGCAAGGGCGGCGAGGCTTATATGATCGGCCTGCACAAGCCTGGCGGAAAAATCAGCATTGATGTGCTGGCCGAGCTTATCGCCAACCAGGGCGGCGTGCGCGGCGTGGTCATGGGCTCGACCAACATCAAGCACGACATTCCCATGTATGCCGAGCTGTATTTGCAGGGCCGGCTGAATCTGGATGACCTGATTTCGCGTGAAATCAATATTTCGCAGATCAATGAAGCCTATCAGGAGCTGAAGCAGGGGGCGATCGCCCGCAGCGTCATTACCTGCTTCTAGTACGTTTCCGGTCAGCCGGAACCGCCGACTGGCCAGAACTGCCTGAAGTAAGGAAACCAGGGCAGCTTGCCCCAGGCGACGCAAGGCATGAGCTGCAATTGCACGTCCCGAAGCAGGCGGCGTGGCCCGGCAAGGCCGGACCACGCTTCTGGCGTCAGCGTTCCGCGCCAGCACCCGGGACGACGACAGCGCCGCCGTTGGAGGGCGCATGCTGTGGCGCGGTTTCGGCCTGCGTCGGGGCGGCTTCATCCGGCGCATCTTTCTTGCGGTCGAACAGGCGCATCACCACCACGAAGAACACCGGCACGAAGAAGATCGCCAGCACGGTCGCGGTGATCATGCCGCCCATCACGCCCGTGCCGATCGCCTGCTGGCTTTGCGAGGCGGCCCCGGTGGCGATGGCCAGCGGAATGACGCCACAGATGAAGGCCAGCGACGTCATGACAATGGGGCGGAAGCGCAGCCGGGCCGCCTCCACCGTGGCGTCAATCAGCGATACGCCAGGCTTCCAGAGTTCCTTGGCGAATTCCACGATCAGGATCGCGTTCTTGGCCGAGAGGCCAATGATAGTGATCAGGCCGATCTTGAAATAAACGTCGTTGGGCATGCCGCGCAGGTTGACCGCCAGCACGGCGCCGACGACGCCGAGCGGAATGACCAGCATCACCGCGAACGGGATCGACCAGCTTTCATACAACGCCGCCAGGCACATGAAGACGATGACGATCGACAGCAGCAGCAGCAGGGTCGCCTGCGATCCGGCTTCCTTTTCCTGCTGCGACTGGCCGGTCCAGGTGTAGCCAAAGCCGCGCGGCAACTCCTTCATCAGCCGCTCCATCTCGGCGATGGCCTGGCCCGAGGTGTAGCCGGGGGCGGGCTCGCCGGTGAAGCGCACCGACTGGTAGCCGTTGAAACCGACGATCTGCGCCGGTCCCATGCTCCATTTCAGTTCCGCGAACGACGAGACCGGAGTCATCGCGCCCTGGGCGTTTTTCACGCCATAGTTCAGGATGTCGGAGGGGTTGAGGCGCTGCAACTCGGCGGACTGGACAATGACGCGCTGCATCTTGCCCCGGTTGGGGAAGTCGTTGACGTAGACCGAGCCCAGATTGACCTGGATGGTGTTGTTGATGTCCTCGAAGCTGACGCCCAGCGCGGCGGCCTTCTCGCGGTCAATCACCAGCTCGGCCTGGGGCGCCGGCGGCAACCCCTCCACATAGACGTTGCGCAGGATCGGGCTTTTGCGGGCCAGCGACAACAGCTGTTCCTGGGCCGCCATCAACGCGGAATAGCCCTTCTGGCCGCGATCCTGAAGGCGCAGGCTGAAGCCCGAGGCATTGCCCAGATTGTCGATCGGCGGCGGCTCCAGCGCCTGGATCACCGCGTCCTTGTAGGAGGCGAGCGCCCGGTTGGTTCCATCGACAAGGCTCTTCGCCGAACTGGCCGCGTCGCGCTCCTTCCAGGGTTTCAGCGTCACGAACGCCTGGGAGGTCATCTGGCCCTGGCCGGAGAACGAGAAGCCATTGACAATGGTGACGCTGGCGACGCCTGGCTGGGCCATCAGATGCTCCTCCACCTTCTTCACCGCCGTGAGGGTGCGGTTGAAGGAGGAGCCGGGCGGCGTCTGGATGTCGACAGTGAAAAAGCCCTGGTCCTCGAGCGGCAGGAAGCCTTCCGGCATGCGCACGAAAGCGTAGCCGAGGCCCATGAGCAGGATCAGGTAGATCACCATCACCCGGCCGGAGCGTTTCAGCAGGCGCGCCACGCCGGCGCCATAGCCGGCGGTGACCCGGTCAACCTGACGGTTGAACCAGCCGAAAAAGCCACCTTTGGCATGGCCATGTCCTTTGGCAACCGGCTTGAGCAGCGTGGCGCACAGGGCCGGCGTCAGCGTCAGGGCGAGCAGCGCCGAGAAGGCGATCGACGTCACCATGGTCACGGAGAACTGGCGGTAGATGATGCCGACCGAGCCCGGGAAAAACGCCATGGGAATGAACACGGCGGTGAGCACCAGGGTGATGCCGATAATGGCGCCGGTGATCTGGCTCATGGCCTTGCGGGTCGCCTCCTTCGGCGACAGGCCCTCCTCGTTCATGATGCGCTCGACGTTCTCGACCACCACGATGGCGTCATCCACGAGAATGCCGATGGCCAGCACCATGCCGAACATGGTGAGCACATTGATCGAGAAGCCGGCGAGCATCATCACCATCGTTGTGCCCAGCAAAGCGATGGGCACGACAATGGTGGGGATCAGCGTGTAGCGGATGTTCTGCAGGAACAGGAACATGACGATGAAGACTAGGACGACGGCCTCGACGAGCGTCATCAGCACCTTTTCAAGCGACGCCTCCACCGCCGGGGTAATGTCATAGGGAATGTCCCACTTCACATTGTCCGGAAAGAACTGCGACAGCTCCTGCATGGTGGCGCGGATGGCTTTCGCGGTTTCCAGCGCATTGCCGTCCGGCGCCAGCGTCACGGAAATGCCGGCGGCCTCGCCGCCGTTCAGCCGGGTGGTGAATTTGTAGTCGTCGCCGCCAAGTTCGATGCGGGCCACGTCGCGCAGCCGCACGGTCGAGCCATCGGGATTGGCGCGCAGCACCACGGCGCCGAACGCTTCCGGCGTTGTCAGCTGGCCCTTGACGATAATCGGGAAGTTGACCTTGTGGGTCGCCGGGCTCGGCTGGGCGCCGACGGCGCCGGAGGCGACCTGGACGTTCTGGTTGCCGATCGCTTTGGTGACGTCGGCAGCGTTGAGCGACAGGCCGCGCAGCTTGTCCGGATCAATCCAGATGCGCAGCGAACGCTCGGTGGAATAGAGCGTGGCGCGGCCGACGCCGGGGATGCGGCGGATTTCGTTGATGACGTTGCGGATCAGGAAGTCGCCGAGGCTGATCTCGTCCATCGAGCCGTCGGTGGATTCCAGCGTGATGATCTGCAGCGTGGCGGCGGAGGCTTCCTCAACCAGGATGCCCTGCTGGCGCACCTCCGCCGGCAGCCGCGCCTCGACGCGCTTCAGGCGGTTCTGCACCTCGACCGAGGCGTTGTTCGGATCGGTTCCCGGCGCGAAGGTGGCGTTGATCTCGATGACGCCGAAGGAGTCCGTCGCGGATTCGAAGCTCTGGATATTGGCGGCGCCGTTCAGCTCATCTTCGATGAGGCGCGTCGTGCTGGTGTAGAGGCTCTCCACCGGCGCGCCGGGGAAGGCGGTCGACAGGGCGATCGAAGGCGGCGCGATGATGGGATATTGCGCCACCGGCAGATTGGGAATGGCGAGCACGCCGCCAAGACAGATGAAAAAGGCGATGACCCAGGCGAAAATCGGCCGGTCAATGAAAAAGCGAGCCATGAGGTCGGGTTCTCAATTCGGTTCGTCGCCCGGTCCGCGATGCGGCGTCACAGGCAACGGCGACATCGGGCGAAGCCTCCCGCGTCCACCGCCGCCAGGCGGCGGCCTGGAGGCGGGACGGCGAAAGGCGACGGCGATGACGGTCATGGGCGCCAGCCAGCCTGCCAGCGCGCGAAGATGACGGAGCGCGTGGCCACTGGCGGGCGACAGGCGCCGTCCCGCCAGCCATCAGGCGGGACCGGGCGGCGACGGTTGTGACGTCTGCGGCTGGCGCGGTCAGAGCCCGCGGGCGTCCTGCGCCGCGCCGGGTGCGCGATTGGGGCCGGAAAGGCTGGCCTGCCGGGCCGCCGGGGGCAGGGCCACGGGCTTCACTTCCATGCCGGCGGAAATCTTCTGGAAGCCCTCAACCACCACGCGTTCGCCAGGCTTCAGGCCGGCGTTGACCAGCCATGAGCCGCTGACCACCTGGCCCACTTCGACGGGCTGCAGCGCGACCTTGTTGTCGGGCTTCACCACCCAGACCTCGGCGCGGCCGTCATTGCTGCGGTGCACGGCCTGTTGCGGCACGGCGATGGCGTCGGCGTCGATGCCCTGGGCGAGGCGGGCGCGAACATACATGCCGGGGAACAGCTCGTTCTCCGGGTTCGGCATCAGCACGCGCAAGGTCACCTGGCCGGTGCCAGGGTCGGCGGTAACGTCAGAGAACAGCAGGCGGCCGTTATGGGCGTAGATGCTGCCGTCATCCATGATCAGCTCGACATTGGCGCCGTTGTCTTCCAGGTGGGCCAGTTCGCCGCTGGCGAGGTCGCGGCGCAGCTTGTTCAGCTCGCCGACCGACTGGGTGATGTCGACGTAGATCGGATCGATCTGCTGGATGGTCGCCAGCACGCCGCTGCTGGCTGTGTCGAGCAGCGTGCCCTCGGTCAGCAGCGCCCGGCCGATGCGGCCGGAGATGGGGGCGCGGACGTTGGTGTAGTCCAGGTTAAGCCGCGCGCCGTCGCGGGCGGCGCGGGCGCCGGCCACTTCAGCCTCCGCCTGCTTTTGGGCGGCGATCGCGGCGTCGTACTGCGCCTGGCTGGCGATATGGCGCGCCAGCAGCGTGTTCATGCGTTCGGCCTGCTGCTTCGCCAGCACCAGGCTGGCTTCAGCCCGATGCAGCGCCGCGTCGCTGCGGGCCAGCTCAACCTGGTAGGGGGCGGGGTCGATCTTGTAGAGCAGGTCGCCCTCATTGACCTTGCTGCCCTGCTCGAAAGCGCGCTTGACCACGAGGCCGCTGACGCGGGCGCGCACCTCGGCGACGCCGCGCGCCGTGACGCGACCAGGCAACTCGCGGACCAGCGGAACCGGCTCCTGCCTGACCGTGATGAAGGAGATTTCCGGCGCCGTCGTGGTGGCGGCGCCGGAGTTGGCGCTGGCCTGTGGCTGGTCGCAGGCGGCTGTGGCCAGTGCGAGGGCGATGGCGAGGCAGGGCGCGCCATAGCTGGCGAGGCGGGTGCGCGAGGCGTTGATCTTCATGAGACTGTCCGTCCGTCCTTGACGATCGCCGCGACGGGCCGGGACAGCGCCAGCATTCCCGAAAGCGGGGACGTGGCGCGCCGGGCGGGCGACCGGATACAGGGAGAATTGTCGGGTTGATGCTGTGCGGGCGGACGGCGAGGCGGCGCGACGCGCGTCTGGCGCGTGCGACCTGGCCGGCGCGGCGGGCATCAGGCCCTTGGCGGACGCTCTTGCGGGTACTGGAGGCCTGAGGGGCGCCGGCTTTGCAGTTGGGGCGCGGGAGCCTGGAAAACAAACGGCGTGATCACCGGCGCGGGCTGGCAGAAAATCAGGTCCGGGCCACCGGGGTCGGGGCAATAATGCCGCGACTCCACATAACGCTCCGGAATGTCGCCCCGGGCTTTCTCAAGCACCTGAATCCGGCTGGAGTAGAGCGCCGGGGTCACAACCCGCGCGACGTTCAGCAGGGGACGGGCATCCGGCGCCGGGGGCGCAGTCGTCAGGCGATGCGCTGTGCTGGCCTGGGCCAGGGCAGGCGCAAGATACTGCGCTGACGGAAATATAATTCCCACCAGGAGCAGCAGCATCACGCTGAGAATTGAGAGGCGCGTCCGGATCATCCGCCTGTACTTACGAAGGGTAAGGTAGCGTCGCAACGGGTCTGCGGCGTTCTGCCGCCGCATGCCCGCCGGATGGGCGTCCGTTGTCCCCGTCAATGTTTAAGCAATGATGAACGCCGCCCGGCCTGCAAGCTTCCGGGCGCAGGTCACGCCGTGGGCGCATCGCCAGAAGCCCTTGCGCTGCCTGATGACTTTATCTGGGCGCCCGGAATCGTGACATTGTATCGTGGCATTCTGGCATCCAGTCATTTTCAGCGGGAAGCGGGCCCAGCATGTTGCGCACAACGTCCAGACTGGCGATCGCCGGCGGGCTGATTTTCCTGGTCTGTCTGGTTCTGGGGGTGGTTGCGCCGCGCGGGGCCGGGCAGCCGGAGACGTCGGGGCCAGAAACGCACCCGGTCGCCGTGCTGGGCAACCTCATTCATACCGACGTGGCGATTCCGCTCGACGCGGAGATCGCGGCGCGTTTTGGCTTTCTCGCCGACGCCAGCCTTCCCCTCAACCATCCCCATGCCCGCTGGCTGGTGATCGGCTGGGGCGGACGCAGCTTTTATACGGAAACGCCCACCTGGGCTGATCTGAAGCCCCTGCCGGTGCTCCGCTCCCTGACGCGCGACAGCTCGGTGCTGCACGTGGAAATTCGCAGCCGGCTGGCCGGCGATGGCGCGCCGATGCGCAGCTACAATCTCGACCGGGCCAGCTATGAGCGGTTGCTGGGGTTCATCGAGCAATCCTTTCGCCGTGACGGCGGCAAACCCGTTGCGCTCGCCGGTTTGTCCTACGGCCCTGACGACGGATTCTTCGAGGCGACCGGCGCCTTCAACATGCTGGCCGGCTGCAACACCTGGACCGCGGCCGCCTTGCGGGAGGCGGGATTGCGCACCGGGTGGTGGACGCCGCTGCCAGTGACCTTGCGCTGGGCGCTGGACCTGCACAATGGGCGCGCCGGCGGGCTGGCCGCCACGCCCGGAAACGGGTCGCGCGCCCGGCGCTGATGTTGCCGGGCGCGCCAGTCCAGGTCAGGCGACGCCGCGCGCGCGCCCTTCCCAGTACGGCTTGCGCAGCTCGGTTTTCAGCACCTTGCCAATGCTGGATAGAGGCAGGGCTTCACGGAACTCCACGCTGCGCGGGCATTTGTAGCCGGCGATGCGGGTGCGGCAGTGCGCGACAATCTCCTCGCCACTCGCATCGGCGCCGGGCTTGAGCACAATCACCGCGTGGACCTGCTCGCCCCATTTTTCGCTGGGAACGCCGATGACGGCGATCTGCGCGATGGCCGGATGGCTGGCAATGGCGGTTTCCACCTCCGCCGAATAGACATTCTCGCCGCCGCTGACGATCATGTCCTTGAGCCGGTCGCAGACGTAGACGAAACCGTCCGCATCCATGTAGCCGCCGTCTCCGGTATGCATCCAGCCGTTGCGCAGGGCCTCGGCGGTTTCGGCCGGCTTGTTCAGGTAGCCCAGCATCACATTGGGGCCGCGCACCACGATTTCGCCAACCGTTCCGCGCGGAACCTCGTTGTCATCCGGATCGACGATGCGGACTTCCATGCAAAGCCCCGGCCGCCCGGCTGAATACATCTTGCCGGTTTTCTGATGCTCCTGCGTATGCCAGTCGGGCCCCAGCGTGGTGGCGATGGGCGACAGCTCGGTCATGCCATAGCCCTGCATGAACCCCGCTGACGGGAAAGCGGCGCGGGCGCGGTCCAGCAATGCCGGGGTTATGGGCGAGGCGCCATAGGTGACGCTGCGCAGGGAGGTGAGATCAAGCGCCGCCGCCGCCGGATCGCGATCACGCCAGTCCAGCACCATCTGGAGCATGGTTGGCGCCAGCATGATGTCGGTGACGGCGTCCCGGGCGATCGCCGCCAGGGTGTCGCCTGGCGTGAAGGCCGGCATCACCACGTGGCTGCCGCCGCTGAGGAAGAGGGCGCACATGCCGGCATAGTCCGCCAGATGAAACATCGGCATGGCGTGCAGGAAGGTGGCGTCCCCGCCATAGCTGCCATTGTTGAGGGCGGCGAGCGTCGAGAAAGCGATGTTGTTGTGGCTGAGCATGACCCCCTTGGGGAAGCCGGTCGTGCCGCCGGTGTAGAACACGCCAAGCAGCGCGTCGCCCCTGCGGCGGGCGTCGGCCACGGGGGCGGCGGCGGCGATCAGGGCCTCATAGCTGAGCATGCCGGGCGGGGTTTCGCCGTTGCCGGCATAGATGAGCGTGCGCACCGTGCGCGCCGAGGCGGCGACTTTCCGCCCCATGTCCGTGAAGGTGTCGTCGACGATCAGCACGGCGGGTTCGCAGTCGTCCATGGAGTAGACGATTTCTGCTTCGCTCCAGCGCGTGTTGACCGGCGCCAATACCGCGTCGGCCCATGGAACGGCGAGATAATACTCAATGTAGCGTCTGGAGTTCAGCGACAGCATCGCCACCCGGTCTCCGGAGGCGACGCCGATGCCTTTCAGCGCCGCCGCCAGCCGGGCGACGCGGTCGCCCAACTGGGCGTAGGTCACGGCGCCGTCCGGCCCGCGGATGGCGATGACGTCAGGTTTGGCCTGTATCTGCCGGTGCAGGCCCTGGGTGATGTACATGCGCTCCTCCGGGTTCTGGTTATTTGGAGCGAGATGCGTTCATGTGGAGCCGCGCCTCGCTCTAACGCATTGTTTCGCATGACGGTTCGCGAGCGGCTGGCATCCATCTGTTCGCATCACGCGATGGGCCGCTGCTGTCATTCACCTGACCGTCGCCTGAAGATCAGAGCGAACGACCGGCCAGCTCACGCTGGATTTCATTGGCGCCGCCATAGATGCGGGCGACGCGGGCGTCCGCCCACATGCGGGCGATCGGGTACTCGTTCATGTAACCGTAGCCGCCGAAGAACTGGAGGCAGCGGTCGAGCACTTCGCTATTACGCTCAGTTAGCCAGAATTTTCCAAGGGAAGCGAGCGCTGAATCCAGTTTTCCTTCCACCCATTGCTGGATGATGTGGTCACAGAACGTGCGCGACGCCAGAACCGTTGCCTTGACGTCGGCCAGGCTGAAGCGGGTGTTCTGGAAATCCAGAACCGGTTTGCCGAAAACCTGCCGTTCGCGGGTGTATTCCAGGGTGAGGGCGAGGGCGCGCTCCATCTGGGCGGCGGCGGCGATGGCGATCTGGGCGCGCTCATAGGGCAGCTGCTTCATCAGCGTGAAGAAGCCCTGGCCTTCAACGCCGCCAAGCAGGCAGTCGGCAGGAACCACAACGTCATCGAAGAACATCTCGGAGGTGTCCGACGACTGCAGGCCGACCTTGTCGAGGCAACGGCCGCGCCGGAAGCCGGGCAGCTTCGTGTCGACCAGCAGAAGCGACACGCCGCGCGCGCCGGCGCCCTGGTCGGTCTTGGCGACCACCGCGACCATGTCGCTCAGTTGCCCATTGGTGATGAAGGTCTTGGCGCCGCTGACGATGTAATTGTCGCCGTCGCGAACCGCCCGCGTGCGCACCGCCTGGAGGTCGGAACCCGTCCCCGGCTCGGTCATCGCCACCGAGCAGATGACCTCGCCAGAGGCGATCTTCGGCAGCCAGCGGCGTTTCTGCGCCTCGGTGCCGTCAGAGAGAATGTAATGGCCGACGATGTGATTGATGCCGAGGCCAAGGCCGGAGACGCCGGCATAGCTGAATTCGCTGATAAGCGCCGCCACATGCGCCGGCGTGCCGCCTGAACCGCCGTATTCTTCTGGAATGTCGGGCAGGATAAGGCCCATGTCGCCGCAGGCGCGCCAGGACTCGCGGTCCGCCTGATGCTGCTGGCGCCACTGCTCCTCGCGCGGCGCAAGCGTATCGCGGGAGAAACGCCGCACTTCATTGGCGAACAGCTGGATGTCATCCGTCATCCATGGCGCGTGATAATTTTCCAGCATCTGGGTTCTCATGCGGTTTGTGCAAAGGGCCGCCCGATCCGGGCCGCCAGGTCGGGGGCAGGTCAGCGGAGCGCCGGGTCTGGGGCTTCGTGAACCCAGACCCGGCCGTGTGTCAGAGGCTGCCGAAGCCGCCGCCGCAGACGACGGTCTGGCCGGAGACGTAGTTGGCCTCGGGCAGGCAAAGCATGACCACCGAGCCGGCGGCCTCGTCCGGCGTGCCGGGACGACCAAGCGGGATCACCGAGGCGGCTGCGTCGATCATCGCCTGCTGGATGCCGACCTTGATCTCGCGACCTTCGATGTTGACGGTCTTGCTGGCGCCGCCGGCGAGCGCCTGGGTCAGGCGGGTTTCGATGTGGCCGAAAGCCACCGCGTTGACGTTGACCTTCATGCGACCCCACTCGCGGGCCAGGGTCCTGGTCATGCCGATAATGCCGGCCTTCGCGGACGAGTAGTTGGTCTGGCCGGCATTGCCGCCAGCGGCCACCGAGGAAATGTTGACCACCTTGCGGAAGACTTCACGCCCTTCAGCCGCCTCTTTCTTGGCCTGGGCGCTGATGACCGGCTGTGCGGCGCGCAGGATGCGGAACGGCGCCGTCAGATGGCAGTCAATGATGGCGTACCACTGTTCGTCGCTCATCTTCTGGATGACGTTGTCCCAGGTGTAGCCGGCGTTGTTGATGATGATATCGATGGCGCCGTAGTTTTCGATCGCGGTGCGGACGAAACGGTCGGCGAAGTCGACGGCCGTGACGCTGCCGACGCAGGCGACGGCTTCGCCGCCCTGGGCGCGGATCTCGCGGACAACCTCGTCAGCCGGGCCGGCGTCGAGATCGTTCACCACGACTTTTGCGCCGTAGGCGGCGAGCTGGTGCGCCACGCTGCGGCCAATGCCGCGACCGGAGCCGGTGACAAGGGCGACCTTACCTTCAAGCTTTCTCATGACAAGTCTTTCAACGTCCAGTGTATGTGAGATGACGGCGGATCAGGGCAGGGCGACGATGGCTTCGCCGGCCAGTTTTTCTTCGCCGTACTGGTTGCTGCAGCGAATTTGCAGGCGGACGCGTTTTTCGCCGTCGGCCTCAAACTTCTCGACGATCTTTCCGGTGCATGTCGGCACATGGCCGAGCTGGGTGATGCCGGTGAACCGCATCGAGAAATTGCGGATCTGTCGCTGCGGAACCCAGTTGGTCAGCAGGCGGCCGAGATAGGCGGCCGACAGCATGCCGTGGGCGAACACATCCGGCATGCGCGCTTTGCGGGCGAAATCCAGATCGATGTGGATCGGGTTGTGATCGCCGGAGGCGCCGGCGTAGAGCGCCAGCGTGAAGCGGCTGACGGGCTTTTCCTTCAGCAGCGGGATTTCGTCGCCGACATTGACGCTGGAATATTGAACCTGGGTCATGACGCGGCTCCTTAACGCTGCACGACGGCGCTGCGGACGTCAGCGATATGCTCGCCATCCTGATTGGTGACCCGGGTCTGGGTGACAACGAACTGGAGAGCGCCGCCCTTCTTCTCGTAAACATCTGCGACGGAGGTGCTGAAGGTCAGCACATCTCCGGCAACCGCGGGCTTGTGGTAGTCGAACGCCTGTTCAGCATGCAGGATCCGGGCGACTTCGAAGTCATAGATCTTCAACTGTTCTTCGAGGTCCCGGCCTTCGCCGCCGAGGCACATCAGAAATGTTGGCGGAACGGGAAGGGATTTGTAGCCGGCCGCTTTCGCCGCCGCCTCATCGGTGTAGACGGGATCGGTTTCGCCGATGGCCTTGGCGAAGAAACGCAGGCGGCCTTTTTCGACTTCGACTGTCGTCTCGCCGAGCGAACGACCAATCAGACTTCTGTCGGGCAAATTATGTCCTCCGGTTGATGCTGTTACGCGTGGTTTTTGTGCGCGTGGTTTTGCTCAGTTGCGGCCGTAAAGGGTGACGACGCAGGCGCCGCCAAGGCCAAGATTGTGCTGAAGCGCCATCTGCGCGCCGTCCACCTGGGTGGCCTGCGCGGCGCCGCGCAGCTGGCGGGTCAGCTCGTAGCACTGGGCGAGGCCGGTGGCGCCGAGCGGGTGGCCCTTCGAGAGCAGGCCGCCGGACGGGTTGGTGACGACCTGGCCGCCATAGGTGTTGTCGCCGTCCATCACGAATTTTTCCGCGCCGCCGACGCCGCAGAAGCCCAGCGCTTCATAGGTGAGCAGCTCGTTGTGGGCGAAGCAGTCGTGCATCTCGGCGACGCGGATATCGCGCGGGCCGACGCCAGCTTTCTCATAGACCTCGTTCGCGGCGCGCCGGGCCATGTCGAAGCCGACCATCTGGATCATCGACGGCGGGTCGAAGGTGATCTGGCGGTCTGTCGTCATCGACTGGGCGAGGATGGCCACGTCGGTGCGCAGGCCATGTTTGCGGGCAAAGCTTTCCGACACCACCAGGGCCGCGGCGCCGCCGCAGGTGGGCGGGCAGGCCATCAGGCGCGTCATCACGCCGGGCCAGATCACCTGGTCGTTCATGACGTCGTCCGTGGTGACGACCTTGCGGAAGATAGCCAGCGGGTTGTTGGCGGCGTGCCGGCTCGCCTTGGCGCGGATCGCCGCGAAGGTCTCCATCCGGGTGCCGTACTTCTGCATGTGCTCGCGGCCCGCGCCGCCGAACATCCGCAGGGCTCCCGGGATGCCGGTGACGTCGCCGGTCAGCTCCGCGACGATCGGCGCGCCCTTGGCCATGGCCGGCGGGCGATCATCCCAGTGGGACTTCAGCGCGCCAGGCTGCATCTGTTCGAAGCCCAGCGCCAGGGCGCAGTCCACCGCGCCGCTTTCAACCGCCTGGCGGGCAAGGAACAGCGCGCTGGAGCCGGTGGAGCAGTTATTGTTGACGTTGACGATCGGCGCGCCGCTCAGGCCGACCTCATACAGCGCCGACTGGCCGCAGGTTGAGTCGCCATAGACGTAACCGACAAAGGCCTGCTGGATCAGGTCATAGCTGGCGCCGGCGTCCTTCAGGGCCTCGCGCACCGCTTCCGCGCCCATCTTCACATAGGAGCCGCTGGCGCCGGGCTTGGTGAACGGGATCATGCCGACGCCGGCGATGCAGACTTTCTGTGTCATCGTGAACTCCTGGCCCGAAATGAGCGCGCGGCGGAGGGCGCGCGGACGGTTCATGGGCGCAGGGTCGTCAGTTCAGGGCCTGGTGTAACCTGGTCATGATGGGTGGGATTGGCCGCAAAAAATCCCCCACCAAATGGGTGGGGAGCGAACGGCGGCAGCAAAGCGCGGGGGCGATGGGCGCGGGGAAGTGGCGCGTTCAGGGCGAACCCGGCCGCGCGCCCTGTTTGCTCCGTTCGCGGACGGCCAGGATGGCTTCGTAGCGGGTGGATACGCCGAGCTTCATGAAGATGTTGCGCAAGTTCCACTTCACCGTCTGGGCGCTGATATCGAGGGCCTGGGCAATCCGCTTGTTGGGCATCGCCTGTTCCAGCAGATCGAGAATCTGCGCCTCCCGCGGGGTCAGGGCGGCGGCGCTCTTGCGGTCCCCGCCAGCGCGCCCGGCCCCGGCCAGCGGCGCGTCCTCCCCGGCGCCGGCGAAGCGACGCGCCAGCAGCTGGCGCCGGTACGCCTGCAGGGCCCGGTCGCCTGGTTTTGGCAGGCTGGCGAGCAACTGGCGCAGCGGCTCCCCCTCATCAAGGAATGTTCTGACAAGGCCCAGCTCATATCCGCTGCCCAGGGCGGCGGTCAGGCAGGCGGCGGCTTCGTCGTCCCGCTCCAGGTCAGCGAGCGCCAGGGCGCGCACGACGCGGGCGGTGACAGCCAGTTGCCCGCGCCGCAACTGGCCGGCCACCGCGTCCACCGCGTCGAGCGCTTCCAGGGCGGCGTCTCCTTCGCCGCGGGCCCGCGCCAGCCGCGCCCTGGAAAGCGCCGCAATGGCCCGGATTTCCCTGTCGAGCACCCGGTTGCCCGCATGGCGGCGATCCAGTTCCTCAAGTTCCTGAAGCAGGACGCCGGCCTTGCGCCAGTCGCCCTGGCGCCAGGCCTCGCTATCCAGTTCAAGCCGCAATTGCTCGGCGACCATCAGCGCCACGCCGCGCTCAAGCCCGCGCGCGCGAAAGTGCTCCGTCCTGGCGGCGAGATAGCTCGCGGCTATGGCGGGCGAGTCGTGGATGGCCTGCAGCCGCGCCACACACAGCGCCGCGGCGATGGCGCAGGCCGGAACGGAAAAGCGCAGCATGTCCATGCGCCGCGCCAGCAATTCGCCGACCCCGGCCGTGTCATCGAATTCATATGCGATCTCGGCCATCGTCGCCGCGATCATGCAGGCGCTGAGAGAGCGCGGGCCGTGGGCGCCCTCGGCCAAAGCGAGCAGGGGCGCCGTGAGGCGCTGGGCTTCCAGGAAGTTTCCCTGAACCAGCTCCACCATGACCGCCGCGTTGCGCGCGATCAGCGACGGTTCGTGATTGTCGCGGGTCATGATGTTCCGGGCCTCGGCCCGCGCTTCCGCATAATGCCCCTGCCGCGCCAGAACGCCGATCACCAGGCCAAGCCGGATGTGCTCCAGCTGGGCGTTGGCCAGACGCCCGGTCATGAGTGGGGCGATTGCGGCGCGGCAAGCTTCCTGATCGTCACGCTGGACGGCGATCATGCCATTGGCGAGGATAATGCGCGCGCGGTGCCGGTCGCTGGCGCCGCCGCTTTCCATCCGGGCGATGAGGGCTGTCGCCTGGTCCGGCCGGGCGGTAAGGGCATAGGCCCATGCGCCGAGGACGGCCAGCTTCGGGCGCTGGCTGACGACGTCGACGGGCAGGCCCTCGATCCAGCGCGTGAACAGGCCGACTTCATTGAGGTTCCGGGTCGGGCGCAGCGTGCGCTCCATCACGTTGATGGCGAGATCGAAATCCTCACTCGGCAGGGCGTGCCGGAACGCCTCTGTGACGAGGTTTTCCCGGGCGAACCATTCCGCCGCCCGGCGGTGCAACGCGCGAACCTCAACATTGCTCTGGCCGAGCTTGCCGTTGAGATATTCGATGAACATGGGGTGCAGCCGGTACCACTGGTGGCGGCCTTCCAGATCAACCGGTTGCAGAAACAGGTTGAGGCCGCCGATCGTGGCGAGCATGTCGGCCGCGTTGGCGGCGCCGGTGACATGGGCGGCCAGCTCCGCATTGAAACGCCGCAAAATGGAGAGCTTCTGCAGGAAATCCATCAATCCTTCCGGAAAGCCGGCGAGCACGTCTTCCGTCAGATAGGCGTTCAGGTCGTCGCTGTTGGGCTGCGCGCCGCTCCAGCCGATGCGTCGGCGGTGGCCGGCTTTCAGCGCGATGGCCGTCAGCTGCAGGCCGATGGGCCAGCCGTCGGTCTGCGCGTGTATGCCATGCGCCATGTCCAGATCGATGTGCGGATCAAGGTTCGATCTGAGAAACGCCAACGACTCACGGAAGCTGAAGGCCAGATCGGCGGCCGCGATCTCGCACAGGTGGCCCATGGCCCGCAACCGCCCCAGTTGCAGCCCTGGCGCGGTCCGTGAGGCGATGATGGCGTGCAGATTGACCGGGCCGCCTTCCACCAGCAGTTGCACCAGCTGTTCAATGCGCGGGTCGCCCGTGTGGTGAAAATCATCGACCAGGAGAAATATCTCGGCGTCGCCGTGCGCGAATGCATTGATGAGCGTCGCCGCCACAGCCCTGAGCTCATCGTCGCCATCCGCCTCGGCGGGCATTGGCAATTCGTCGCCGGGAAGCAGGCCCGCCTGCTGCAGGCCGCCGGTCAGGCTGGCGCAGAACGCCGGAAAACTCCGCTCGTCGGTTGACAGCGAAACCCACAGCACGGAGGCGTCGTGGCGCAGCAGTTCGAGCCGGATCTGGGCCAGCATGGTCGTCTTGCCAAAGCCCGCGCCTCCGGTGACCAGCGTGAGCCGGCTGTGTCGCACCCGGCCAAGCAGTGCGGACAACGCCTCCCGCGCCACCGGATGCAGGGGCAGCCGTGGCGGGGCGAATTTTGTGCTCACCAGCAAGGGCGTCGACGTCATCGTTCCAGGCATCCCGTTCCCCGGCGCGCCATGCATCTGGAGACCGCGCCTGCCAGGCTGGACCAGGTTTTCCTGAACAGGTTTTCCTGGTTCCCGAATTTGCGCGGTCGCCCCGACGCCAGCTGGCCGTCGTGCTCGCGGTTGCGTCCGGTTTCGCAGACCCCGGCCGCCCGGCCGCGCCGGGATGATTCATGGCTTTCCGGCCGGGCGCAACCGGGCGCCCGCCAAATGTGGGCTTTTTGCGCGGGACGGCGTGTCTGGCGCCGTCGTCGCGGGCCTGGTCCGCTTCCCGGCTGGCTTGTGTCAGGCTGTGGTCTGACCAGGCGCCGGGTCAAGTTTCATGGTCGTGAGGCGCCGCCGCAGCCATTCCGCAGCCGGGCCGGAAGGTTTCTGCTTGTGCCAGACGACGTCCAGCGCGACCGGCCATTCGCCCGCGTCAAACTCCAGTTCCGGTATCGCCAGTTCGCGCGCGACCGGCGAACTGTCGACAATGTGGGCGGGGATCAGCGCCCAGCCGACGCCGTGCCTGAGGATCTGCATGATCACCCAGTGGCTCTCGACCCACCAGACCTCCGCCGCGATGCGCAACCTGTGACGCTCGGCGCTTTCGTTGCGCACGGTGACCATCAGCTGGCGATGGCGCTTCAGGTCCTCCCAATCAACCCGCGTCTGCGCCAGCGGATGGCTTTTTCCGCAAACCAGCTTCAGCGGCGCCCAGCCGATGGTTTTGAAGCCCAGCTCCGGCGGCAGGTTTTCCTGCCGCCACATCACGCCGATCTGGGCCTTGCCATCCAGCACCAGGCGGCTGACGTCCTCCATGATCGGGAACAGCAACTCCAGCTCCACATGGGGAAAATGCCCGGCGAACGCGGCGCACAATTCGCCCACCATGGCTTCGGGATAGAGCTCGTCGATCGCCATGACCAGCCGCTTCTCGACGCGGGCCTCGAAGCTGCGGGCGACGCCGATAAAATGCGCGCGCCGGTCGAGGATGATTTTTGCTTCCGGCAACAGCCGCGCGCCCGCCGCGGTGAGCGCCGGGGTTCTGCCGGCGCGGTTGAACAGCGCGGTCCCCAGGTCTTCCTCCAGATTGGCGATATGGGTGCTGACCGCCGATTGCGCCTTGCCCAGCCGCCGCGCCGCGCCGGAGAAGGAGCCAGCGCCGGCTGCCGCCACGAAGGCCTCCAGCTGTTCCATGGAAACGGACATCTATCTGCTTTCCAGATGTTATCTAACTTCTGTATCCAGAAATATCAGATAGAAGCGCGTCGACAAACACGAAAGGACCTGATGATGACGCGTTCCTTCTCCGACCGGGTCCGGCACGCGCTGCTGTTCGAGGTGATTGGCCTGGCGATTTTCATGCCGGGGGCGGCGTGGCTGTTCAACCAGCCGCTCAGCCATATGGGCGTTATCGGCGTCGTCTCGGCGACCGTCGCGACCGTGTGGAACTTTGTCTATAATCTTGGCTTTGACCACGCGATGATCCGGCTCACGGGCAGTCCCGCCAAGACGCTGCTGATCCGCGTGGGGCACGCGATCCTGTTTGAGGCCGGCCTTGTGCTGCTCCTCGTCCCGGTCATTGCCTGGTATCTTGGCATTTCCTTCTGGACGGCCCTCGTCATGGACGTGGCGATCGTGACCTTTTACCTGGTCCATGCATTTGTGTTCAATCTTGCCTATGACCGGATCTTCCCGATCCCGGCTGGCGTCCCGGCCGCGCGCGACGTCCTGGCGTGAGCGTCCGGTCAGTAACGGATCGCGGCGCGCAGACCGAAGATCGCTGCATTCCTGATCCGCGCGCCAGCGGGGTCGCGCGGATTGGCGATGCCCCCACCCGGCCGGAACACATACTGGAAGTCCGGCTGCACCGTGACGCCCGGGGCCAGCACGGCCTGATAGGTCAGCTCCAGAACGGCTTCGCTGCTGCGCCTTGGGCCGGGCTGTCGCGATTGCAGGATCGCATTCATGTCCAGGTCGCGCGCATCGCGGGAAATCCGCGCGAACGCAAAACCCACGCCGATGGTATCGTCGGACCTGCCGCGCAACAGACCCTTGTAGCTCACGCCGGCGTCGACATAGAGGTCGACCAGGTTGCGATCCGATGGTGAAACCGCGACCCGGACGAACGCCGAGGCGCCGTCATTTGGATCGCGAGCCTCGCGATAGATCGTCTGGTCGATCATGGCGTAGACGCCGCTGTCGCCGCGCCGGCTGCGCGCGGCGCCGACGTCTGCCGGACTGCCCGACAATTGCCAGGTTTCGCCAGGGCGCAGGTCATTGAACCGGCCGAAATGCGTCCAGCCGCCTACCGTCACGGTTCCGGGTTTGATCCTGTCCCGGGCGCCGAGGCCATAAGCATATGCCGCTTCAGCAATGATCAAAGCCGGATCGCCGGTCCGGAAGTTGACGCCGCCGCGGTTGAGCCGCTGCGGATCAGCGTCCCGCCGGCCGACGCCCGCCGGGTCGCCATTGAACAGGCCAATCTGGAAGGAAAAATTCCTGTCCGGCGTATATTTCGCGCGGACTCCCGGCGTCGCCAGGGGGTAGGCCGGGCCGCCGGCCGGCAGATTGGCGGCGAGAATTCCTGGCCAGCCGAAGGTTCCATTGACGAACAGCGTGCCGGTCTGGCTAACGGCGAACTCGGTGTCGGCGGCGAGTTGCCCGGCGCGAATGCTCAGGACGTCATTGAAAAATTTCTGCTCGAACCAGAGTTCGTAGAGACGGGTGGAGGGAAGGGCCTCGATGCCGCTGACCGTGAGCATGTTGCCGACGTAATAACGCGACAACCCGGTTCCGTGGATCTGGTACAGGTTGGCGTGGATGCTGGCGCCGCGCCAGCCCAGCAGCTTTTCCAGATCCGCATCGGCCTGAACATCAAGACGGCCATCGTAGACGCCGCCGCGCCGCATGCCCCCTGAGGCGACGCCAAGCACCTCGCCAATATAGGTGAAGCTGTAGCTGACGCCGCGTTGCAGCAGCCAGGCGCGCATGCCGCCTGGGTCGCCGCGCGGACCGAGAAGCTCCTGGATGGAGGTGGTGAGATTGGCGGAAGGCTTGGCGGACGTCTCGGGCTGGGCAACCGAGGTCTGGGGATCGCCGCCGGCGCCCTCGGCATTGTCAACAAATGGCGTTTCGGAGGCGATGCGCCGCGCCTCGGCTGGAGAAGCGCCCGTTGGCTGCGCGTTCGCCGGCGGGATGGCCGCCAGCACACCCACCCAGAGTACAGTCAGGGACCTGACCCATGTCACGTAACGACTCTCCAGATAGTGCTCCCGCTACTTTCAAGCCCACCTGTACCACACTCCTGTGACATGTCCGCCGTTACGCAGGCCGGCGCACGTTTTCCCTGGCTTTGCGCCCGGCGTCGTGAAACCGGCCCCGGAAAAGCAGAAGGGCCGGCGAAACGCCGGCCCTTCCAGTGTCCATGACAGGCGCGAGCGCGTCAGAAGCGGACGGCGAAGTTACCCTTCACCGAATTGTCCTGGGCGCGCTCGGCCAGCTGACCGGTCCACGCCACGCCGAGCGTGACATTGGCGGCGATGTTCATGTCCAGTCCCGCCTCAAGCAGCAGGCTGTTGCGGGCGATGGGCGCGCCCGTGACATTGAAGGAGGATGCGCCGCCGGCGAGGGACATCCAGCTGCGCGGATCGACATCGCCGAAGGCATGGCGCCAGCCGATGACGCCGCGCGCCGTTACAGCGTAGCCATTGGCCATGGCGAAGGTGTGGGCAATCCGGGCGCCGAGCGTGGTGAACGCCGTGTTCATGTCGCTGGTTTTGCCCATGAGAGCGGCGGCGCCGCCATACTCCTGGAAGCGATCGCTATCCAGGTTAACCCAGGCCACGTTCAGGAAAGGCTCGACAGCCGTGGCGCCGAAGCGGGCCGCATAGCTGGTTTCGCCGAATACCTGGGCGACGCCGGACCGGTAGGAGCTGCGCGCGCTGTCGGCGAAGCCGGGGAAGGCGACGCCACGGCGGGCATCCGCGTCGTTCCAGGTGTAGGCAGCGCCGAAACGCACGCCAATCGCGCCGAAGGTGCTGCCGCCGTACAGGGCAAGGTGATAGCTGTCCACCGAGGCCGAGGAGAGCCGCTGGTCCACATCCACCGACGTGCGGGTATAGCCGGCGGCCAGGCCGAAGCGCCAGGTATCGAACACCGGCGCGTCAACGCCAGCGAGGAAGCCTGCGGATGAGCGCTCCGCTTTCGCGCTGGCGCCGTGCGCGGCGCTGGCATGCCCCCAGGAGCCGAAGCCCTGGCCCCAGATGGTGGCGTTGAGGCCAGAGGCTGCCTGGGTCCGGGCGCTGTTCGCGGTGGCGACCGAACCGCCAAACGCCTGAAGCAGGCGGTTGTTCACGGCGTCGCGCACCTGACGGCTGTCTTCAATCAGGGCGCCGGCGAGCGAAGCGTGAGCCTCACCGGAGATCGCGTCGAACGCCTGACGGGCGCCCGCTGCGGATGTTTGCAGGGCGACCTGCCCGAACAGCGCATTGGTTACCGGCAGGCGGTCAATGGCGGTGGCGGCGGAGGCCTGGTTCGGCGTCAGCGCCACCGAAGCCATGGTGACATTGCTGCGACCGATCGTGACGTAAGCGTTATGTGCGTCATAGCTCAGTGACGGCGCGAGGAAGATGTATCCCACGCCATTCGACCAGGCGACGCCGCCGTCGAAGGATGAGCCGCCAAAGCCGCCGCCAGCCGAAACGATCGTGTAAGCCGTACCGACAAGGAAGCCGCCGTTGGCCGGCCATGGCGAGACTTCGACCCGACCGGCGAGGTTGGCGACGCCGGCCACAGCAATCAGGTCCGCCTGGCCAGCCGCATTGATTTCGGCCTGGTATACGGAGGTTCCAGCCAGGTTCAGGTTGCCGCCAACCTGCACCAGGCCAATCGAATTGCCTGGCCGGAGCATGCCATAGTTGATGAGGTTGCCGCCGATGCGCCAGTTGCCGCCCTGCGCCGAGGAAGCGTCCACGCTGACATCGCCGCCAACGATGATTGGCGCGCCGAGCGACCCGCCAGTCGACGAGGATGAGTTGCTCAGGGTAACGTCGCCGACAATGATTGCGCCGGCTGGACTGAAGGTCAGCTGCGTCTGGGAGACGGACAGGACGCCTTCGATGACGGTGCCGTCGCCGAAGTTCATGGCGCCGCCGCGCTGGTGCGAGGTGAAGTTGCGGACGCCGTAGGCCACGCCGCTCCAGTTGGCGCCTGCGCCCAGCTCCAGGTCGGTGTAGCCGGTGGTCTTCACGCCCTGGTCAACGATGTCGCCGCGCGAGGACGAGCCATCGGCCAGCGTCAGCGAAATCTTGCCGCTGTCGCCGCCCGCGCCGCTACGGTCGACCGAGAGCAGCACGCCCGAAGCGCTGCCGAGTTGCGCGCCGGAGCCAACCAGGATGCCGACGCTCTGGTCCGCCTTGCTGAAGGAGGTGGCGATGGTCGCTGTCGCTCCCTGAACGGAGACATTGTTCAGCGCCAGCGCGGCGTTGTTGTGGATGCGGACGGCGGCGTCCTGGGCCGAGGCGATGGAGCCGCCATTGACATTGGCCGTTGCGCCGTCGCCCAGCGCCAGACCCGCGCCGCCCGCGCCGCCCGCCGTGAGGGAGCCGCCAGCCATGTTGATCTGGCCGCCAGCTTCGGCAACGGCGCCATGGGCATTCTCGCCCGAGGCGGCAATCGCGACATTGGTGAGGTTGATGACGCCGCCGGTTGCGCCGGCGCGGTCGTTGTTGGCGACGACGCCATGGGCGCCTGCGCCGGAAGTGGCGATGCTGGAATTGGCCAGATCGATGCGGCTTTCGCTTTCCACCTGGGCGCCGAAGCTGGTCGCGCCGGAGGTGGTGATGGCGACGCCGCTGGCGTTGATGACGCCGGCGTCAACGGCGTGGAGGCCGAGGGCGTAGACGCCGCCGGTAGCGATATTGCCGCCGGTCAGATTGATGGTTCCGGCGCTGCCGGTGGGGTAGGTTGCGCCACCGGTGCCATTGGCGCCGGTCTGCACCGCATGGGCGCGATCGCCCGTTGTGGTGATGTTGGCGCTGCTGTTGATGACGGCGCCGTTGTCGGCGAGCAGGCCATAGGCGCGCTGGCCCTGGGTGTTGATGGAGCCGCCGTTCAGCGTGGCTTCGGAGCCGGCGCCGGTGGCGTAGACGCCGTAGGCCCAGTCCTGGGTCGTGCTGATGGAGCCGCCGGTCACATTGGCCGAAGCGCCGGCCGCCACGACCAGACCCATGGCATTGGCGCCAGTGGTGGTGATCGCAGTGTTGGTGAGGTTGATGACGCCGCCGGTTGCGCCGGCCTGGTCATTGTTGGCGACGACGCCATGGGCGCCTGCGCCGGAAGTGGCGATGCTGGAATTGGCCAGATCGATGCGGCTTTCGCTTTCCACCTGGGCGCCGAAGCTGGTCGCGCCGGAGGTGGTGATGGCGACGCCGCTGGCGTTGATGACGCCGGCGTCAACGGCGTGCAGGCCAAGGGCGTAGACGCCGCTGGTGCTGATATCGCCGCCGGTCAGATTGACGGTTCCGGCGCTGCCGGTGGGGTAGGTTGCGCCACCGGTGCCATTGGCGCCGGCGTTGACCGCGTGAGCATTTTTGCCCGCCGTGGTGATGTTGGCGCTGCTGTTGATGACGGCGCCGGTATCGGCGAGCAGGCCATAGGCGCGCTCATTGCTGGTGTTGATGGAGCCGCCGTTCAGCGTGGCTTCGGAACCGGCGCCGGTAGCGTAGACGCCAAAAGCCCAATCCTGCGTCGTGCTGATGGAGCCGCCGGTCACATTGGCCGAGCCGCCCTTTTCAACACGCACGCCATTGCCGCCAGCGGTGTTGATCGTGGTGTCCGTCAGGTTGACGACGCCGCCGGCCGCCCCGGTGCGATCATTATTGGCAAGCACGCCATGGCTGCCGCCAACAGTGCTGATGCTGGAGCCTGTGATGTTGATTTCACTGTTGCTCTCGGCGTGGGCGCCGGGGCTGTTTGGGCCCCTGGTCTCGACCGTCACGCCATTGGCGGTGATGACGCCCGAATCGACGGCGTGCAGACCGACAGCATAGTCGCCGTTGGTAACGATGTTGCCGCCAGTCAGGGTGACCGTGCCGGCGCTGGAGCCATCGTAAGTGTTGCTGCCGGTGCCGTTGAAGCCAGCCTGGACGGCGTGTCCGCGGTCGCCTGTCATGGTAATGTTTGCGCCGCTGGTGATCTCACCGCCCTTGCCGGCGAGCAGGCCAAAGCCCCGCTGCGCTGTCGAGCTTGTCGCGTAGAGATTACCGTTCACCACGGTGGCGACGCCATTGTTGGTCGCGTAAACCGCCCGTTTGCCGGTCCCAGCGTTGATGTTGACGTTGGTGTAAGGGCCGACGGTTACGCCATCGGCGACAATCGGAGTGGTAACGCCAGAAAAATCTGCGTAGGCGAAGCTGACCCCCGAAGCCATGGTCATAACGGCCGATGATGCCAACAGAAGCGCACGGCGCCGACGAGCCGCATGCGCCGCGAGTTTCCGGCGCGCGATCGTACCGCTATCAATCATAAGAATTATACCCCATACCCCAATAGAACCTGAGTCATGGCCATTTGAGTTGCTCAAGTCAATGGTGGTTGTAAGTGATTTAGAATGCGCGACAGGGGGGAGTTTGAATTTTGCCGACATTGGGTTGAAGTTGTTTGTCTCTATTGAAAGCTAATGACGCAGGCGGTTTCCGGTAAATGCCTGACGGAGAAAATATGAATATCCTTAATGCAGGTTAAATTTTTGGTAGATTATAGTGTCATAATTTTTTGCAAAAACGTATACAATCCAATTGCTGTACGGGCAGCGTCGTATAACTGGCTATCAGCGCTTCATGATCACGCACGCCGCCATGCCATATCTTTGACTGAAGCCGCCTGGCTGGCGCATTCCCCCCACGTCCGGCGACGGTCGTTCGCGGCAGGATGCGTCAGCCAGGCTGATTGTGCTCAGAGCAGGTCGAGGCTGCCCAAAGCCAGCGCCTGACGGGCCGGGCGTTCGGCCATGACCGCGAACATCTCGTCGCCGCGCTCCGTGCGCGCGACGCTCATGGAGGCGAACACCGCCATGAAGTACCCGCTGAGGGCGCCGATGCGGTAGTCGGTCCACAGGCTGTCGATGTCCGGCGCGACGCCTGCGGCCGACAGGGCGCTGATCCAGTGCTCGAACGCGGGTCGATCCGCCGCGGCGCGCGCGATGGGGTCGGCGATGCTGGTGCCGACCAGGTAAGCGATGTCGGTCGCCCCGCTGCCGCGCCCCAGTGTTTGCCAGTCAACCAGCCAACACCGCTGGTCATCTGGCGAGAACAGCACATTGTCGATGCGCAGGTCGCCGTGAACTAGGGTGCGCGCCGCATGAGCGCGGGCCAGATAGGCGTCCAGCCGCTGGACAAGGCCGGCGCCCAGGTCCAGGGCCTCGGGCGCCAGGCGCGTGGCGTAGCGCTGTCTGAAGCCCTCATAGAATCGGGGGAACAACGCGCGGACAGTATCGCTGCTGTCATGCGCCAGCCAGGGCAGCTGGTCGAGGCGCGGGTCATTCCACAGCAGCGCGTGCAACCGGGCCGCAGCCGTGATGCATGGCCTGAGATCCGCAAAACCCAGTCCAGCCAGCTGGTCGCCCTGTCGGGCTGGCGTGAGGTCTGACAGGACCAGGATGAAATCAACCTGGTTTGGCGCGATGTCGGCATGGAAGCAGACGGGCGCGGGAACGCCGCTTCCGGCGGCAAGTTCCTGGTACCAGCTGACTTCTTTTTTATAGGTTCCTGTCAATGCCGCGATATTGCGGCTTGCTTCATCATGGCTGGGACATTTGACGATGACGCTCGCCGGGCTGGTGGCGGCGTCACGCCAGTCGAGGGTCAGGCGGAAACTGTCGCACATCTGCCCGGTGCCGACCTTCTCGGCGGCGAAGCCGCGCAGGGCGTCCGCTTCCCGCCCCAGCGCGGTTGCCAGCCAGGCCGGGCTCATGGCTTCAGGGGTTGCTGGAATGCTCATGGCCTGGGCTCCATCAGGCCGGACAGCCCGGTCGGCGCATGGGGGCCAACAAACATCTGCTCCAGCACGCCAAGGCCCTGACGCCTGGCGCCATCGCCGGTCAGTTCTGCGGTGACGAGGGCCTGGATGTGCATGGCCAACGGATTGGACCAGCGCCGGGCGGCTTCATCCATGCTGTCGTGAGCCACGGCAAGATCCGCTCCATGGTCCAGACCATGGCCCCATTCCGGATGTCCGTAACCGAGGCCGCTCATCGCAAACACCGGCCCTGTCGGCGCAAGCGTCAGCAAGCGGCCCGGCGCGAGCTCCGTCTGCAGCCGGGTGATGCGGCGTGTTCCTGGCTGCCAGTCGATGGAGAAGGTGGCGCTATCGAAATGGCGCTCGGCTCCGCCATCAGCGGCAATCACCGCCCGGCGGTTCCAGGCCTGGCCCGCCGCATCGTCATTGGTGTGGAAGAACAGCGAGCAATCATCGAAATTGCATGGGGTCCACAGCCAGAAGAACTGTGAAAAACTGCCCGCCGGCGGTGGCTGTGGCTCGCGTGCGCCAACCGGGCGGATGCCCCAGCTGCGATCGCGCGTGCCGCTCCAGCCTGGGCCGGCCTCCACGCGCGCGCCATTAACGGACAGCCAGCCCTGCCAGTGGCCGTTCTGGGTCAGGCGCGTGTAGTCCATGAACAGGCGCGTGCCATTGCGGCGGATAAAGCGGGGTTCCTCGATTGGGAAATGCCGGCCGGTGAACGTCAGCTCCCCCGCAAGCGGGCCATCATTCGCGGCGATGCGCAGGGTCAGGACTTCCAGCGGCGCGTCAACCGAAATGGCGATGGGGCCAACCGTCAGGTCAAGCCGTTCACCAGCGGACCGGCGGCTGGCGCGCAGGTTGTACTGGACGCCGCCGGCCAGAACGCAGAAGGCGGCGTCAACAATGCCAAGCTGCGGATAGAACCCCATGGCTGCAGCGAAAAACACTGACCCGTCAGGGCTGTAACCGTTAAAGAAATAACGGTCATAAAAATTGCGGTCTGTCCCGGCAAATGCGACGGGTTCGCTGGTCTGATGCAATGGAAAATCATCGCCCCGTGTCAGCATTTCCTTATCCCTTTCCCTGATTGACTTTATTTTTGTCTCCAGGCCGGGACAGCGGTTCCAGCCTGGTTTCCTGATGCGGGCCGGCGACCAGGCAAATGGCGCATTTCCATTTTCCGGGGCGGGCGCGATCAGCCAACAGGGCGATGACCGCGCCGGCGGTCGCAGGCGGCGCTGCCGCCGCACTGGCGAAGTGGCCGCGCGTTGGGGCTCCCCCGTCCTGGCCAGGGGCCTTTTGGGAGCGGCTTTCGGGAAGCGCCGCCACCCTGGAGCAGGAAGACCGTTGGCCTCAATGCGACAGACAGAATCCTGACGGCCAGGATTTCAATGGACAGGCGCGCGACAGCAAGGCGCCGCGCTGGACCATGACGCCAGCGCGGCTCATGGCGGCGTTGCGCAGGGTGGTGCTGTCCGCACTTTTAATTCGCCCTGGCTTCAACCCGCCCTTACCTGGCGGACGTTGTCAGGTTCGGGGCTCAGGACCGCAAGGGCGCCTGTTGCCCTGGCGAAATGCACGACCTGGCCGCCGATGGCCTGCAACTGCGACCGGGCGCTGGCGTCGAGGCCGGAATCCGGCTGGGCGGTATTGATGGCGCCGCCAAGAGGCGTGGGCCAGCCGCGCAACGCATGCACGACTGAGCGCAGGCTGACCAGGGTCGAGCCCGTGGCCTGCCAGCCGGCGGCGCAGGCAATGCAGCCAACCGCGCGATTCTCAAGATATGGCTGCGGGCTGTCGCGCAGGTCCTCCACATAGTCGAGGGCGTTTTTGACCAGCCCTGAAACAATGCCGTGGTAGCCCGGCGAGGCGATCACGAGGCCCTGGCAGGCCGCGACAAGACTGATGAAACGCGCCGCCTTCGGCGTCCGTTGGGGATCATGTGGCGCGTACATGGGGAAGTCGAGATCATCGCCCACCAGCGCGATGGTTTCGGCGCCGGCGTCCGCCGCGCTGTCGAGGGCGAGGCGCAGCGCCTTCTCGGTGGAGGAGCCCGGGCGGGTTGTGCCGCCGACGCCAAGGATCAGGGGGCGCTTCCAGTCGGGCGGATGCGTCATGTTCATGCACCGTCTCCGGCGTGCGTCCGGGCGCCGGGGCAGGCTGGCCAGCAGGCTCCCCGTTGGCAACCGGATGTGAAAAGATAACCGCGCACCGCCAGGGGTCGCGGACTTTTGCCCACGTCCCCTGGCGGCCAGGGATTTACTGGGCGGCTTTGGTCTTGTCGCCCATGCCCATGGCCTGGAGAATTTCGGGACTGATATTGTCCGCGCCCTTCTCGGCGATGTGCTGCGCGACGCGGGCGCCCACGGCCTGCACCTGCTGGCCAAGGAAAGCGGCGTGATTGTCCCTGGCCCAGTTCATTGAAGCGTCGCGATTGACGTTGAGCTGCTGGAACTTCGGCGCGACGTAGCGGGCGAACAGTTCGTAGGACTTTTTGGTGTTGTCCCAATTTGCCCAATTGTGCGCCAGGTGCAGGTAGGCGCCGAAGCCGCCAGACTGCGCCTCCAGGCGCTCGATCTGGGCGATGGCGTCATCGGGCGTGCCGATGACCGCCAGACCTGTCGCGTTCATGGCGTCGACCGGATCCACGCCCGCCTCCACCGAAATCGGCAGCGCGGCCACCTCGCGGAAGTAGAACAGCCATTTTTCCAGGCCGAACTGCACGTTGGCCCGGGCCTGCTCGCGGGTTTCCGCGATGTGCATGGGGCCGACCAGCCGCCAGGCGTTGCGGTCCATGGTCTTGCCATGGTCGGCGGCGGTCTGCTCGCCGATCGCCCAGTTGGACGACAGGGCGTTGAAGCCGCCGGCGCTGGTCGCGCCCAGCGACAGGATGGCGGCGCCATGGCGGCCGGCGGCCCGCGCGCCGGTGGGCGACACCTGGCTGGCGACGGCGATCTCCACGGACGGGCGGGAGTACGGCGTCATCTGCAGGCGCGCATCCTGCAGGGTGAACCAGTCGGTCTTGCGGCTGACGGTTTCGCCGCGCAGCAGCGGAACCAGCGCGTCCAGCGCCTCGTCCATCATGTCGCGCTGCTTCGCCACCTCAATGCCCATCATGTAGGCGTCGGAGGGCAGGGCCCCGGGACCGACGCCAAACATCACCCGGCCACGGGTGATGTGATCGAGCTGGTTGATGCGGTCCGCCAGCATCAGCGGGTGATGGTAGCTGAGGGAGGAAACGCCGGTGCCGAGGCGGATGTGCCTGGTGCGCTCCGCAACCGTGGCGATGAACAGCTCCGGGCTTGCGATCAGCTCGTAGCCGGCGGAGTGGTGCTCGCCGATCCAGGCTTCCTCATAGCCGAGCCGGTCCAGCCACTGCACCAGTTCGATGTCGCGCTCGAGCGCGAGCGTTGGATTTTCATCCGGCGGATGGAATGGCGCGATGAAGGCGCCAAAACGCAATCTGGCTGGCAACGACGTGGACATGGACAACCTCCCCTGGCGCCTGCGCTTTGCCGGCAGGTCGCCGCCTGTTGAACCGTGCGGGAAGGGCGCCCGCGCCCGGGGCCCGCCAGTACGGTCTGCTCCTGAACGGCGCCGGGAACCGGGAGCCGCAAAACGTCCCTGCAGTCGCATGATCCGTAGGCCATGCGGTTGAAAGGACTGGAGGATGGTTGTGGCTGGATTGTCCCGGCGCGCCCAATGCGCTGCCTGGCCCGCGACCCCCTTGTCCTCCACGCGGGCGTCATCTGTGGACGCTCCCCGTTGCCTGAACGCTATGGCGGGCGCTTCAAGTAGTCAATCTTGACTAGAAATTTTGATGCGGGGATTCTGGCGGCATATGGACTGCGGTCAGGCGGTGTTGCAGCAAGGCGGTTTCGCAGCCGGCTCGCTGGACGTCGACCAGGTGCGGCGGGATGATGCGGTCAAGGAACCATGCGGCGTCATCGCCGGCGATCTGGTATGACCGGGAAGGTCGATGGCGCAAAACCGTGAACAGGCTGATGACGGCGCAGGATCAGGATACACACACGCGAACCCGCATGCCTGGCGATGGGGACATTCTCCTCGACGCCAGGCGTCGCGCGTTGACGCCGCGTGGACGCGATACCCGGCTCCGGCTGCTGGACGCCACGATTAACTGCCTCAACGCTGTCGGTTATTCCGCGACGACGACCCAGGCGGTCACCGAGGCGGCCGGGGTGAGCCGGGGCTCCCTGCTGCACCAGTTCCAGACCCGCACCCACATGATGGCGGCGGCGGCCGGGTTCGCGATGACCGGCATGATCGACCTGGGACGCAGGCGCTTTGCCATGCTGGAGGAGCCTGTGGATCGTCTTCGCGCCCTTTGCCGGATTATTGAGGACGTGCAGCGTGAGCCGGCGGCTTTTGCCCTGAACGAAATCCTGCTCGCCGCCCGTTGGGAGCCGGAGCTCGCTGTCTGCCTGCGCCCGCTGGCTGAAAACATCGAGCGCGTGATGGACGCCGACATTGTGCGGATGGCGGAGGAGGCTGGCGTCGCGGACCCGGAGCCGCTGCGGATCAGGTCGCGCGCGCTGATCGCCGCCATGCGCGGGTTCTCCATGGAGCTGATGTTCAATGCTGACCGGGCGGCGATCCACCAGGCCATCGGCATGACGCGCGCCGACTATGATGAGTTTCTTTCCCGGGTTCTGGCGGGCAGCGCCTGACGCCAGCCCCCGGTGAGCATGCCCCGCCGGGGGCTGGCGCAGACCGCGCGGCGCCTGGGCGCGTCAGAATGCGGATGCGTCAGTTGGCCTCGGAATGATCGGTGATGATCTCACCGAAGCGGACCCAGCGCGCGCCGTCGAAGCGCATCATCTGCATCTGCCTGTTGACCTTGTAACTGTTCGCCGTCGCCGTCGTGATGCCGGGCAACATCAGATCGGGGTCAAAGCCCTGGATGTTGGTGACCTGTTTCATGATGTTGTCGCGGGTCAGCTCATCGCCGGCCTGACCAAGGATGTGAACCAGCAGTTTCGCCGCCATGTAACCATACATGGCGATGCCGCTGTTGGGGTCTTCGCCGGGCATCCATTGGGCCATGAACGCCTTGAAGCGTTTCATGCCCGGATCGTCGGCCCATTGGGCGTCCGTCGGATCCTTGACGTAAGTCGCCGAGATGATGCCTTTGGCATTGTCGAAACCGGCGGGCCGCAGGGTTTCGCTGGGCGCGCTGTTGCTGTCGATGATGTAGACCGGTTTCCAGCCGATCTGCGCCACCTTGCGGATGGCCTGGGCGCCGAATTTCGGCGAGGTCACGGCAAACAGCGCGTCTGCGCCGGAGGTCCGGAGTTTCACGATCTGTGAATCGATGGTCGGGTCCGCCAGCTCGTACGGCTCCTCGGCGACAATCATGGTCCGGGCCTTGTCCCCGAGCCCTTCCTTCAGGCCGTTGAGGTAATCGCGCCCCTGATCGTCATTCTGATAGAGAATGCCGATTTTGGCCTCCGGATGCTCCTTCAGCAGATAGGCGGCGTATATCTTCGCTTCCGATTTGAAGCCGGGGTTGAAGGCTGTCGTCCATGGATAATTTTTCGGGTCGGTGAAACGCGCGGCGCCGGTTGAAACCAGCAATTGCGGGACTTTGCGGGCGTTCAGGTATTTCTGCACCGCCGCATTGGCCGGCGCGCCAATAATCTGGAAGGTGGTGAGAACCTCATCCTGCTCCACCAGCCGCCGCACGTGTTCGACGGTTTTGGGGGGATTGTAGGCGTCGTCGTACTGGATGAGGTTGATCTTGCGACCATTCAGGCCGCCCTGCTCGTTAATCATGCGCACATAGGCGGCTTCGGCCCGGCCGATCAGGCCATAGGCGGAAGCAGGCCCGCTCATGGGCACGGTCTGGCCAATGCGGATCTCGGCGTCGCTTGCGCCCGTGTCGTATTGTTTCGTCGCCGCCATCGCCGCGGCGCTTCCCAAAAACATGCCGGCGACCAGCGCGAGGCATGCTGGAAGTTCTGAAGACCTCATGGGGTTTCCTCTCCTTGCAAACGCGGTCGTTGCCGCGTTTCAAAAAACTAGTCAGCAATGCCTGGGCTGTCGATACCAATACGCTGGCGCGAGTCTTGCCGATGCTTCTTGCGGACGCGTCTTGCGCGGGGCGCAGGCGACGGCGCCGGCCCGCCGCCTGTCGCGCCCAACGCTTGCCGGCCCGGCATCTGCTGTTCCGGGAGCGGGAATGCGCGGGGAAACCCCGGGCCGGCGGCGCGGCGGGATTGACCTGCCGGAACGCCCGTGCAGCATGCGCGCCAACACAAGTGCTTGATGACAGGGATGGAAACGCGATGAATCTGGGCGATTTGCCGCTCCGGGAGGTCTTGCCGGCGCACCGCTTCGATGCTGGACGGCTTGAAGCATATCTGGCGGCGCGGATTGCGAATTTCGGCGCGAACATGAGTGTCCGCCAGTTTGCCGGCGGCGCGTCAAACCCGACATTTCTGTTGTCGACAGCGGCGCCGGATGGCGAGCGGCGCTTTGTCCTGCGCAAGAAGCCGCCGGGCAAGCTGCTGGCCAGCGCCCACCAGGTCGATCGCGAACACCGCGCCATGCAGGCCCTGGCCCAGACCGACGTGCCGGTTCCGGTCATGCGCCATTATTGCGACGACCCGGAGCTGATCGGCACCGAATTCTACGTCATGGATTTCCTGGATGGCCGCGTGTTCCGGGACGCGACCCTGCCGGAGCTTTCGCCGGCGGAGCGGGCGGCGGTCTATGATGGGCTGAATGACGCGCTCGCCCGGCTGCACAGGGTTGACTACAACGCGGTTGGTCTTGGCGATTTCGGTCGCAGCGGCGACTTTTTCGCTCGCCAGCTCAAGCGCTGGACCAAACAGTATCGCGACGCCCAGACGGAGGATATTCCGGCCATGGAGCGTCTGCTGGAGGAGCTGCCGGCCCGTATTCCCGCCGATGACGCCTCAACCATCGCCCATGGCGACTACCGTCTCGGCAATGTCATGTTCCACCCGACGGAGCCGCGCGTCATCGCGGTGCTCGACTGGGAGCTGTCGACGATTGGCCATCCGCTGGCTGACCTCGGCTACAACTGCTTCATGTGGCATACGGATTCCGTCGAACTCGGCAGCCTGAAGCATGTCGATTTCGCCCGCAGCGGTATTCCCACCGAGGCCGAATACGTCGCCGCTTATTGCCGCCGCACCGGGCGCGGCGGCATCGACGACTGGAATTTCTATCTGGCGTTCGCGGCGTTCCGTCTGGCGTCGATCACCCAGGGCGTCTACCGCCGCGCGCTGGACGGCAATATTTCCACCGAGCGTGAGGTGGTCAACGGCGCCCAGGACATGTCGGCGGTGGCGCTGGCGCTGCTGCATCGCACGCCGCAGTTCTGAGTTAAGCCCCAGGGCGAATATCTGCTCCACTGAACGGGTTTTCGCCCTGTCGGAGTGGCCGCGTTTCCGGCCGGAAACTGTTCCGCTCCACTGGAAACGCTCTGGCTGACGCTGCTTATGGCGACGCATGCAAAAACGCCCCGGGCGCTGGCCCGGGGCGTTATTTGTTTCATCGGCGACAGGCGACGCAGGCGTCGCCCAGCGTGGATCAGATGTTGATCTCGTAGCGGCCGACGACCATGTGGTGCACCTCGTCCGGGCCATCGGCGAAGCGCAGGTGGCGCACGTCGGTGTACAGCTCGGACAGCGGGAACCACTGGGAAACGCCAGCGGCGCCGTGGATCTGCATGGCCTGGTCAATGATGCGGCAGGCCTTCTCCGGCACCATGGCCTTCACCATGCTGACCCAGACGCGCGCTTCCTTGTTGCCGAGCACGTCCATGGCCTTGGCGGCCTTCAGCACCATCAGGCGCATGGCTTCGATCTCGATGCGGGCGCGGGAGATGTGCTCCAGATTGCCGCCGAGCTTGGCCAGCTTCTGGCCGAAGGCTTCACGGCTGTTGCCGCGCTCCACCATCAGGTCCAGCGCCTTCTCGGCCTTGCCGATGGTGCGCATGCAGTGGTGGATGCGGCCCGGGCCAAGGCGAACCTGCGAGATCTCGAAACCGCGACCTTCGCCAAGCAGGATGTTCGACTTCGGCACGCGCACATTGTTGAAGCGGATGTGCATGTGGCCGCGCGGCGCATGGTCGTGGCCGAACACGTGCATCGGACCGACAATCTCGACGCCCTTGGCGTCGATCGGCACGAGGATCTGCGACTGCTGCTTCGACGGCGCGGCGTCCGGACTGGTCTTGACCATGGTGATCATGATCTTGCAGCGCGGGTCGCCGGCGCCCGAGATGTAGAACTTCTCGCCGTTGATCACCCACTCGTCGCCATCGAGCACGGCGGTGGTGCTGACGTTCTTGGCGTCGGAGGAGGCGACGCCCGGCTCGGTCATGGCGTAGGCCGAACGGATCTCGCCGTTCAGGAGCGGCTCAAGCCACTGCTTCTTCTGCTCGGGGGTGCCGACGCGCTCCAGCACTTCCATGTTGCCGGTGTCCGGCGCCGAGCAGTTCATCACCTCGGATGCGAGCGGGCTCTTGCCAAGCTCGGCGGCGATGTAGGCGTAGTCAAGGTTGCTCAGGCCGACGCCGGATTCCGCGTCTGGCAGGAAAAAGTTCCACAGACCCTCGGCCTTGGCCTTGTCCTTGGCCTTCTGCAGGCACTCAAGCTGGCCCGGTGCGAAACCCCAGCGGTCCTTCTTCGTCGCGTCCAGCCTGTAGTATTCGACCGACATCGGATTGACCGTCTCGCGGATGAAGCGCTTGACGTGATCGAACAGCGGCCGCGCCTGTTCGGACATGCGCAGGTCGTTCAGTTCGCTGTCTGGCGACAGGGAATAAGGCGTCTGGCGCGGCGTGTATGCTGCTTTCGTCAATTTCGGTCTCCCTACGTGTTATTGTTCATGTGTTATCTGCAGGCGGTCAGGCCTGATGACGGGCGTTGGCGCCCGTTTTTCGTGGCCTGTGGTCCGCGCCCGGTTGATGTGCGCGCACGGCCGGGCCAGAATTTCTCCACCAGCATATGCGTCTCCCCGTCGCTCCCAGTCAAGGCAAATCGAACGCGGTGTACGCGGTCGCGCTGCGGGTCCGGAGCATTTCCCGATTGTTGCGGGCAATGATTTAACCCATATGACGGCGGTGATTGCACGGCCTTGTGGGCATGGCTGGTATTTTTCGAAAATGATGTATGGTCAGTTTTTACTTGCGGCCTCCCACGTGGCGGGTGGGTTCCGGCCATGATGGTCGCGCGCCGTCGCCACATCGGGCGCGGCTGTCAACCAGTACAGGGGATGGGTGGGTGAGCGGAGCTGGCGTTCTGACGGCCTTTGGCCGGGCTATCCTCGGCTGGACCATTTGGGGCAGGGCTATTTGGGGCCAGACTGCCTGTGGCGGAATCCGGAGCATGTACCGGCATGACGGCTGAACCCGACGCCGGCGAGGGGCAGACGCGCCGGTTCATGCGCAAGCGCGAAGCTGTTCTCGACGCCGCCGCCCTGCTGTTTAACCAGCGCGGCATTCGCAACATTACCCTGACCGATGTCGCCCGCAGCGTCGGCCTGTCCACCAGCAGCGTAACCTATTACTACAAAAGAAAAGACGACCTGGTTCTGGCCTGCATGCGCCGGTCGGTCGAGGTCTTTGAAGAATTGCTGGCGAGTGCAGAGAAGGCGGAAGGGCCGGAGCAGAAGGTCGCGTCTTTCATAACCGGCTTTGTTCAGTTGCTTGCAGATGTCGCGCGTGGCGAGCGGCCAGATTTTGTGACTTTCTCCGACGTCAGCACCCTGGTTGACGGGCGCACCGACGTCGGCGCCCGGCACACCCAGGTATTCCGGCGCGTCCGTGACCTGATTGACGGCGCCCACCCGGCGCAGCTGACCCATGCGGAGCGCAATGCACGGGCGCATCTGTTGTTCACACTGGCGCAATGGACCCGCTACTGGATCGATCGCCACGAGGTCGCTGGCTACGCCAGGGCGGCCCGCCGCGCCGCGGACATCCTGCTGCATGGTCTGGGCGGCGCTGGCGCCGTCTGGGCGCCGCTCCCGCTGGCCGCGCTGGCGGCGCTCCCGGCGCAGGACGATGTTTCGCCGGATGCGTTTTTGCGCGCGGCCACCCGGCTGATCAATGAGGAGGGCGCGCGGTTCGTCACGGTGGAGCGCATCTCGTCGGAGCTCAATGTCACCAGGGGCTCGTTCTATCATCACAATGACAATATCGATGACCTGGTCGTCGCCTGCTTTGAACGCTCGTTTGAGGTTATCCGGCGCGCCCAGCAACTGTCCGGGGCCTGTGAGACCGGCTGGGAAAACCTGGGCGCGGCCGCATCGGCGCTGGTGCGGTTTCAACTGTCGGCAAATGGTCCGCTGCTGCGCATGACGGCGCGTAGCCGGCTGCCCGCGAGCGTGGCGGACGGAATATGGCGCATCATGCACCAGCTTTCCGAGCACTTCGCCGGCGTGATCGCCGACGGCGTCATCGACGGATCCATCCGGCCTGTCGACCCGGCCATCGCCGCCCAGATGGTCAGCGGCATGATCAACGCCTCGGCCTCGGCGAAGCGCTGGGTTCCGGAGGCATCGCCGGCCAATGTGGTGGACCTTTACGCGCGCCCGCTATTCATGGGTATTCTGTGCCCATCGGCGTTCGGCGGGCGCGAGGGCGCGCCTAACGGCTGAAAAGACGGTGGGCGAGCGATCGCGCGTCGCCTCTCCAGCCACAGGCTCAGGTCAAAATATCAGCTCAAGGCTCAGGCGCCGGCAACGTCCCTCCCCAGCCGGGCGTAGCGGGCGATATGATAATCACGCGAGCCAAACTGGTTCTCGATGACGGTGGCGCGGCGGAAGTAATGTCCCAGCGGCAGTTCCTCGGTCATGCCCATGCCGCCGTGCAGTTGCACGGCGTTCTGGCCGATGAACCGCGCCGATCTGGCGATGGTCGCCTTGGCGGCGGAGGCGGCCCTTGCGCGCTCCGTCGCGCTGGCGTCGAGGCTGGCGGCCAGGATCTGCACGGCGGCGGCGGATTGCTCCAGTTCCATGAACATCTCGACCATGCGGTGTTGCAGGCCCTGGAAATCCGCGAGCGCCTGGCCGAACTGGCGGCGTTGCCGCGTATAGGCGACGGTGTCGTCAAGCATCCGCCGCATGACGCCGACGGCTTCGGCGCAGAGGGCGGCGATCGCTTCGTCCATGACGGCTTCAAGGACGGGCAGCGCCGCGCCGGCGTCGCCCAGCAGGGCTTCGGCGGGAACATGCGCCTGTTCCAGCACGATGTCCGAGGCGCCCCGGCCGTCGATCAGCCGGTAGTCGTGCGCCGCCACGCCAGGGGCGTCGCGCCCGACCACAAACAGGGATATGCCGTCGCGGTCACGCTGGCCGCCCGATGTGCGGGCGCTCACGAGCAGATGCGTCGCCGTCGGCGCGCCCATGACCACGGATTTCCTGCCGTCGATCACCCAGCCGTCGCCGCTGCGGCGCGCGGTCGTGGCGACATCCTCCAGGGCATGACGGGTGGAGGCGTCCCAGGCGGCCAGGGCGGTGCGGACCTCGCCGGCCAGGATGCCGGCGAGCAGCTGGCGCGCCAGCGGCGCATCGTGGCGGCGCAGCAGGCCGACGCCAATCACCGCCGTTTCGAGGTAGGGCTCCAGAACCAGGGCCTTGCCGAGTTCTTCCATGACGATGATCGCATTGGCGACGCCGCCGTCGGCCTCCGGCGCCGCGGCGCCAAGAATCGCCATGTCCGACGCGAACGCCGACCATACCGGAGGTGAGAAGCCGCCTTCCGCGAGGATGGCGCGCCGGCGACCGAAATCATAATTCGCGCGCAGAAATTGCGACACCGCGTTTCTCAACAGGGCCTGTGCTTCATCCGGCGCGCTCGTCATTTCCCACCCACCATCGTTCAGTTCGTTGCCACGACATGTGACGGCATTCGCCCGTTTGGGCAAGCGGACAACAGCTGTCGCGGCTTGCCGGGCCGCTGCGCATGAGGCAAGAGAGTTGCAAAAGCGCTGATCAAGAGCGTCGGCAGGAAACGCAGCGGATGGGGCATCACATGCAGAACCAGGCGGCATCGCAGGCAGCGGCGCGTGAAAATTCGGGCGATGCGCTGCACGGCGCGTTTCGCCAGGAGGTGCGCCGGTTCTTGCAGGAAGACTATCCGCAGGACGTTCTGGCCAAAGCGCGCGCCGGCGGGGTGCTGTCGCGCGAGGACCAGATCCGCTCCCAGCAGGCGCTGCAATCGCGCGGCTGGCTGGCGGCGACCTGGCCGGCCGAATATGGCGGCCCTGGCTGGGACCCGGTGCAGCGCTACGTGTTCGAGGACGAGCTTGACCGCGCTGGCGTCCCGACCCTGCAACCGATGGGCCTGATTTATGTTGGCCCGGTGATTTATACCTTCGGCACGGAGGCGCAGAAGCGCCGCTGGCTGCCGGACATCCTGTCCTCGAAAACCATGTGGGCCCAGGGGTATTCCGAGCCGGAATCCGGCTCCGATCTGGCCAGCCTGGGTTTGCGCGCCGACCGCGACGGCGACCATTACGTCCTCAACGGCACGAAGATCTGGACCTCTTACGCCCAGTGGGCGGACTGGATTTTCTGTCTGGCGCGCACCTCGCGCGAGGAGCGGAAGCAGGCCGGCATCAGCTTCATTTGCGCCGAGATGTCGTCGCCCGGCATCACCGTGCACCCGATCGTCTCCATCGACGGCTTCCACCATCTCAACCGGGTGGAGTTCGAGAACGTGCGCGTGCCGGTTGACCAGCGCATTGGCGAGGAGGGCAAGGGCTGGCACTACGCCACCTTCCTGCTGCAGAACGAGCGCCTGTCCTACGCCCATGTCTCACGCCGCAAGGCTGAACTCGATCATCTGAAGCAACTGGCCGCGACGTTGCCGTCGGACTTCGGCGGCGTCATGGCTGATGACCCCGATTTCATCCGCCGCCATGCGGAGAGCGAGATCGCCGTCGGCCTGCTTGAGAAAATGGTGCTGAATGCGCTCATCGCCGCTGACCAGACGACCCCGGCCCAGGTGTCGGTGCTGAAGATCCAGGCCACGGAAATCCAGCAGAAGATCACCGAGCTGGCCATCGATCTGGCGGGCCGTGGCGGCGCGGCGTGGGCGGACCGGGCGCATGACGGCTGGCGTGAGACCATGCCGCTGGTCCCGGCATTCGCCGCGCCGGCGATGGGCGGCTACATGTTCGGGCGCGCCGTGACGATTTATGGCGGCGCCACGGAGATCCAGAAGAACCTCGTCTGGCGCATGATCGGCAGGTGAGCCAGTAGCCGCGCGCGCCGCCTGATCGCTGGTTGCGAACGCGGCAATGGTCCGTTGCCGTCGTGGCGTTGAGGGCGGCGTTGATGACGGCTTTCATGGCCCTCTGGCGCAGCGCGATTTGACCGGCGGCGCGTCCGTTGCCGCGGCGAGATGAAACCGGGCCCGGCGCGCTTTCCGGCAAGGCTGCCCCATGTCGGGCGCGTGCGCGCTCCCTGGCGGCAGAACGAAAATCCGCAAGAAAATCCGCTCCCGCGTGACCGGTCTTCCGCCCGGCCGCCGGCCCTGGCGCCAGTTTTGCTTTGCAAAGGGGGCTGCCGGCGGGGCGGTCCGTCGCCTCCGCCAGGCGCGCGCCAGGAAATCGGCGCGCCAGAAACGGAGCTGGAGATATTGGCTGTCAGATCGTCAAAGTCGGAGCATCCCGCGCAGCTTGCTGGCGGGGTCCGGTTCGGCGCCATGCTCGTGGGCGATTCCAGCCTGCGCCGGAGCAGCGCGCCTTATCTGCTGGATGGGCTGACGGAGGAGGAGGTGGCCGAGGTGCTGGCGGCCGGCCGGCGCCTGGTGGTGCAACGCGGCGCCCGGGTATTCTCCCAGGGAGCATTGCAGGACGGCATCTATCTGATCGAAACCGGCCGCATCAAGGTGTTCTACACCGCGCCAACCGGCCGGCAGATCACCCTGGCTTACTGGCATCCCGGGAACTTCGTTGGCGGGCCGGAGATTTTCCGGCGCGGCGTGCATATGTGGTCCGGTTCCGCGGCGGCGAACAGCGCCGTCATCCACCTGCCTGGCAACGCCCTGCAACGCATGGTCGGCGCCATCCCGGCGCTGGCCATGCGGGTCATGGAAGGCCTGATCTTCAAGGGGAAATGCTACTCGGCGCTGGCGCAGATGCTTGGCACCCGTTCAGCCCAGGAGCGGCTGGCCTATCTGCTGCTGCATCTGGCCGATCTTTATGGGGTGGATGAGCAGGGCGGGACGATGATCGCCGCAACCTTCACCCACGCCGACCTCGCCCACATGACAGGCGTCACCCGGCAGGGCGTATCGACTGGCATTCGCCAACTGACCGAGCGGGGCGTCATCGATATCCGCGACGGCCGCATCGTGGTTTTGCAACCGGAGGCGCTGGCGGCGCTGCGCGCCGGTTCAGCGGTGAAAACCGACTGCTGATCCTGATCGTCCAACCTCGGCGCCGGGCTCTGCGCTGATCGCCGCTCAGGCCCCCGAAACCTGTATGGCCATGATCAGGCCAACCGCCATCATGGCCCAACCGATGGGCGTGGCGAAAATGATCGAACCGGCTGATTTGATGGCGTTCATGTCATTGTCCCCCGGAAGCATCCCCGCTTCAAGGCAAACATAGCCGGCCCCGACGCGCAGCGGCGTGCGCCGCTACACATCCGCAGGCGGCGGATGGGTGCGAGAAAGGGGAGGGGTGCGCCTCACCCGTCCGGTCGCGAGCCTGGACGGCCGCCTGTCGCCTCCTCACCTGCAGTCCTGACCTGATCCTCCCTTGTCCCTCTGGCCCCTCTTGCCTGATTTGCAATTGGTTGCGCCCGCGCCCGTCGTCATGCCGCCGGATCCTGCGCAATGCGCCGGCTTTACGCCCGCCTGGCGGGCGCCGCCGGCGCCTGCGAATTAGGCAACGGCCGTTTTTCGGCAACCGGTTGCCAGCCAGGTCGGATCCGCGTTGCCGCGCTGCCCCTCCTGCCGGAAAGTCTGATCATCACGTGACGGAAAGCCAGCCCAGGCTGGCAACCGGAGCGTCGCCCCGCCGGCATCTCCGCATTTGGCCCGCCTCTTGCTGGGTATGCCCTGGAAGCCCCGACCCCGACGCTCGTGCGCGCCGGACGGAGATCAGAACTGAGGGGAAACCAATGCGCAGTTTCAGGGACCGTTGCCGCTATCCTGGCGTCCTGTCGGCCGTGTTTGCCGCCGCCGCCGTATCCTCGCCCGCGCTGGCAGAAACCATTGCCATCGGCATTGGCACGCAAAACACCACGACCAACACCGCCACCGGCGGCGTCGTTCTCAAGGAGCTTGGGCTTCTTGAAAAGCACCTGCCGAAGACCGGGAAGTACAAGGACGTCAAGTACCGGTTTAACTGGCAGAACTTCACCTCCGGGCCGCCGATCACCAATGGCATGATGGCGGACACGATCCAGATCGGCATGATGGGCGACTATCCGCTGCTGGTGAATGGCGCCACCGGCCAGGCCTCCGGCAACGAAACCCAGTTGGTCGCCGTCATCGCCTACAATCCGGTGGGCGGCGGCAATGGCATCGTCGTGCACAAGGACTCGCCCTACTTCGAACTGGGCGACCTGAAGGGCAAGACCGTTTCGGTTCCGTTTGGCTCCGCGGCGCACGGCATGATGCTGCAGGCGTTGCAGACGCGCGGCGCGCCGGCCAGCTTCTGGAAGCTCGTCTCGCAGTCGCCAGAAGTCGGCGCCACCAATCTGCAGGAAAAGCGCATCGACGGCCATGGCGACTTCGTGCCCTTCGCCGAGTTGCTGCCGCGTCGTGGCTTCGCCCGCAAGATTTTCGATGGCGCCGAGACCGGCGTCCCCACCTTCCACGGCGTCGTCGTCCGCAAGGATTTCGGCGAGAAATATCCCGAGATCGTCGTCGCCTACATCAAGGCCCTGATGGAGGCCAATGACTGGGTGCGCGCCAACCCGAAGGAAGCGGCCCAGAAGATCGAGGACTGGACCCGGATCGAGAAGGAAGTTGTCTATGTCTTCCTTGGTCCTGGCGGCGTTCACAGCCTTGATCCGACGATCAAGCCGCTTGAGGTCGAGGCCCTCAAAACCGGCTACGGCGTGCTCGACAACCTGAAGATGATCAAGCCGATGGACATCGGCAAATGGGTCAATGACAGCTTTGTTCGCAAGGCGTTCGCCGAACGGGGCCTCGACTACGAAAAGCAGCGGGCCTCGCTGGCCGGCTATCAGGTCAGCGGGCGCGACCCGGTCTGCGACACGCCGGTGACCGATCCGAAAAAGGCCGGCGAGATCTGGATCGCCGACGGCGACATCATTCCCCTCAGCTCGCCCGAATGCACGCTGAAGGGCGTCAAGAAGGTCGCGGCTGAGGGCAAGAAAGTCGCCGCCGTCTACGTCGTTGACCACGCGCTCGGCATCAAGGTGTTCGCCGACGCCGCGTTCTACGCGCTCACCGGCGCGGCCGGGCAGCAATCGGTAACGCCGTTCCTGCTCAAGAAGGACGCCGAAGCTTTCGCCGCAAAACACAACGGCAAGTTCGCCACCTGGCCGGAGGCGCTTGCGGCCAGCCCTTGAGGCCCGCCGCCGTCCCCGTCCGCCATTTCTCCGTTTTGAGCGATCGTCATGCAGTCCGCGCCCCTTTATCTGATCGACACGGCCCCGCCGGCGCCGCCTGAAACGGCGCCATCCGAAACGGCGCCATCCCGGCGCCAGCCCGAAGCCGCGCCCGCCGCGCCGCAACCCACCGCGCGCCCACCATCGGCGTTGCTGCCATTCACTGTCGACCAGGCGCAGCGCAAGGCGCTGCCCCTGCTGCTCGGCGCCATCTCGGTCGGAAGCCTGTTTCTGTTCTGGTATGTGGGCACCCGCTACCAGCTCGAACTCTACATCCGCTTCAAGAACATTCCGACGCCATGGGCTGTCTATGAAGAGGCGGTCAAGGTGCTGGCCAACGGCGACTTCTACGTCAATGTCGCCTACAGCCTGCGCCGCATCCTGTCCGGCTTCATCATCGCCATCCTGATCGGCGCGCCGCTCGGGTTGCTGATCGGCCAGTACCGGCGGGTGCGGGAGCTGTTCATGCCGGCGGTGGAAATCCTGCGGCCGATCCCGGCGATCGCCTGGGTGCCGATGGCGATCATGCTGTGGCCGACCAGCGAGGCCAGCATTGTCTTCATCACCTTCATCGGCGCGTTCTTCCCGATCCTGCTGAACACCGTGCACGGCGTGCACAGCATGGACGGCGTGTTGCTCCGCGCCGGCAAATGCCTCGGCGCCAGCGAACCCCGGCTGTTCTGGCATGTGATCCTGCCCGCCTCGCTGCCGCAAATCTTCACGGGCCTGACCGTGGGCATGGGAGTGGCGTGGGTGTCGCTGATCGCAGCCGAGATGATCTCCGGCCAGTACGGCATCGGCTACTACACCTGGGAGGCGTACTCCCTCGTCAATTACCCCGCCATCGTCCTCGGCATGATCACCATCGGCGTGCTCGGCCTCATCTGTAGCGGCGCCATCCGCCTGGCCGGCGTGGTCGTCATGCCCTGGCTGGCCTTTGCACCGGGAGGCAGGAAATGAGCGAACTGAACAGGGGCCTCATCGAAGCGCGCGATATCGGCGTGGTCTTCGGCTCCGGCAACGCAAAGGTCCAGGCGGTCACAAATGTGGACCTGACCGTCCAGCCTGGCGAGTTCGTCTCGCTGATCGGCCCCTCGGGCTGCGGCAAGTCCTCGCTGCTCAATATCGCCGCCGGCTTCGTCCGGCCGACATCCGGGGCCCTGACGGTGGATGGCGTTCCGGTCACCGGCCCCGGCTCCGACCGCGGCGTGGTGTTCCAGCAATACTCGCTGTTTCCCTGGCTGAGCGTCCGCAAGAACGTCGAGTTCGGGCTGCGCATGGCCGGGGTGGTCAAGAGCCAGCGCGAAAGCTCCGCCCGAACCTTGCTGGGGCTGGCCGGTCTGCTCGCCTTCGAGAACCATTATCCGGACCAGCTTTCCGGCGGCATGAAGCAGCGCATCGGCATTGTCCGGGCGCTGGCCACCAGCCCCCAGGTGCTGCTGATGGATGAGCCGTTCGGCGCGCTCGACACCCAGACCCGCACGGTGATGCAGGAAATCCTGACCAACATGTGGCAGCGCTTCCGCATCTCCGTGCTGTTCATCACCCATGACATTGATGAATCGGTGTTTTTATCCGATCGCATCTACGTCATGACCTCCCGTCCCGGCCGCATCAAGGCCGAGATCACCGTGCCGCTACCGCGCCCCCGCACGGCGGCCATGACCCAGACCCCGGCATTCGTCGACCTCGTCAACCGTCTCAAGACCCTGATCCGCGAGGAATCCCTCTCGGCCATGGGCCCGGAGTTGCAGAGCGGCGGCGTCACCGGGTTCGGGATCGACGTCGGCCCGGAAGGGGTCGGCAAGCTGATCTGAGCTGGCGGGCGGCCCTGTTGCTGACGACAGGTTCGCATCAGACGACAGCAATGCGCCAGTTCAATGCGTGAAGATGCACCCGGCCTGCACCTGGCTGAAGCGTATTCATGGCCAAATTCGCAAATTTTACACGAGGAGAACAACAACATGACCTCCAGGAAGCCAAATATCCTGTTCTTCCATGTCGACAATCTGGGCATGGGCGAACTTGGCTGCTATGGCGGCGGCCGGCTTCGCGGCGCCGATACGAAGCGGATGGACCAGTTCGCCACCGAAGGCGTCAAGCTCACGCACTACGTCGTGGAGCCGCAGTGCACCCCGACCCGCTCGGCCCTGATGACCGGCCGTTTCCCGATCCGCTCCGGCAATCACACCATCGCCCTTGGCGGCAACGGCGGCGGCATTGTCACCTGGGAGCGCACGGTGGCGGAAATTCTGGATGAGGCCGGCTACACCTCCGCTATCTATGGCAAGTGGCACATTGGCGCCGAGGACGGCCGCTTCCCGACGGACCACGGTTTTGACGAGTGGTACGGTCCGCTGCGCACCTATGACGAGTGCATGTGGCTGGAAGATCCACATTACAATCCCGAGCGCGACGGCTACTCGCACATGCACGAGGGCAAAAAGGGCAAGGGAGCCTGGCCGCTGCTCGACGAGCAGCTCACCATGGACACCAAGAAGAACTGCGATCTGGAATATCAGAAGCGCGCCATGAAGTTCATGGAAAAGGCCGTTGAAGAAGACAAGCCGTTCTATGTCTACTTCAACCACTCGCTGATGCACTTCCCCATGAGCCCGCGCGACGAATTCGTCGGCAAGAGCAGCAACGGCGACTGGGGCGACTGCCTGCTGATGCTCGACCACGACTTCGGCGTGCTGCTTGACAAGCTCGATGAGCTGGGCGTGCGCGACAATACGATTGTGGTCATGTGCGGCGACAATGGCGCCGAGGACCACCTGGCGGGGCGCGGCACCGGCGGTTTCTTCGACGGCTCCTACTTCAGCTCCGCCGAAGGCGGCATCCGCACGCCGCTGCTGATCCGCTGGCCGGACCACATCCCGGCGGGCGTGGAAAGCAACGAAATGGTTCATGTCACCGACATGTTCACCACCGTTCTGAAGTTCGCTGGCTGCGAGCCGCCGAAGGACCGTCTGATCGACGGCGTTGACCAGACCCCGTTCTTCCTCGGCGAGCAGGAAACCTCCAACCGCGAATCCTGCATTGTCTGGCTGAAGGACGAACTGCACGCGGTGAAGTGGAAGGACTTCAAGATCAACTTCAAGCGCCAGCAGCACTTCCATGATCCCGAGCTGGATCTCGGTTTCGCCCGCATCACCCACCTCATGGAAGACCCCAAGGAGCGCGAGCCCGTCAACCAGCGTTACGTGCGCTGGTGGGTGATGCAACACGCCCACCGCATCGTCCGTGATTTCGAGGATAGCGTGAAGAAGGAGGAGCTCATCCCTCCAGGGGCCGCCCTCGACTTCGTCCCCGCCCAGTACAGGTACAAGGCCGCGGCTGAGTAAGCCGGCGAACCAGGCAGAGCAAGGAGGCGCGCCATGCGCACGATGACCGGACAGCACGCCGATGGAAGCCCGATTTCCGAAGCAACCTGTTGCGGGGCGTCCGCCCGGCGCGCCTCCATCCCGCAGGACTGGGCCACGCACCCGATGGAAACCGGCAGCGCGGAAGTGGCGCGCGCGGCTCCGGCCGCGCCGGCCCCAGCCGGCATGGCCTGGATTCCAGGCGGCGCCTTCCTGATGGGCTCCGACAAATTCTATCGCGAAGAGCGGCCGGTGAAGCCGGCCATGGTCGCTGGCTTCTGGATGGACATCGGCCCGGTGACCAATGCGGACTACGCGCGTTTCATCGCGGCCACGGGTTACGTGACCGTAGCGGAGCGCCAGCCCGACCCGGCGATGTATCCGGACGCCGATCCGGCGTTGCTGGTTCCCGGCTCGCTGGTGTTCCGCAAGCCGGCCCGCCCGGTCAGTCTGCGCAACAATCTGGCCTGGTGGTCCTACGCGCCCGGCGCCAGCTGGCGCGCGCCCCAGGGGCCGGGTTCATCGGTGGACGCTCTGGCTGACCATCCGGTTGTGCATGTGGCCTATGAAGACGCCCTGGCCTACGCCGCCTGGGCCGGCAAGGCGCTGCCGACGGAGGCTGAATGGGAGTTCGCCGCGCGCGGCGGCCTCGACGGCGCGGTCTACGCCTGGGGCGATGACCCAGCGCCGGACGGACGCATCATGGCCAACACCTGGCAGGGACGCTTCCCATGGGAAAACCTGGCGGAAGATGGTTTTGAAGGCACCTCGCCGGTGGGAGCCTTTCCGCCCAACGGCTACGGGCTGCTTGACGTGGCCGGCAACGTCTGGGAGTGGACCTCCAGCCTTTATGGGCCGACCCCGGATGCTGGCGAGCAAGCCTGCTGCCGCGCGCCGGTCCAGACCAGCCAGATCGAGCAGCGCGTGGTGAAGGGCGGGTCGCACCTGTGCGCCCCGAACTTCTGCCTGCGCTATCGCCCCTCGGCCCGGCAGGGCGAGGCGGTGGACAGCGCGACAACCCATATCGGGTTTCGCTGTATCGTCCGTCCGCCGTCCTGACGCGTCAGGCCTGAAGCGTTTTCCGGCAAGGCGAACGCTGCCTTGCGCCGGGGAATACGTCGCATGACGACGATCGGGCAAAACCCCGGCTCAGGCTGATGGCGTTTTGCTCCGGGAATTTGGAAGAGATGACCGACATGACCGCGCCCACCGTCGCGCCTCCCGTCCAGCAGGGCCATGAGGACTCACCCTCCGTAGCTTCGGTATTGCGCGCGCCGTCCCTGCTGACCCGGGAAGCCCTGGCCGGCGTGGTGACGGCGCTGGCGCTCGTGCCGGAGGTGATCTCTTTCTCCTTTATCACCGGCGTTGACCCGAAGACGGCGCTGATGTCGTCCATCGTGCTGTGCCTGGTGATGTCGGCCCTTGGCGGCAGGCCCGCCATGGTCACCGCCGCCGCCGGCTCCATCGCTCTGGTGGTCGGCCCGATGGTCAAGGTTCATGGCGTCGCCTATATCCTGCCCACCATCCTGCTGGCGGGCGTCATCCAGATCGTGTTTGGCCTCACCGGCATGGCGCGGCTGGCGCGCTTCATTCCGCGCTCGGTGATGCTCGGCTTCGTCAACGCGCTCGGCGTGCTGATTTTCGCCGCCCAGGTTCCGCATCTGCTCCATGTTCCGTGGGCCGTATACCCGCTGTTCGCGCTCACCGTGGCGCTGGTGCTGCTGACGCCGCGCGTCACCAGCGTGGTTCCGGCGCCGCTGGTCGCCATTGTCGCTGTCACCGCCATTGTGGTGTTCGGCGGCATCGCCATTCCCAATGTCGGCGGCGAGGGTGACATGAGCCCCGGCCTGCCGGGACTGACGCCGTTCCTCGCGCCGCTGGAATGGCGGACCCTGGCCATCGTCTGGCCCAGCGCCCTGTCCGTGGCTTTCGTTGGCCTGCTGGAAACCCTGCTCACCGCCAAGCTGGTGGACGAGATCACCGACACCCGCTCGCACAAGGGGCGTGAGTCCTGGGCGCTGGGCGTCGCCAATATCTGCGCCGGCTTCTGGGGCGGCGTCGCCGGCTGCGCCATGATCGGCCAGACCGTCGTCAACGTGAAGATCGGCGGCGGACGCACGCGCATTTCCACCGTGGCGGCGGGGTTGACCCTGCTGCTGCTGGTCACGGCCCTGAGCGGCGTGATGGCGCGCATTCCCATGGTGGCGCTGGCCGCCGTGATGATGATCGTCGCCGTCACCACCATCGACTGGCGCAGCGTCAGTCCGGCGACCCTGCGGCGCATGCCCCGCTCGGAAACCGTAGTGATGCTGCTCACTCTCGGCGTCACCGTCGCCACCGGCAATCTGGCGCTCGGCGTCGCTGCCGGCGTGCTGCTGGCCTTCGCCCTGTTCGCCCGCCGCGTTGCCCATGTGGTGAGCGTCGAGCGCCGCCTGTCGCCGGATGGCGCGGCCGTGCTGTATACGGTCGATGGCCCGCTGTTCTTCGGCAGCAGCAATGATCTGTTCGAGCGCTTCTCCTACGCCGCCGATCCCGCCGACGTCACCATCGACTTCAGCCGGGCCCAGATCTGGGACGCTTCCACCGTCGCCGCGCTGGACGCCATCGCCAGCCGCTATCGCGGCCATGGGGTGGATGTTGCGTTCAGCGGCCTGGACAACCGCAGCTCCGCCTTCCATGCCCGATTGTCTGGAACGCTGTGAGCTGGCGGGGGCCTCCGGAGGCCCCCGCGTTCGCGGTCAATCCGCGCCGCGTCCGCGCTGATGTTCCAGCGAGAGGGCGAGGCCGGTGAGCACGAGGGCCACGCCAAGGCCAAATAGCAGCGTGAGCTGGTCGCCAAACATCACGGATGATGCGCCGATGCCAATGATTGGCTGCAGATATTGCACATAGGCGGCCGTTCGCGCCGGAACGGCGCGCAACAGATGCAGCCACAGGAAGAGCCCGGCGACGGTGACGACGAGGCCGAGATAGAGCGCCGCGCCAATCACCCCGGCGGTGAGGTGGGGCGGTGACCGCCATATCTCCCACCCGGCCAGCGGCAGAAAGGCGAGGAAACCGAAACATGCGCTCCACGCGGCGACCTGGGCGGCGCCATGGGCCTCGGTGAGCTCCACGCTCCAGACGGAGTAAAAGGCCAGCGCCAGCGCCGAGAGCGTCATGAGGCAGATGCCGGTGAGCGTCGAGCCGCCCTGCGCAGTTCCGCCGCCATTGCCCAATGTGACCAGCAGGATGCCGGCAAAGGCGGCCAGCAGCCCCAGCGCCTGTTTGCCGGAGACAGCCTGCCTGAGGCGCAGCGCCGCGAAAATCACAATGAAGACCGGGATTGTCGCCGAGACGATGGCGGCGGCGGACGCCGAAACCCTGGCCACGCCCAGACTCTGGGTGATCTGGCCAATGCCGATGCCGAAGACGCCCAGCGCCGCCAGGCGCAGCATGGCTGGACCAGGAAGCCGTGGCTTGCGCGCGATGAACAGGAAAAGCACCGGGACAGCGATGGCGAAACGCAGCGCCGTCATCGTCAGCGGCGGCAACGTGACCAGGCCGAACTTGGTCATCGGTATGGAAAAGCCCCAGATAACCGCGAGGAGCAGCATGGCGCCGATGCTGCCCAAGGATATGGGCCGGCCGCGCAACGACGCGCCCGGGCTCAGGCGTGAAGTGGCGAAGCTCGCGGCGCCTTCATGCGACATCTGGATAGCTCCCGGGCGGTTGCCTGATGCGATGTTCAGGACGGACGGGGGCTCCCATTCCTGACGCAGCGGCAGCCTGCCGGGCCGGGAGGACGCCGGATGAACCCCGGACTTGCCCCGTTTCTCGACCTCTCCCGCTCCTGGACCTCTCCCGTTCCTGGACTTCTCGCGTTCCTGGAATTGCCCCGTTCACAGCAATCTGGAGAGATTTGTCCAGATCTTCCTGAGGGGGCAGCCAATACAGCAAAAGCGGTCAGGTTTACAGGTTTTTTGTCCAGCGACCGGCGCGCCAGGAGCCGCTCGCCAGGGGGCGCTCATTGGGCCTGCAGCTACAGGCAGTCAGTCGCCGTTGCCCCGGTTGAGCCACAGGCTCATCAGTCCTGCGCGGCTGCGCACGCCAAACTTCCGGTAAATGGCGCTGATGTGCTGGTGCGTGGTTGACACCGCCATGCCGCACTGGTGCGCGATCCACTTTTCCGTGGCCGCGGTCAGCAGGAGTTGCAGGACCTTCTGCTCGGTTGGGGTTAGCGGGGCGGACGCCAGCAGCAGCCCGTGGCTCAGCATCAGGCGGCGATGAAACCATTTGATGCCCCGCAACGCATACGAGACAAGGGCGATGTCCGCGCTCTCCATGGGCTGCCCTGACCAGAAGCCGAAATGCGATTCACAGTCCTGGTTGACGGGGAAGGCCACAAACGTGGCGTCCTGAATGCCAAAAGCGCCATAATGGGCCTGAAAGAATGGACTTGAGAACCAGTCCGCCGGCAATTCATGGCGGAATGTGTAATGTCTGAAGCGCCCAAGATCACGTAAAGGTATATCCATCGAGATATCTGTCTCGGGCCTGTCGTATATCCGGTGCGGCGGGGGAATGTAGGGGTGCATTGATCGCGTCGCCGCGACGCGCCAGCGGCGCATGACGTCATCACTCCGGGTTCGCTCGCCGCTCGGCAGGCGGACGGCGCCAGCCCAGGTGATGTTGCAGATGTTTGTCAGGCTGGACAGTGCGGCCATCAGATGATCGGACGCCGCAGCGGACTGGTTGGCGTCGAAATCCGACAGTTCGTCCCAGAGGATATGAATGGCGTCAAGATGACTGGCCAACATCGCCGCCTCCCCATGCGTTCGCCTGCCGCCCTGACGACGCGTGCAGGAAGGGTGGGCTGATGGGGCCAGTTTTCATCTGCGGGCGATACCCCCTCTTCAGGGGATTGGCTGCAGTCCAGAAGATATATCGACAGGTCACGATGCGGGGGCCGTTTTCTGCGCGATCAGGCGTCTGGCGAAGGCGTCGGCGCATCCCGTCGTGACCGGCAATTTCATGATGGCGCTCCGCCGACGCAACGCACTGGCTCTCCGGCCAGCACGCGCTCCTCGATTTCCTCAAGGGTGGCGCCTCTGGTTTCGGGGACGAAAAGCACGGCGACGATCAACGACGCCACGCACACCCCAAGAAACAGGCTCATGGCGCCAGTCAATCCCACCGTTTCCACAAGCGCCGGAAAACCAAGGGCGATGGCGCCATTGAACAGCCAGCTGACCGTGGTGGCGACGGCCACGCCCTGCTCGCGGATGGCCGCCGGAAACAGTTCCGACATCAATACATAGGGGAGGGGGCCAAGGCTGAGGGCGAATGCAACGATGTAGAGGGTCAATCCCGCAAGGCCAAACCATGGCTGGTCAAGCAATGCCGCGGCGACCGTCAGGCCAAGACCGGCGACCATCGCCGCAGATCCCCAGACGAGCAGCGGGCGCCGTCCCGCCTGGTCCACCAGGCGCAGGGCGATGAGCGTTGCGATGAAATTGGCGATGCCAAGGCCAAACGTGGCGGCGAGGGCCGCGACGCCGGCGTTGAACCCAAGCTTTCCGAAGATCGACGGCGCATAATAAAGTATGCCGTCGATCCCGCTCAGGTTTTGCAGGATGAACAGCAGGCTGCACAGCAGCAGCACGGTCAGGGTGCTGCCGGCGGCCAGCACGCTCCAGCCGCCATTTCGGGCCCCGGCGGGAGACTGCTCCACGCGCCATGTCATTTCTTCGACCAGGCCAAGGCGTTGCGCCGCGCGCCGCGCGGCCTGGGTTTCGCCCTTCGACAGCAACCAGCGGGGGCTTTCAGGCACGAGCAGCGTTGCGACCAGGCAAAGGCCCAGCACCAGCGCGCCGCTGCCCAGAATATTGGCCCAGCGCGCATCGGCAAAAGCCAGCGCCACGCCATAGGCAAGCATGATCCCCGCGGTGATGGCGAGCTGGAAAATGGCGACCACGGCGCCGCGATAACGCGCCAGCGTCGCTTCGGCCGCATACATGGGCGCGACCATCGACGAGAGGCCGACGCCCAGCCCGACAAGCAGGCGCGCCAAGGCCAGCCCGGCGAAGCCAGGGCCCGTGAACATGATGATAAAACCAGGCGCCGCCACGGCGATGGCCGCCAGCAGCGTCCGGCGCCTGCCAATCCTGCCGGACAGAAAGCCGGCGGCGATCGAGCCCACGCAGCACCCGGCGACCAGCGAGGCCACAAGGGCGCCGGTCGCAAGACTTCCGATGTTCAGATCCCGCGTGATCGTCTCCAGAACGCCGGCGATGCTGGCCGTGCTGAAACCGAACAATATGCCAAAACTTGTAACAAGACTGGCGACGCGAACGGGGGATGTTGTTGCACTATCAGCAGAAATCATGTGACAGCGGCCGGCTTTCCTGGGTTGTTGCTGAGTTTTTACAGGAACGGGCTGGCGCAGGCCAGATATCCGGGCGCGATCTGGCATCCTCTAATTAGAGGATAGGAAGCTGAAGGAGAGCTGTTTACACCAGTTGTAACTGGCGCATGTAGCTGGGGAATCCGTGCAGGCGGCGGGCAGGGCCTGCGTACGGCGTCCCTGGTTGAAAGTCGCCAGATTTCCGGTGAATGTGGGGGACATAGATGGCATCCGTTGGGTCGAAGCCTGAAGGTGAGTACGCCAACCGGCTCGCGATTGAGGGCGGCGCGCCGGTGCGGACATCGCCGTTGCCATGGGAGCTGCCCGGCGCCAACTGGATTGGCGAGGAAGAGCGGGAGCTCGTCGACCGCGTCGTGCGGGCGCGCAGTCCTTTCCGGTTTTATGGCCCCGATCCACAGCATATGGTTGAGACTTTCGAGCGCGAATGGTGCGAAGCCTTTGGCCATCGCCATGCCGTCGCCGTTTCTTCCGGTACGGCGGCCCTGAGCATTGCCATGTCGGCGCTCGAGGTTGGGCCTGGCGATGAGGTGCTCATCCCCGGCTATCTGTGGGTCAGCTGCGTGTCGGCGGTTGTGCGGGCCGGCGCCATTCCCCGCCTCGTTGATATCGATGACACCTTCTGCATGGACCCGGAAGATCTGGCGCGGAAGATTGGCCCGCGCAGCCGGGCGGCGCTGTGCGTTCACATGAGCGGCGCCCCGGGGCGCATTGAAGACATCGCCCGGATTTGCCGGGAGCGCGGCGTCGCCCTGATCGAGGACTGCGCCCAGACCGCTGGCGCCGGGCAGCATGGCCGCCCGGTCGGTCGCTTTGGCGACATTGGCATTTTCAGTTTTCAGCTGAACAAGAACATGACCTCAGGCGACGGCGGCATGATCGTCTGCGAGGACGACGCGCTGTTCCGGCGCATCATCGCGCTGCATGATCTTGGTTATGCCCGCAACGCCTCCGGTCGTCTGGACACGTCGGACGCGACCTGCCAGCTGTGGGGCGTCGGCGCCCGCATGTCTGAGCTTGCCGGCGCCATGGCCCTGGCCCAGATGCGCAAGCTGCCGCAGATCACCGGAGCCATGAAATCAGCCAAATGGCGCATCCGCGATGCGCTGGCCGATATTCCGGGTCTGGGCTTCCGCAACATTATCGATCCCGCCGGCGACAGCGGCCCGTTCCTGATCTCGCTGTTCCAGGATGCGGCCACCTGCACGCGCTTTGTCGAGGCGGTGCGCGCGGAAGGCATCGTCGGCCAGCCAGGCAGCCTCACCTGCATCACCATGCGTGAATGGGGACTGCACTGGTACTCGAATATTCCAAGCCTGGTGCACAAGCGCTCCAACAGCCGGGACGGGATGCCCTGGACCCATCCGGCCAATGCTTTTGCCGAAGCGTATGACTACAGCCACGGCGCCCTGCCGGGGTGCGATGACCTGCACGCGCGCGGCGCGCTGCTGGCGATTGCCTCCAACCTGACCGATGCCGACGTCAACGACATCATTACCGCGTTCCGCAAGGTGGCGCGGGTCGTTCTCGCCTGATGCGGGAATGGGTCCTCCGGCGCGCCGGGGGTGGATAAGAATTTGGACGAGGCCGGCGGTGATGCGCCGCGGCCGGGGGGAATGCGATGATTTACCTGGTCGCAGCAATCGCCGGCATGGCGGGTTTCCTGTTTGGCTTCGATGAAGGCGTGATCGCCGGTGCGCTCGGCATGTTGCGCGGCCAGTTTGGCATGACCCCCTTCCTTGAAGGGCTCGTGACGTCGGCGGTGCCATTCGGCGCGTTGTTCGGTTCGCTCGTCGCGGGGTGGATGGCCGATGCGCTGGGGCGCCGGCGCACGCTGCTGTTCGCCGGCCTCCTGTTCGTGCTGGGCGCGCTCGCCGCCGGTGGGGCGCTGGGCAACGCCACGCTGGCCACCGCCAGGCTGGCGCTCGGTTTTGCCGTTGGCCTGGCAGCCATCGTGGCGCCGCTTTACATCTCCGAGAATGCGCCGGCCGAGAAGCGCGGCATGCTGGTTTCCATCTATCAGCTCGCCATCACCCTCGGCATCCTCGGCGCCTATCTGGTTGGATACGCTTTCTCCGACTCCTGGCGCATCATGTTCGCGATCGGCGCCTTGCCCGGCGTCGCTCTGGCCTTCGGCATTGCCCTGATGTCGGATACGCCGCGCTGGCTGACGACCCAGGGCAGGGTCGATGAGGCACGCGTCGCCATCGCCCGGGTGCGCGGCTGGGCCGTGAACGATCCGCGCGTTGACAGCGAATTGCAGGCGATCCGCAGCGCCGCGGCGCTTGAGAAGGGCTCCACCGGCAGCTGGGGAGATCTTGTCACGCCGGTGGTGCGGCCTGCCCTGATCATTGGCGTTGGCCTGTTCCTGCTGCAACAGCTCAGCGGCATCAACGCCGTGATCTATTACGCGCCGACGGTGTTTCGCGAGGCGGGTTTTGATGCGCATTCCATCCAGTTGCTCGCCACCATGGGCATTGGCGTCGTCAATGTGCTGATGACCTTCGTCGGCATGGCCTTCATCGACCGCATCGGCCGGCGCAAGCTGCTTTACTGGGGCTTTGCCGGAACGGCGTTGGGCCTTGGCATGATCGCGGTTGCCGCCGCGACGGAATCCAGCGCCCTCGACATGATCGCGATTATTGGCCTGACGATCTACATCGGCGCCTTCGCCGCAAGCATTGGCCCGCTGCCGTGGGTGATGATGTCGGAAATTTTCCCCCTGAAGGCGCGCGCCCAGGGCATGAGCATCGCCTCTGTCGCCAATTGGGGCATGAACTTCATCGTCGTCTTCAGCTTCCCGGTATTTGTGACGTCGTTCGGGCTGGCGTGGGTGTTTGGCATCTATGCGCTGTTCTGCCTGATTGGCCTCATCTTCACCTGGCGTCTGGTGCCGGAAACAAGCGGCATCTCGCTGGAGAAGATCGAGGAGCATCTGCGCTCCGGCCGTCCATTTCGTGAGTTGGGCGGGCATTCCGGCGCCCAGGGCGCCGCCGCCTCCGGTCTTGCCGCCGGCAACCGCGCGGGAGGGCTGCCATGAGCGTCGCCAGCATTTCGCAGCCGTCGCCGCCTGGGGCGACGACAGCCCCCGCCGCCCTGTTGGGCCTCTTCATTGCGAAAAGCCCGTACCGCGCCATGCTGGCGCCAATCGCGGTCGATGTGGAGCGCGTGGCCCTGAACAATATCCAGATCCGGGCGGCGCTCGCGACGCTGGCGTCCCAGCCGGGCTTCCGGCCGGGCGGGTTGTTGCGGCGGCCGGGAGCCGACGAGCGCGCGGTGCTGGCGTTCCTTGAGTTCGTCGCTTTTGCATCCCCCGCCTTCCTTTCATCCGTGGGCGAATGGCCGATGGGGCAAATCCGTGGCTGATGCAGAATTTTGCGACGTATGCGTGGTGGGCACCGGCGCCGGCGGCGGCGTGCTTGCGTATGAGCTGGCGAAAGCCGGCCTCAATGTGGTCTCGCTTGAGCAGGGCGGGCGTCTGCCGGCTGACCATTTCCGCACGACCGACCGCCCTGGGGCCGCCACTGATTTCGGCATTCGCGCCGGCACGACCTGGCCCAGCGATCCACATGACAGCCTGTTCGTGCACGAGCTGTTCGCCGATGCGGATACGGGCTCGGCGGCCAGACGGCCGGGCGGCTTCCGCCAGTACCAGATCCATGCGGTCGATGGATTGCAATCGCTGTGGAATGGCGTCAGCGTCCGCTTCTCGCCCGGGGACCTCGCCGGCTGGCCGTTCGGCTATGAGGAGCTTGCCGGGCATTATGCGGCGGTGGAGCGCCGCATCACCGTTTGCGGCACTGCGGAGAACATCCCGGAATTGCCGGATGGTGATTTCATTCCGCCGAAACCGTTGCGCCCAAGCGACCGGATGATCGTCGACGCCGTCGGGCAACTCGGCGAGCAGGACGCCTTCGCCATTCCCAACCGCAAGGCTATCAATACGCGCGGCGGCATGGAGACGAGCTGCATCTCCACTGGCATCTGCACCTCCGGCTGCCCGGTTGGGTCGGTGTACAAGTTTTCGGCCCGCCTGCTGCCGGAGATCGCCAATCTGCCCAATTATGAGCTGCGGACCCACGCCAAGGTGGTGCGTCTGTTGCGGGGCGCGGATGCGCGGCGCATTGAGGCCGTGGAATATATCGATACGCGCACCGGCGAGACGCATCGCCTGCGCGCAGGGCTGGTGGTGCTGGCGGCGGGCGCCATCGAGACGCCGCGCATCCTGTTCAATTCAGCCGATGAGCGGGATCCGGCGGGCCTCGCCAATCGCAGCGGCCAGCTTGGCCTGCGGTTGCAGGACAATCCCAAGGCGGTGCTGTCGACCTCCCTGTGGAAGTTGTGGGGCAAGCGTCGCAATTACGATATCGGTTATGGCGACCTGCTGATCCTGATGGCCCGCACCGGCCTGCCGGATGGCGAGACATTCCCGTTTATTGGCCACGCCATTCACGGCATTCCGGATACGCCGCACTACCTCGGCGGCCTCGCGCCATTTCCGGCCCCGGTCAAGCGCGAGCTGGCCCGTCTGATGTTCCACAGCTACGTAACGCTGGGGCTGTTCTGCGCCGGCGATCCCAACCCGGCCAATCGCGTGCGGCCAGGACGCCAGCTGGACCGCTTTGGCGTGCCGCAGGTGGAGATTGATTTCACCGTCTCCGCGCGCACCCGGGAAATGATGCAGGCGATGGCTGTCTGGGGGCGGCGCGTGTTGCGCAAGGCCTCGGCCACCTCGATCTATGAGACATCCGACAACAGCGGCACGGGCATTCACTACGCCGGGACGACGCCACTGTCAGCCGATCCGGCGCAAGGCGTCATCAACGCCGACCTGCGCAGCCACGACATCGACAATCTCTATATCTGCGACGGCGGCGTCATTCCGACGCTGCCCGACAAGCACCTCACCCTGACCATCATGGCGCTGGCGCACCGGCTCGGCCGGCATATCGCCGCCCGTTCCGGGCGCGATCAGCTACAGGCCGCGTGAAGACGAAACGATATGTTTGCACGATTTCTTCAGCGCACCGCCTGCCTGGTTTCTGTGTCCGCGTCCCTGGCGATCGCGGCGGCTTTGCCGGCGCGGGCGGAGGATCCTCCACCGCAGCTCACGGGAGATTGGGGCGGCTGGCGGACGGAACTCGCCAACAGGGGCATCCAGTTCCAGATCGGCTATACCGAGGAAGCTGCGGGAAACGCCAGCGGCGGCCAGCACAATTATGTCCGCGCCGCCGGCCAGCTCGTGCTGGGATCGACGCTCGATCTGCAAAAGCTGTTTGGCCTGAACGGCGGCGCCATGCAGATCACCCTGACCAACCGCAACGGGCGCAATCTGTCCGATGACGCCGGGCTCAACACGTTGCAGCAGGTTCAGGAAGTCTATGGCCGCGGCAATATCTGGCGGTTGACGCAGTTCTGGTACGAGCAGAAGGCGTTCGACGGCGCAGTGGCGCTGAAATTCGGCCGGGTGACCCTGGGCGAGGACTTCGCGGCCTTTTCCTGCAATTTCCAGAATCTGACCTTCTGTGGCTCGACGCCGGGGAACCTTGCCGGAAATTACTGGTTCAACTGGCCCCTCAGCCAGTGGGGCGCCCGGCTCAAGGTCAAGTCCGGCCAGGTTTATGTCCAGGCTGGCGCCTATCAGGTTTCGCCGCGTAACAGCGATCCGGATCGTGGCTTCTATCTTGGCTGGGACAGGACGTCCGGCGCCCTGCTGCCGGTGGAATTCGGCTGGACGCCAACCATTGGCGGCCTGCCTGGCAAGTACACCGCGACGCTCTGGTATGACACCTCACACGCCAATGACGTGCTGCGCAATCGTCAGGGCCTGCCGCTTGCCGTTTATGGCGGCGATCCGCGCCGGGAGCAGGGCCGCTATGGCGTCAGCTTCCAGTTCCAGCAGCAGATCACCCAGCCTGACGCGGCTGATCCCGTCCGGGGGCTGAGCGCTTTCCTTAACATCACCCAAACCGACCGCCGCACGTCGCAGACCGACAACCAGATCGCATTCGGCCTGTTCTATACCGGATGGCTCGACAGCCGGCCGCGCGACGTCATGGCGATCGCGGTGGGGCGCACCCAGGTAAACGGGCGCTATGCGGAAAACCAGGCCCTGGCGAACTTCAATGCCAAAGGGTTCCTGCAACGCGCCGAAGCCGAGTATGCGTTCGAGGCCTATTATAACCTCAACCTGCACAGTGGCCTCGACATTCGCCCCAATATCCAGTTCATCCGGCATCCTGGCGGCGTCACCAGCGCCAAAGACGTGCTGGTGTTCGGGCTCAAGGCGATCGTCAATCTCTGAGGCGGGGCAGCCAGAGGCGGCGCGGCGTCGCCCGGCGCGCGCTTCAGGCGTAGCAATCGCTGCCCCGGCGCAAGGCGCGCCATTGCGCGTCGTCGTGGCCGTAAATCACGGTCGCGCCGGCCTGCGCGATTTCGCGGATGCGCGCGTAGCTTTCCAGGCACTTTTCCACGTCCCAGGTGTTCTTCGGCGCGAAATCGTCGTCAAGATTGGCCTTGACGCTCGCGGCGTCCGAGGCGAGCAGGAACAGGCCGTCCCTGTCGAGGCGCACCAGCGCCCCCATGGCGCCCGGCGTATGTCCAGGCAGGTGCAGCAGCCGGATCCGGCCGTCGCCGAAGAGGTCGTGTCCTTCCCTCACCAGTTCTACGGGTATGGGGTGGTCCCAGTCGGCCGGGAGATAGCCCATCCTCACGCCGTCCGGCGCGCGCGCCGCGGCGAGCTCCGCCTCGTGAATGAAGATCTTCGCTTTTGTGAAGAACTGGTTGCAGCCGCAGTGGTCCGTGTGGAGATGCGAACAAACGACATGGGAGATGTCGTCCGGCGACAGGCCGATGCAGGCGAGGCTGTTCAGGAGGTGATCGTCTTCCGCCATGACTGGCGTCATGAAACGGGCCAGGCCGCCCCAGCGCGGCGTCGGGTCCTTGCCGATGTCAGGGTGGCAGCCCGTATCGAACAGCACATTGCCCTTGCTGTGCCGGAGCAGGATGCTGGATACCGGCAGCTCAAGCGTCTCCTCCGGCGCCGCGTCCGGATAATAGATGACCTTGCGCATGCGCAGGCGCCCGCCTGACAGGATATGCATCTTCATGGACACGGCGCTTCCCTTCCCGCCCGCCGGAACCGGAGCTTGCCAGCGCGCTTGAAGCCAGCCTCCGTGTTCACGCGTCCAGCGTCAACACGATCGCCCTGCATGCAAGGGCGCCGGGGCCGGAATGCGCCGGATGATGCACGGGACGGCGCCCGCATCTGGACGCGTCAGGCGCGGCGGGGGCGGGCGCCCCGCGTGACGATCCGCGCCGTCTCCAGACGAAGGCGGTCGAAGGTCGCGTCGTCGCCAATCTTTCCCGCCATCCGCAATACGATCAGGCCATGCAGCGCCGCCCAATAGGCGTGGGCGATCAGGTCGGCGTCGCCTTCCAGCAGGCCTTCGGCCACCATCTCGCGCACATAGCCGGTGAGCAGGCCGCTTGAGCGCGTCATGGCCTGGCGCAATTCCTGGCTGGTTTCGCCTTCATCCTGTCCAAAGGCGAAAATCAGCTGGTAGGCCGCAGGCTCGCGAAAAGCGAATGCGGCGTAGGCATCGCCAATGGCGCGCGAGCGCTCCCACAGATCGGCGGCGCCGTGGGAAGCCGCCTCGATGCAGTCCGAGAAGCGTTCGTAAGCGGCGGTGCGCGTCGCGGCCAGCAGGTCGGCCTTGCCCGGGTAATAGCGATAGAGCGAGGCGGCGGACCAGCCCATGTCAGCCGCGATGGCGCGCATGGAAACGCCGGATGGGCCCTTGCGCGCAATGTGTCGCTCCGCCACCACGCGGATGCGTTCGCGAACATCATTGACCTGCGCGTCTGTCAGCAAAACCGCCATGGCGCTTGTCATACTGAACACTGTTCGTTATGGCAAATGGCAAGCCTCGTTTAGAATGATTGGAAACGCCGTGACCGCCAGCTATCCGAATATCTTCTCGCCCCTGAAAGTGGGCTCGACGACCATCAAGAACCGCATCCTGATGGGCTCGATGCACACCGGCCTTGAGGATGTGGAGAATGCGGCGGAGCGGCTGTCGGCCTATTTCGTTGAGCGCGCCAAAGGCGGCGTTGGCATCATCATCACCGGCGGCATCGGCCCGCATCCCACCGCCGGCGCCGGCGCCAAGCTGCTGAACGCCGATGACGTGGCGATGCACCGGCAGGTGACGGACGCGGTGCACGCGGCCGCCGATGACGTGAAGATCGTCATGCAGATCCTGCACAGCGGACCGCTGGCGCGCACGCCCGCCTGCGTGGCGCCGTCGCCGGTCAAGTCGCGCATAGCCCAGTACCAGCCCGCCGGCCTTGATGAAGCCGGCATCGAGGAGCAGATCGCCGCCTTCGCCAATTGCGCGAAGCTGGCCCAGGAGGCAGGCTACGACGGCGTCGAGATCATTGGCTCCGCCGGCTATCTCATCTCCACCTTCCTCGTCTCCAAGACCAATTTGCGTACGGATCGCTGGGGCGGCGAATGGAGCAACCGCATGCGCTTCCCGCTGGAGATCGTGCGCCGCACGCGCGCGGCGGTCGGGCCGGACTTCATCCTGGTGTTCCGCATCTCGGCGATGGACATGCTGCAGGAAGGCCTCTCCTGGGAGGAGGTCGTCAGCCTCGCCAAAGCCCTGGAGGCTGAGGGCGTGGACGTGATCTCCACCCACTTCTGCTGGCATGAGAGCTTTGTGCCCACCATTGCCACCATGGTGCCGCGCGCCGCTTTCACCCAGGTGACCGGCCGGCTGCGCAAGGAGCTGTCGATCCCGCTCATCACCAGCAACCGCATCAACATGCCCTCGGTGGCGGAAGAGGTGCTGGCGCGCGGCGACGCCGACATTGTCTCCATGGCGCGCCCGATGCTGGCCGACCCGGACCTGGTCAACAAGGCCGCAGAGGGGCGTGAGGACGAGATCAATACCTGCATCGGCTGCAACCAGGCCTGCCTCGACCACACCTTTACCGGCCAGCTGACCACCTGCCTTGTCAATCCGCGCGCCTGCCGCGAAACCGAGCTGACCGTCGCTCCCGCCAGCGCGAAGCGGAAGATCGCCATCGTTGGCGCCGGGCCTGCCGGCCTCGCCTATGCGGTTACCGCCGCCGAGCGCGGCCACGCGGTGACGCTGTTCGACGCCAATGACGAGATCGGCGGCCAGTTCAATTACGCCAAGCGCATCCCGGGCAAGGAAGAGTTCTACGAGACGCTGCGTTACTATCGCCGGATGATCGATGTGCTCGGCATCGAGCTGAAGCTGGGGGTGCGCGTCGACGTCGATACGGTGCGGGCCGGCGGCTTCGATCATGTGGTGGTGGCCACCGGCATCACGCCGCGCACGCCACAGATTCCCGGCATCGGGCACGGCAAGGTAGTCAGCTACATCGACGTCATCACCGGCAAGGCGCCCGTGGGACAGAAGGTGGCGATCATTGGCGCTGGCGGCATTGGCTTTGACGTGGCCGAACTCATCACCCACGCCGGCAAGAGCAGCGCGCTCGACGTCAATGTCTTCGCGAAGGAATGGGGTATTGATTTCACGAACCACCCGCGCGGCGGCGTCACTGGCGTCACGCCGGAAGTGGCGACCAGCGGCCGCGAGGTGACGCTGTTGCAACGCAAGGAAACCCCGGTGGGGCAGGGGCTTGGCCGCACCACCGGCTGGACCCACCGCATGACGCTGCAGCGCAGGGGCGTGAAGATGATGCGCGGCGTTGAATATGTGGGGATCGATGACGCGGGCCTGCACGCGGTGGTCGGCGGCCAGCCGGAACTGTTCGACGTTGATACGGTGATCGTCTGCGCCGGTCAGGATCCGCTGCGCGCCCTGCATGATGCGCTGGACGAGGCCGGTATTTCGTCCGAGCTGGTTGGCGGCGCTTTCGAGGCGTCCGAGCTCGACGCCAAGCGCGCCATCAAGCAGGCGACCGAATCGGCCGCCCTGGTCTGAGACGACGCGGGCGCCGCGCCAGCGGCGCCCGCCATCCCACGCCCGCGCTGTCGCCGCCCGCTGCACGCAACGCGCCCAAAGCCAGGTTCAAATGGGCCAGTTCATATGAACCGGGTTCGACATGGGCTTCAGGGCGACGTATTCAGGCCCCTCAACCGGAGCGCCACATGTCCCTGATCGTTGACCGCCGTGACCTGGACTTTGTCCTGTTTGAAATGCTGGACGCCGGACGCCTGGCGGAGCGGCCGCGGTTCGCCCAGTATGACCGCGCCGCCATGGGCCAGATTCTCGACACGGCCCAGGCCCTGGCGGAGGAGGTTTTCCTGCCCGTCGCGGCAGAGGTCGACGCCAACGAGCCGCGTTTCGTCAACGGCCAGGTCGAACAGCCGGCGGCGACGGGGGCAGCCCTGCGGGCCTGGGCGGAAGCGGGATTCTTTGGTCTGGCGTTTGATGAATCCGTTGGCGGCCTGCAGGCGCCATGGACCCTGTACACGGCCGCCACCGGCATGGCCGTGGCCGCCAACACGCCGGTGACGAATTACGCCTTTCTCACGGTCGCCGCCGCGAACCTGCTGAATGCCTTCGGTTCTGAAACGCTGAAGCGCCTTTATCTGCCGGCGATGATCGAGGGGCGCTGGTTCGGCACCATGTGCCTGTCCGAGCCACAGGCCGGCTCGTCGCTTGGCGACATCCGCACCACGGCCACGCCGCGCGGCGATGGAACCTATGCGCTGCGCGGCAACAAGATGTGGATCTCGGGCGGTGAGCAGGCGATCACCGACAACATCGTCCACATGGTGCTGGCGAAGCTGCCCGACGCGCCGCCCGGCTCGAAGGGCATTTCGCTGTTTCTCGCGCCGAAAATGCGCGTTGACGGCGACGGGAACATCACGGCGCACAACAACATCGCTCTGGCTGGCCTCAACCACAAGCTGGGTCAACGCGCCACCACCAACTGCCTGCTGAACTTTGGCGAGGCGGGCGAAACTATCGGCTGGATGATTGGCGAGCCCAATCGCGGCCTGGAATACATGTTCCACATGATGAACGAGGCGCGCATCGGCGTTGGTCACGCCTCCGCCATGGCCGGGCTTGCCGGCTATCTGCATTCGGCGGACTACGCCCGCACGCGTCTGCAGGGGCGGCCGGCTGACAGCCGCAATCCCGCCAGCCCCCAGGTTCCGATCATCCGCCACGCGGACGTGCGCCGCATGCTCCTGTCGCAGAAGGCCGCTGTCGAGGGGGCGCAGGCGCTCTGCCTGTTCTGTTCGAAGCTGGTCGATGACGCCGCCACCACGACCGACGCGGCGGCGCGCGAACGCGCAGACAGGTTGCTGGGCCTGCTGACGCCGGTCGTCAAGTCATGGCCGTCGGAACACTGTCTTGAGGCCAACAAATGGGCCATCCAGATTCTCGGCGGCTATGGCTACACCCGCGACTATCCGCTGGAGCGGCTTTATCGCGACAACCGGCTCAACCATATCCACGAGGGCACGTTCGCCATCCAGGGCATGGATCTGCTGGGCCGCAAAATCGGCGCGGACGGGGGGAAAACCCTGCGCGAGCTGATCGGCGTGATCCGCGAGACGCTGGCCGGCGCTGGCGCCTTCGCGCAGCTCGGCCCGGATTGCGCGCGCATGGAGGCGGCGCTGGCGGCGCTGGAAAGCGCGGTCCGGGCCTTGCTGGCCTGTCAGGAGCCCGAGCGGCGCACCGCCAATGCAACCATTTTCCTCGACGCGTTCGGCCATGTGGCGCTGGGCTGGATCTGGCTGTGGCAGGCCAGTCTCGCCGAGGCCCGTCTCGCCGATCCAGCCCTTGGGGAAACCGAAAGGGTATTCTATCTCGGCAAGCGCCAGGCCTGCCGCTACTTCTGCCTGCACGAGCTGCCTCACGCCATCACGCGTTTTGCTCTCTGCGAAAGCCTTGAGTCGCCAGCGCTTGACTGTGCGCCCGAGATTTTTGGCGGCTGACGGGGAGGCGCTTTACGCGCCATATTACGCGCGTGCGAGGATCCGGTAGATGGTCGCGGCTGATACGTCAAAGCGACGCGCCACCTGACGGATGGACAGGCCCTGCTCCCGGACAAGGCAGCGCACGCTGCCGTGATGCTCCGCTGCGATCGCCACGGGTCGGCCGCGCTGGCCCACGGCGACCGGGAGCGGCGGGTCGGGGTCTTCCGGCGCGTCGATGGGCGTTGGGGTTCCCAGCGCCCCGGCGATGCATCCGGCGACCTGGACCAGCATGTCGCCAGAAACCGCTCCCGGCGTCGGGGACTGGGACGGGTTCAGGTCCAGGATCAGGAGGCTGGCCCCCGCGTCAGCCAACGCTTTCGCCACGTTCATCACCTCGCACAAGGACGCGCCGAGCCGCTCGACAGACCGCACCAGCAGGCAGTCGTTGGGGCGCAGGAAAGCCACGGCCTGCTCCAGCACCGGCGCTCGCCCGGACGGGCTGGAAACCACGAAACAGCGCTCCGCTCCCATGGCGTCCAGGGCTGCGAGGTCACAGACCGGCGTGTTATCTCTTGTGTGGAAAGACCAACCATAGCCAATTTGCATGGCGTTTTCTCCCCTTGTTTCAAGGAGAACGGTATTCCTCCGGTTGTTTTGCCTGTGTGCGCTATCAAACTTCGGGAAAAGCGCGGGTTCACGACAATTCGCGCCGCGCCGCCAGCCATTCAGCTTCCGGACGCCCTGACGCCAGTGCCTGGGGCCTGCGGGCGCGAAACCTCAGACAAGCCGCGGGCCGCCCACCGCATCGAGATCCACCCCTGCCTGCTCCAGCGCGATGCGGATCGCCTGCTGGTTTGACGCGACCATTTTCCGATCGCCTTTTTCGAACAGCAAAATGGTGGCGCGGCTCATGGCGACAGCGTCGGCCAGTTGCGCCGGGGTCCACTCCAGCAGTTCGCGGGCGATCCGGCATTGTTGCGGTGAAATGCCCGGAGTGTCCGTGTGTCTGCCCTGACGCTGCGCCAAGGTCAGGCGCCCGCCCGTTTGCGAAGCGCCAGAACGAAGAACAGGCCGCCGACAACGCCGGTGACCACGCCAACGGGCAAATCGTCGGGCGCCAGGATGGTGCGGGAGACAATGTCGGCGAGCACGAGGAACAGGGCTCCGACCAGCGCGCTGGCCGGCAGCACCAGGCGGTTGTCGCCGCCAACGACCATGCGCACCAGATGCGGCGTCATGAGGCCGACAAAGCCGATCATGCCGGAGACCGAGACCATGACCCCGGTGATGAAGGCGCCCGCCGTCATGTGCAGCAGGCGCGCCCGGTTGACGGGCACGCCCAGCGTGGTTGCGGTTTCGTCGCCCATGGCCAGTGCGTTCAGGTCGCGGCGTTTGGCGATGAACCACAGGCCGCCGGCGGCCAGCGCCACTGCGGGAGCGGGCAGAACGCTCCAGTCCGCCGCGCCAAAGCCGCCAAGGGTCCAGAACATCACATTGGCGGCGGAGCGCTGGTCCGCGAACAGGATCAGCAGATTGGCGCAGGCCGTGACCACGAACGAAACGGCGACGCCGGACAGGATCAGCCGGTCGGCGGTGGTTGAGCCCGTGATCCGCGCGATGGAGAGCACGATCAGTGTTGCCCCCAACGCGCCGGCGAAGGCGAACAGCGGCGTTGTCGCGGGCCCCAGAATGTCTCCCACGTGCAGGATCGCCAGGTTCGCGCCAAAGACGGCGCCGGCGGCCACGCCAAGCAGATAGGGGTCGGCCAGCGGATTGCGCGTGGCTGATTGCATGGCCGCGCCGACCATGCCGAGCCCGGCCCCGACGAGCGCCGCCAGCAGGATGCGCGGCAGGCGCAGGTCCCAGACGATGGCGTCCATCCCTGGTTTCCAGTATGGCGCGGCGCCCGTGGGCATGATGCGGCCCAGCAGGATGTCGCGGACCTCCGCCAGCGGGATCTGGGCGGAGCCGACCGCCAGCGAGCCAGCCATGGCTCCGAGCAGCAACGTCATGACAATCAGGCCAGGCAACAAGGCGCGATGGCGGCGCGCGCGTAATGGCGCTGCGGGTTCAACGGTCGCCATGAAGAAACTCCGCGATTTTCTCGACCGCCGTTACATTGCGTGGCCCGGGTGTCAGTTCGTTGTAGCCAAGCGTCAGGATGCGTCCCTGGCGGAACGCCCGCAGGTCGCGCAGACCAGGCCGCGAGGCGAGGAAATCCCGCTTGCGCTGCACGTCGCCCGGGCCGAAATCCATCATGATGATGGCGTCGGGGTCGTGCGCGATGACGCGCTCCCAGCTCATGCGGGTCCAGTTGCCAGGGATATCGTCGGCCATGTTGCGCCCGCCGGCCGCTTCGACAAGCGCGGTGGGCATGGAATGGGCGCCCGCCGTGCCCGCCATGCGTCCGGGGCTGTCGAACAGGAAGATCACCGGTCGCGGCTGGCCGGCGATCCGTCGGGAGACGGCGTCGATCCGCCGCCGGTAGCCGGCGACCAGCGCTTCCGCCCGCGCCGCCACGCCGAAAATCCGGCCCAGGTTCAGCAGGTCGCGGTAGAGAAAGTCGAGCGTCGGCTTCTCGCGCCGGCCAATCCGCACGCAACTCTCGGTCAGCTCATAGACGGGGATGCCGAGGCGGGCGAGCTTCTCTGGCGTCACCTCGCCGCCGACGCGCATGCCGTAGCTCCAGCCGGCGAAGTAGAAATCCACGTCTTCGGCAAGCAGCGTTTCGCGATTGGGATAGCCGCGCTGGATCTGGCGCAATTGCGCCGCTTTCGGGAACAGGTCCAGCGCCGAGGCGCGCAAACGCTCCTTGTGGCCGATGTAGCCGGCCATGCGGTCGGTCAGGTCCAGCGCCAGCATCATCTCGGTGAGGTTGGAATCATAGGACACGGCCCGTTGCGGCGGGCGGGTCACGGTGAGGGTCCGGTCGCAACTGCGGACGGTGACGGGCTCCGCCTGCGCCCCGCAGCACAGGATGAGCCCCAGCCCGGCGACAGGGGCCATGAAACGGCGCGGAAGGCGGCTCATGCGTCGCGTCCGCGTTCGCCGGCTTGCGCGCCGCTGGTCTCGCGCTTCTCCGGCAGCCTGTAGTCAAAGCGCAGCGACAGGCCGCGCGGCGCGATTTCGGCCTCCACGTCGAAGCTGCTGCGGATGAGCGCCGGCTGCAGCGTTTCGGACACGGGGCCGAAGGCCATCTGCCGGCCAGCGCGCAACACCAGCACCTTGCTGGCGACATCAGCCGCCATGTCGAGGTCGTGCAGCGTGGTCACGATGGTCATCCCGAGGCCCCGCAGCAACTCCACGGCTTCCAGCCGATGGCGGATATCCAGATGATTGGTGGGTTCGTCGAGCACCAGCACGCCGGGCTGTTGCGCCAGGGCCCGGGCGATCAGCGCCCGCTGCTTCTCACCGCCGGAAAGGCTGGCGAAGGCGCGCCCGGCCAGATGGCGCACCTCCATCTGCCGCATGGCCGCATCAACGGCGCGGGCGCTGGCGGCGCGGCCCATCAGCCCGCCTGCGTGCGGCGTGCGGCCCGCGTCGATCATCTCCTGGACGGTGAAGGCGAAATCGCCTGGCGTCTCCTGCAGCACGGCGGCGATTTTCCGCGCGGCAAGACGTGGCGACAACGACCAGAGATCGGCGCCGCCAACGCGCACCATGCCGGCGGCGGGGCGGTGCAGGCGATAGAGGCACCGCAACAGCGTCGACTTGCCGGCCCCGTTGGGGCCGACAATGGCGAGCCGCTCGCCCGGCGCCAGCGCGAAGCTGACGCCGGAGATGATCGGCCGCCGCCCGGGCGGCCCCCACGCCAGGCCATGCGCCTCCAGGGCGAGGGCGTCTGCTGATCCGGTCCTGCCGGCAGCTTGCGGCCCGGCCTGACCGGCGGGTTGCCGGGTCTGCTGGGCCTGACGGCTGTTCCTGGTGAACAGCGACGTCCATTTCGCTACTGAGGATGCTGACGACTGAGCCATCGTCATCAGAACCTGACGTGCAATGACAGCTCCGCCGTGCGCGGGGCGCCGTAATACCACTGCAAATCGCCGCCAGCGTAAGCGTAGGTCTGGTCGAACAGGTTCTTCACGCGGAAGTCGAGGGTGGCGAAATCCGTGGGCTTCCATTGCAGGCTGGCGTTGACCAGCGCGTACTCCGGCCTGGAATAATCGTTGCTGGCGGAGGTCCAGGTTTTTCCGACGTATTGCAGGCCGACCATGGCCTTCCACTGCTCGGCGAAACGCCAGCTCACCCAGAGATTGGCCACCGCTTCCGGTACGCCGGCGGGCGTCTTGCCCTTGCGGCTGACACTGACGCCGCCAACGGATTCGTTGAAATCGTCATATTGCGCGTCCAGCAATGTGCCGTTGGCGTCGATGCGCCAGCCGTGGCCCAGCTCCAGCCCCACCGACGCTTCGACGCCGCGTGAGGACTGCTGGCCTACCTGCTGGGTGACGGCGGGGTTGTTGGGATCGCGCGACAGCAGGTCTTTCTTGACGATGTAATAGCCGGCGAGAGTCCATTCCAGGCGGCCATCCCACAGGCTCTGCTTCACGCCCACTTCAACCTGTTTGCCGGAGGACAGCTTGTATCCGGCGGAGGCGGGCGGCAGCGACAGGATCGACGTCACCGGGTCTGAGGCTTCCGAATACTGGGCGTAGAACGCCAGATTCTTGATCGGCTCGTAGATGGCTCCAGCGCGCCAGCCAACCGAGTCCAGCGTGGCGCTAGCCTGCGTACCATTGCGCAGGTTGCGGTAGTCAACTTCCGGGTTGTCATAGCGCAGCCCGGCGACGACCGAGAAATTATCGGTCACCTTCAGGCGGTTGTCGAGAAACAGCGAATATTGCTGCGTCGTCGAGCGGTATTCGCGATCATAGACGCTGGTCGTACCCCAGAAACCTGGGTCGAAGCCGAATGGCGTCAGCGACGGATTGAGCTTCGGCGCCGCGTAGCCGTTGTTGTTCAGGCGGCTGAAGCGGAAATTGTTGGCGTCGAAGCCGACGACGGTTTCGTTGGCCATGCCAAAGACCGTGGTGCGGAACGTCGCGTCGACGCGGCCGCCAAACTGTTCCTGCTCCTGCTTGATGGCGATCCAGTTGCCGGTCGGCCGGTCAATCAGCCCTGTCGCGGCGTTCCAGCGGTAGCTCTCGGCATTCTGCCAGAAGCGGTCGCTGGTCAGATAATAGCCCACGGCGCGCAGGGAGAACGCCTCATTCGGTTTCCACTCTGCCCGCAACTGGGTGATGTTGTCGTTGAACCAGATGTCGCTGTCGCGGACGTTGTAATTTTGCCGGATCCACGACTTTTCCATGACGCCCGCCGTGCGCAGGGGCGTTCCAAAATAGCGGCTGGGTTCGTTATAGCCGCCATCATGGGAGAGGGTGAAGGTCAGGGCGTCGGTGGGCCGCCAGGCCAGCGCGCCGGAGAAGGCCAGGCTTTTGTATTCGCCGCGCTCCATCCAGCCATCGCCGCGCACGCCGGAGACGTCGAGACTGTAGGCGAGGTTTTCATTGATGGGGCCCGCCGATCCCGCCGCAAGGCCTGCCTGCCCGTTGCTGCCGATGAAGACGCGGGCCTCATTGCGGCGGCTGTCGAACAGCGGCTTTTTGGGAATGACATTGATGGCGCCGCCAATAGCGCCTTCGCCATACAGCACCGCCGCCGGCCCGCGCAGCACGTCGATCTGCGCGACGGTCCAGGTGTCGAAGGGGAAAGTGACCGTGCCCTGGCCAGGGTAGAGCCTGATGCCGTCATACAGCGTGGTCACCGAGGTGACGCCGGTGAAACCGCGCGACGAAAACGACACGAAGCCGTTGCCGGGCGTACCCATATAGCTGAAGCCGGTGGCGTTCTGGGTGACGGCTTCCGCCAGGCTGTTCTGGCCGCGCTCGCGGATCACCTGGCCGGAAATGATGTCGACGCTGGCCGGCGTCTCCAGCGGCGTCAGGCCAAGGCGGCTGCCGGCGTTGCTGGGGACGTTGAGATTGGGGCCGGCGCCGGCGGCCTGCTGGCCAACCACCTGGATCGGGTCAAGCACCACGGTGGCTGCTGGCGCTTCCTGCGCGGCGGCGGCGTTTGCCAGGAGGATGGCCGCCATGGCGGCGGCGCTGCAGGCGGTTGTCTGGCGCAAATGGGCGGCATCCGCGAAACGCGGAGGACGGGGGAAAGCGGAATACATGAGACGCGGCTCCGGCGACAATATTGACGCGTCACCGCGAACTTGCAGTCTCATTGCCCAGCCGCCATGGCAGGGGCAATCCGCCTACCACCGGTGCACCCCGCCCGATGCGTTCGCGTGCGACAACACGTGCGACGGCAGGTCTCCTGGCTCGCGGGTCACCGCTTCTCACCGCCTTCCCGGAGCCGCTAGGCCAGTGGCGCAAAGGTGAGAAACTCGCCGCTTACAGTTGCGGGGGCAGCTGCAGCTTGTGGCCGTTAGGCCAACTGCATTCCCTTTTCATCCCCAAAGGGGAACCATCAGGTCGATGGCAATATGGCCGGATGGCGGCAAAGACAAGCGGATTTTTCTGATGCGCGCCGGTCAGGGTGGCCGGGGCCAGCGCGGGAAGCAGGCTTCCTGACGGAAATCCTTGGGAAAAACTCCTGGAAAAAATCCCGGTCACCCTGAAGGCGCGCGCTCCCCGCCGAGGTTGCGCATTGGTATTGGCGCGCGCCCGCTTGCCAGCACGCCGTCGAGCATTTCCAGCCGGTCCTGCCCCCAGAACGGCTCATCGCGGTAGAAATAATACGGCGCGCCGAACATCTGCCGCGCGATCGCTTCCTCCGTCAGCTCCGCCTCGCGCTGGCGCACGCCGGCATCTTCGGCGCGGGCCAGCAGCGCTGCGCCGTCGAGCCCGCTGGCATTGGCGAGGCGCACAAGCGTCGCCGGATCGGCGATGTCCAGTTCATCGGCCCAGACCGCCTTCAGGCCGGCGTGCGCGAAGGGGGCCACTTCGGCGCCATCCGCGATGGCGTTCAGCAGCATGCGATGGCCGAGCGACGGGTCGGCCGGATAGAACCTTGGCTCAAGCACCAGCGGAATGCCGCGAATGTCCTTCCAGCGCTGCATCTCGACAAAGCGGTAGGCCTGGCGCTGCAGGGGGCGTTCCTTCACCGGCTTGCCGCCTCCGGCGGCGAACACCTGCAGCAGGTTGACCGGCTTGTAGACGACCTCTGCATTGTGCCGCCGCACCAGATCCTGAAACGTCAGGCTGCCGATGTAGGACCACAGCGAGATGAAGCTGAAGTAATAGTCGATGTGCGGACGGGATGCAGCCATGGCGCTCAGGTTCCCATATAAGCGGCGATAATGGACGGGTCGGCGGCGATCTCATCCGCAGGACCGCGCCGGACCGTGCGGCCCTGGTCCATGACATATACGAAATCGGCCAGTTCCAGCGCGATGCCCACGTCCTGCTCAACCAGAAGAATGCTGGTCCCCTCAGCGCGCACCCGCTCAAGCGTTGTCACCAGCTGGTCGACGACCGCCGGCGCAAGGCCAAGCGACAGTTCATCAATCAGCAGCAGGCGCGGCGCCGCCATCAGGCCGCGCGCGATGGCGCACATCTGCTGTTCGCCGCCGGACATGGTGGTGGCGTCCTGGCGCCGGCGCTCGGCAAGGCGCGGGAACAGCGCGTACATCCGCTCCAGATCGGCGCGAATCGCCTGCTTCCCATCCTTGCGGCGATAGGCGCCGAGCATCAGATTGTCGTGGACGGAAAGGCCGGTAAACAGCCGCCGCCCTTCCGGCACATGCGCCACGCCCTGCTCCACGAACTGCTGCGGCGGGGCGCCGGCCAGGTCGCGCCCGCCGACGAAGATCGCGCCGCCTCGCAGCGGCAACAGCCCGGAGAGCGCGCGCAGCAGCGTGGTTTTGCCGGCGCCATTGGAGCCAATGAGCGCGGTGATCGTCCCCTGGCGGACCTCGAGATCCGCACGCCAGACAACCTGAATGTCGCCGTAGCCGGTTTCAAGGCCGGCAACCTTGAGAAGGGTTCCGGTCATATGCCTGCTCCCGCCATGCGCTCCGCGTATCTGCGGCCGAGATAGGCCTCAACCACCGTCTCGTCCGTCAGCACGCTGGCGACGGGACCGTCGGCGATCAGCTTGCCATGGTGCAGCACCACGAGGCGGCGGGCGGTGCGCGTCACCACCTTCATGAGGTGCTCGATCAGCAGGATGGTCGTTCCCTGCGCGGCGATCTGCGTGATGAGCTCAAGCGCGGCGTCTATTTCCGCCGGGTTGAGGCCGGCGTTGACTTCATCGAGCATCAGCAGCTTTGGCCGCAGGGCCAGGCTTTTGGCGAGCTCCAGGCGTTTGCGCCCGGCGAGCGTCAGGTTGGCGGCCGGTTTGCCGGCCTGATCGCCCAGCCCGCAGAACGCCAGATATCCGGCCGCCGCGTCGCGCGCCCCGGCGATGCTCGCCGCGCCGCCGCCAAACAGGGCGGCGGCCGTGACATTCTCAAGCACGGTCATGGCCGGAAAGGGCTGCACCACCTGGAAGGTTCGCGCCACGCCAAGGCGGGCGATGCGGTCGCGCCGCATGTGGGTGATGGGCGCGCCGTTGAAGGTGATGGAGCCGGCGTCGGCGGCGTGCACGCCGGTGATGACATTGACCAGCGTGGTCTTGCCGGCGCCATTGGGGCCGATGAGCCCAACGATCTCGCCGGGCTCCAGCGACAGGTTGATGTTGGAGAGGGCTTCCAGGCCGCGAAATTTTTTGGTCACGCCCTTCAGTTCCAGCAGGGCCGTCATGGCGCGCGCCTCCAGATTTTCGGCAGGCTGACCAGGCCGACGCCCCGGATCTGCGACAGGCCGCCAGGCAGGAACAGCACCAGCAGCACAACCAGCAGGCCGAGGATGCCGGCGTGGAACTCCAGCAGGTTGCGCCACAGCAACTCTTCCAGCAGCAAATAGGCGAATGCCCCCAGCACCGGCCCGAACACCGAGCCAACGCCCCCAAGCAGGGCCATCAATATGGGCTTCACCGACATGGCGCCGTCATAGACGTCGGTGGGGTCGATATAGGTGACCCAGGAGGCGTAAACGCCGCCCACCAGGCCAATGAACAGGCTGGAAATGACAAAGGCCCAGGTTTTGGCCATGCGGGTGTCGACGCCGATGATCTGCGCCGCATCCTCATTCTGGGCGATGCAGCGCAGGGCGACGCCGAGGCGCGAGCGGTCGATCAGCATGCTGGCGCTCGTGGCGGCGGCGGCGAGAACCAGCATCGCCGCCAGGTAGAGCTGCGGCTGGGTGAGCAGCGTGGTTTTCGCCAGCGGCAGGTTGATGCCCATGCCGCCGCCGGTCACGCTGGTCCAGGAGTTGGTGAGCTCGCGCAGCACCTCGGCGATCACCAGGCTGGCGATGGCGAAATATTTGCCGCGCAGGTGCAGGATGGCGGAGCCAAGCAGCCCGGCGAACAGCGCCGCCCCCGCGCCGGCAAGCCCGACGCCCACGAGCAGCGGCGCGCCAAGGTTCTGCGCCACCGCCGTGACATAGGCGCCAAGGCCGAAAAAGGCGGCGGTGGCGAAAGAGGGGTAGCCGGCGATGCCGCCGATGATGTTCCACGCCAGCGCCAGCGCCGCGTACATGCCAAAGGTGGTGGCGAGGCGAATGATATAGGCGTCGGTCTGGGTGAGCAGCGCGAAGGCCGCGGCCACGATGACGAAGGGCAGGGCGAGGGTCAGGGCGGGGGGCAGGGAGGGACGCAGCATCATGCGAAGCCCTGCCTGCCAAGCAGCCCCGACGGGCGCACCGCCAGCAATGCGATCAGCAGGACAAACGCCAGGGTCAGCGCGTGCTCGGGGCCAAGCAGCAGCGCGCCGAAGCTCTCGATGACGCCAAGCGCGAAGCCGCCGATGACGGCGCCCGGGATGCTGCCGAGCCCGCCGATGACGCAAATGACGAAGGCCTTGCTGAGATAGCCGGCGGAGGCCACCGGCGAGATCGGGAAAATGGCGCTGAGCAGCGCGCCGGCGCTGCCGGCCATGAACACGCCAAGGCCAAAGGCCACCGCATAGGTCCAGCGTACGTTGACGCCAAGCAGCGCGGCGGCGTCGCGGTCCATGCGCACGGCGATGATGGCGCGGCCAAACTGGGTGAAACGCAGCAGCAGGGCCAGGGCGCTGATCAGGGCGAGGCCAACCAGCGTGGCGTAGATCCGGTCCGCCGGCACGACGATGGAGCCAAGGTCAAACACGCCTGGCGCCGGGTTCAGCAGCACCTTGCGGTAGTCGGCGCTGAACAGGGCCAGCATCGAATTGTCCAGAAACAGGTTGAGGCCGAAAGTCAGCAGCAGCGTGATCAGGAACGGTCGCGCCATCACGTGATTGATGACGCAGTATTGCAGGGCGACGCCGCCGGCGAACATCACGGCCCCGGCCAGCGGCGCGAACAGGAACGGATTGATGCCCCAGTACTGGTGGGCGAAAAAGGCGAGATAGCCGCCCAGAACGATCAGGGAGCCGTGAAGAATGTTGATGATGTTCAACACGCCCCAGACCAGCGAAAAGCCCACGGCGATGCAGGCGTAAAGACCGCCGACAGCCAGGCCATTGACCAGAACCTGCAACCACAACATGAGCGATATTCCTGGAGGCGGCCGCGCCCTGACGCGCCGCATGGCGGGGTGAAGACGCGTTCACCCCGGATCGTGCGTTCAGTCTGGAAATCTGGAGCAAAACCCGGTCGCGCGCGACCGGATTTTGCGCCTGCGCGGCGTTCGCGAACGCAGCGACTACTTCAGCCCGGGGCGGAACGTGCTGGTGGCGATTTCGGCCGGCGCCACCACCTGGACCTTGCCGTCCTGGATCTGCAGGACCGGCGGCACGTAGCTGTCGGCGATGCCAATGTCCGAGAACGAGATGGGGCCGAAGAAGGTTTTGAAGCCGCCCTTCTTCAGCTCGGCGCGCACCTTGTCGCGGTCGAGGCTGCCGGCGCGCTCGATCGCCTGTTGCAGGACCACGCCGACGGCCGAGCCGGAGGCCTGGGTGAAGTCAGGCTCCGAGCCATATTTCGCCTTGAACAGCTCGACGAACTTCGCGGATGAACCAAACACATCGTCGCTGCTGTATCTGGCCACCGGGTGGAACCAGCTGGCGGTCGTCACGTTCTCGGCCAGCGGGCCAACGGCGCTGATCCACTCCTGGTAGGCCGGACCATTGATCAGGGTGAAAGCCTCGCCGCCCACTTTCAGGTCAGCCGCCTGCTTGCGGATGGTGATGAGGTCGTTGATGTAGCCGGTGGCGATGATCCAGTCCGGTTTGGCGGCGCGCAACTGGGTCAGGGCCGAGGCGTGATCCAGCGTGCCAATGGCGTATTTTTCGAAGAACACCACATCGAAGCCGCGCTTTTTGGCGCTCTTCTCAAATTCGTTGGCGAGCGACAGCGGGTAAAGATCGTTGCGGGCGAGGATGGCCACCCGTCTGGCGTTTGGCAGCTTCGCCTTCACCAGATCCGCCAGCGGCTCGCTGAAGGTGCTGTTGTCGGTGTAGACGCCGAACAGGTTCTTGTAGCCCTGATCGAACACCTCCTTCGATGATGCGGACGATGCGATCATCGGCACGCCGGCCTTCTCGGCGACGGCGCTGGCCGCCTTGGTGGCGCCGGAGCCGAATGGCGAAAACAGGAAATCAACCTTGTCGTCGGTGATGAGCTTCTCGGCGACCTGAATGGCGCGCGGCGTTTGCGACTGGTAGTCGTAGTAACGCAGGTCAACCTTCAGGCGCTGGTCGCCAACTTTGACGCCGCCAGCGGCGTTCACCTGCTCCCGCCACAACTCATAGCCCTGGCGCAGCTTGGTTCCTTCCGGCGCCAGGGCGCCCGTCACCGGCAGCGGCGCGCCAATGACGACGGCGTCCTTCGCAGTGGCCGCGACATTGCCGGCGGCCATGATCACCAGTCCGGCGAGCGCCGAACGCATGGAGAGCTTCATGATGATGCGTTCCTGACCAGGCGCCGGGAGGGAGCGCAGCGCGATCCGCGGCAACCTTATTTACATTAAAGATAGTGAATTAATTCAAAATACAATGTATCGCGTATTTTTGAAGCCGCATAGCCCCATGTCTGGAAATGCCAACAGGTTGACGCGGTAGAATATGCGGCCCGACCACAGGCCGGTTTCCGGCCCGCCGCGATGGATCGCCGGGCCTGGACCAGCCTGCAAGGCGCGTTCTCATGGCGCGCGGCGGCTGGATTGGTAAAAACGCCAATATTCGCAGCAGATTATCCCGCGCTCGCAAGGGCGGTGAGCTTCTGGCGGGCTGGAGGGCGCTGCATCTGGATCGCGGCGTCAGGCGGCGCCGCCAGCCAGTCGGCGAACTCGCTTTCCTCCGTCAGTACGACCGGCATGGTCGCCGCCCATCCGGTTCCATCATCCGGGGATGTCAGCCTGGCGAAAAACAGCACTTCCTCGAATGGGCGCCACAGTCCTGCAAAGGCGGCGACCTTTTGGTTCGCCGGTTGCAAGGCGCCGGATGGACCTGCCGGGGCGCTGAAGCTGGTGAAGGGGATCAGGCAGCGGTTGGGGCGCTTCAGCCAGGGGCGCCAGAAGGTGGAATCCAGGTTTCGGGCGCTGGCAACCAGCTGCTCGCGTCCCGGCGGCGGCGGGAAACCCCAGACCATGGGCGTAATGACCCGTCGCCCGGCGCGGAGCCGGATGACCCATGCCGGTCGCCCCGGCGCGACGCCGCCATGCAGATCGAGCACAGGATGCTCGGGCGTCGCATGAAACGCGCGCACCAGGGCCTCTTTGGGCAGATCAATGCGATAGGGAGCAGTGCTGTAGGGTGCGGGGGAACCGGGGGCGGGGGAGCAGGAAGCGGACATTGGGGCCAGCGGGGTATCCATGCGTGGGTGATTGGCGCAGGTGATTGGCGCCCAGGCCCGGAACGATCCGGACGGCCCGCCGTGGCCGTGGTGCTTGCACGACGCAGGATGCTGCTCCTGACGCTCCGTCAGCATGCCGCATTAAGCCTTCCTTGACTATGCCAGGCAATATTCGTGGCAATCGCTGCCTGCCGTCTCCGGGGATGCCCCATGTTCGCGCGCTTCTGCATTCTCGCCACGGCGGCCGCCACGCTGACCCTGGTTGCCATGCCCGCGGCGCGCGCCGATGAGCCGGGCTATGGCCCCAACACCTACGAGCGCACGCTGCAGGCGCTGGCGGCGCATGAGAAGGTCGCCAGCCAGGGCGGCTGGCCGAGGACGCCTGCCAGCGTCACGGCGCTGAAGCCGGATGCACAGGGGCCTGAGGTGGTGGCGCTGAAGCAGCGTCTCATCGCCAGCGGCGATCTCCCGGCCGCCGCGCTGCCGGGCGAGGTCTATGACGCGGCGGTTGTCGAGGCGGTGAAACGCTTCCAGCGCCGGCATGGCCTGTCGGACCTTGGCACGGTTGGACGCCTGACGCTGAAAGCCATGAACACGCCGGTTGAAACGCGCATCAGCCAGCTCACCGCCACGCTCGGACGCCTCAAGGGCAATGGCTTCAACTTCGCGCATCGCTATGTGGTGGTGAACATTCCAGGCGCCAGCGTCGAGGCGGTCGAGGGCGGCCAGGTGCGCCGGCGCCACCTGGCGATCGTCGGTCGGCCCGACAGGCCGTCTCCGGTGCTTCAGGCCAACATCACTTCGGTGAATCTCAACCCGTACTGGACGGCGCCGATGTCGATCGTGAAGGCCGACATCATCCCGCGCATGCGCAAGGAGCCCGGCTTTATCGCCAGGGCGAACATGAAGCTGATCGGCGCCGAGAACCGGGAGATCGACCCGGCGAGCGTGGATTGGGCGACCCTGGTCAATCCCAATTTCTACGTGCGTCAGGAGCCAGGGCCCACCAATTCCCTCGGTCAGCTCAAGATCGACATGCCCAATGGCGAGGCGGTCTACATGCACGACACGCCGAAGAAAACGCTGTTCCGCAGCGACCTGCGCTTCAACTCCTCCGGCTGCGCCCGCATCGAGGGCGTGCGCGATCTCGCCGCCTGGCTGCTGGAAGGATCTGAATGGAGCCGGCAGGCGATCGAGGACGGGATCGCGAAGGGCGAGCGCAAGAACATCCAGCTGCGCAAATCCGTCCCGGTGGCGTGGGTTTACCTGACCGGATGGCAGGGGGGCGACGGCCAGACGCAGTTCCGCGACGACATTTATGGCCTCGACACGCCCCTGGGCATTGTTCTCTCGACCATCCAGCCGCGCAAGCCGAAGCCAAAGGCCATTCCGGCGCCCCAGCCCGTGGCGTCGCCCGTGACGGCGATTGGCGCGCCGCAATTCACGGCGAAGACCGCCAGCAACTGAGGCGGGCCGTTCGGTCGGCTGCTGCGGGCGCTCCGCCCCCTGACCGCGCCGGTTTCACGCGGCCCGAAAGCGCAACTCCGCCCGCAAGCCGCCGCCGGCGCGATTTTCGAGATGCAGATTGCCCTCCATGCGTTGCAGGGCAAGGTCAACAATGGCCAGGCCAAGGCCACTGCCCATCGCCGTGCGGTTGCGGCCGCGGAAGAAGCGATCGCGCGCTTTCGGCAATTCGTCATCGGGAATGCCCGGCCCGGCGTCGTCGATGACGATGCAGAGCCTGTCCGGGTCGCGGCGCAGGCCGCAGGTGACCGGGCGGTCCGCCGGCGCGTGCAGCACCGCGTTTTCCAGCAGGTTGCGCGCCGCCAGCATGAACAGCGCCGCATTCACCGGCAGCATTGTCCCGGAGAGGCCGGGGTCCACCGCGATGGCCGCCGCTTTGGGATGATGCTGGCGGATATCGTCGGCCAGCGCCTGCAAGGTCCTGCCGGCGTCGACGCCGCCGTCGCGGCTGAAGGCGCCGCTTTCGGCGTTGGTCAGATCGGTCAGCTGCCGGACCAGCCGCGTGGTCCGGTCGACGCTGATGACAATCTGGCGCAGCGCATTGTCGCGCACCGCCGTATCGCCGTGGCCCAAAGCGATCTGCGCCTGGGTCTTCAGGCCGGCGATGGGCGTGCGCAATTCATGAGCGGCGAAGGCGGTAAAATCGCGCTCGTGCGCGCGCGCCGCCTCCACCCGCGCGAACAACCCGTTCAGGGAGCGGATCATCGGCCGGATCTCGGACGGGCTGTCGCTGTCCGGCAAGGGGCTGAGATCGGAAGCAGGCCTGACCTCCAGCGACCGCGCCATGGCGCTGAGCGGCGCCAGGCCCTTTTTGACGCTGAGCCAGATCAGCCCCGCCAGAACCGGCAGAATGAGCAGCGCTGGCAGGGCGAGACCCCGGATCACATCGGCGATCAGCTGGTCGCGCACGCGCATGTTGTCGCCCACCAGCACGCGCATGCCGAGCGCCTTGTTCTGCACCGCATAGACGCGCCAGGTCTCGCCGTTCACCTGGGTGACGGAAAAGCCCTCGCCGCTATCGGTCAACGGCTGCGCCGGCGCGCTTTCCGAGCGGCCGACCAGGCCGCCGTCCATGGCCCAGATCTGGCAGGACAACTGGCGTTCATAGGGTGCGTGCATGGCGGCGATTTCGGCCATGCGGGCGGCCTTGCCGGCGTCGATGGCCTGTTTCGCGCCAACGTCCTGGCGGGTGAGGAGCGAACTGACCATGCGCGCCGCTTCGCTCAGGCGCGCGTCGAGCACCCGCTCCACCTGGGTGCGCGTGCCCAGATAGATCCAGGCGATCGCCGACAGCCAGACGACGCTGGTGGTAATGATCAGGATCAGGAACAGCCGGGTCCGGATCGACGTCATGGCGTGGCCTCCATCAGCCGGTAGCCGACGCCGCGCACGGTTTCGATCACGCCGGCGCCCAGCTTGGCGCGCAGTTTGTGAACGTGCACCTCGATGGCGTTGCTCTCGATTTCCTCCTGCCAGCCATACAGGCGCTCCTCCAGTTGCGTTTTGGACAGCACCTGTCCCGGCCGGTCGATCAGGGCGTGCAGAATGGCGAACTCCCGGCGCGACAGGCGCACGGCTTCCCCCGCCCGCGTGACGGTCATCGTCGCCGGATCAAGGATGATGTCGCGCCACTGCGAGGTTGCGGTCGCCCGCCCGGCCGCCCGGCGGATCAGGGCGCGCAGGCGCGCCGCCACCTCATCCAGATCGAACGGTTTGCCCAGGTAATCGTCGGCCCCGGCGTCGAGCCCGGCGATGCGGTCGGGCACGCTGTCGCGCGCTGTCAGCAACAGCACCGGCGTTGGCAACTGGCGGGCCCGCGCCCCGGCGAGAACATCGAGGCCAGAGCCGTCCGGCAGCATCAGATCGAGCACCACGGCGTCGAAGGCGGCGGCATGCAGGGCGGCGGCGGCGTCGGCGCAGGTGGCGACGGCCTCCACGGTAAAGCCGGCCAGCCCCAGGCCGACCTGCAGGCCGTTCATCAAAATCTCGTCGTCCTCTACAACCAGCACGCGCATGGCGCCTCGCCTGTTTTCCGCCGTCGCCGGCAATCACCGCACCCACCTTAAGCCAGCCTTAAGCTGCGGGGTCCGGAAAGCGGCATGGCCGGCGTCACGCCGCAATCCGCGCAGGCAGAAGGAGCATGAGGATGACTGTTACGCGACGAGGCGCAATCCTGGGCAGCGCATCGCTGGCGATGGGCGGCGCTCTGGCCGGACTGCTGGTCGCGGGCCAGGCCGCCGCGAGCGAGATCGAGGTCACCAAAGAGATGATCCTCAATGATCCCGACGCGCCCGTCGGCGGCAACCCCAAAGGCGACGTCACCATCGTCAACTTCACTGACTACAACTGCCCCTATTGCAAGAAAGTGGCGCCGGTGCTGGCGCGCGTCATCCGGGAGGATGGCAAGATCCGCCACGTCTACAAGGACTGGCCGGTGATCCGCCCCACCTCCATCGCCGGCGCGCAACTCGCGCTCGCCGCCAAATACCAGGGGCGCTATGAGACGGCCCATGAGGCCCTGATGAAGGTTCCCGGCAGCGGCGTGACGCGCGAGCAGATGCGCGCCGCCCTGCAGGCCGCGGGGATCGACATGCAGCGGCTGGACAGCGACCTCAGCGCGCGCGGCGCCGAGATCGACGCACTCATCAAGCGCAACATGGCCCAGGGCGATGCGCTGGGCCTCACCGGGACGCCGAGCTTCCTCATCGGCCCATTCCGCGCCTCGGCGCTCGATTACCAGAGCTTCCGCCAGGCCATTGCAGACGCGCGCGCCAAACAGGCCGCAACGAAATAGCGCCGCCACGAAATAGCGTCGCGAGCGCCGCCAGGGCGTCGGTCGCTCCACAAGCCTGCCGCCAATCGTCGCGCGGAGGTCGTGTCCCATGCCAGGGAGGTCTTGTCCCGTGTTGGAACTGCGTCGGGAGTTCGCCTTGTCTCAACAATCCCCCTGGCGGCGCGTTGTGCTGGCGCTGCTGGTCATGCTCGGCGGGCTGTTCGCTGCGTCAGCCAGCGCCCGGACGCCGTCCGCCGGAGCCGCCCCCCTGCCGGCCGACCGGGCATTCCAGCTCTCCGCGACGCGGGGGGATGACGACAGCATCCGCTTCGCGTGGGCGGTCGCGCCTGGCTACTACCTGTACAGGGACAAGTTCGCTTTCCAGCGCGGCGGCGCCGATCTGCCCGCGCCGGCGTTGCAGGGCGACGGCAGGACGCTGGACGACCCGACCTTCGGCGTCACCACGGTGTTCTACAACCACGCCAGAGCTGTGATTGCCGGAGTTGGCGAACGCGCCGGGACCATTGAGGTCGGCTATCAGGGCTGCCAGGAGAACGGGATTTGTTACCCGCCGGTGGTCCGCCAGATTGACCTCGCGACCCTGGCGATTTCCGCCGCGCCGCCCAGGGCGACTTCGCCGCTCGCCGGCGCCTGGGCCGCTCCCCCCGCCAGTGCGGCGCCGGGCGGCGGCATCATCGTGGACAATGGCGACGGCATGGTCAGCGGGCTGCTGAAGCAGGGCGGCGCGCTGGTTGTGTTGGGCAGCTTCATGCTGTTCGGCGTGCTGCTGGCATTCACGCCGTGTGTATTTCCCATGTACCCGATCCTGGCCGGCACCATCGCGCGCCAGGGCGAGGCGGTGACCGCATGGCGCGGGTTCTCGCTGTCGCTTGCCTATGTGCTGGCCATGGCGGCGGCGTTCGGCCTGCTTGGGGTCGCTGCGGCCTGGTCTGGCCAGAACCTGCAAATGGCCTTGCAGTCGCCGCCCGCCATCATCGCGGTGTCGGCGCTGTTCCTTGCGCTCGCTTTGTCGATGTTTGGCCTGTTCGAGATGCAATTGCCGGCCTCCTGGGTCAATGCGGTGGGCGGTCTGGGGCAGGGGCGGCGCGGTTCGCTGGCGTCGGCCGGGCTGTTGGGCTTTACCTCGGCGCTGATCGTCGGCCCTTGCGTGACCGCGCCGCTGGCGGGCGCGCTGATCTATATCGCGCAAACCGGCGACGTCGCCCTTGGCGCGGCGGCGCTGTTCGCGCTGGGGCTTGGCAAGGGCATCCCCCTTGTCGCGTTCGGCGCGCTTGGCCCCAAAGCACTGCCCAAAGCCGGGCCGTGGATGGCGTGGACGCGGCAGGGCTTTGGCTTCATCTTCATCGCCACCGCCATCTGGATGCTGTCGCGGATTATCGCGCCGGAAGCGGGGCTCGCCCTCTGGTCCGCGCTGGCGATTGGCGTGGCGGTCTGGCTCGGCGCGTTTGACGCCATCCGGCCTGATGCGGGCCGGTTTGGCCCCGGCGCCCGCGTCGCCCGGGCCGCCGGGCTCGTCGCGGCGCTCTATGGCGTCATTCTGGGCGTTGGCGCGGCGACGGGCGCCGGCGATCCGCTGCGCCCGCTCGGGCGTCTCGCGGCGGGTGGCGCTGGCGTGGCCGCGCCCCGGGAGCACCGCTTCCACGCCGTCGACACCGCAACCGCCCTGCAGGCGCGAATGGCGGCGGCCAAAGACCGGCCAAGCCTGGTTTACGTGACAGCGGACTGGTGCGTCGCCTGTTCGGTCATAGAGCGCGCCGTATTGCCAGACGCGGCCGTCCAGTCGGCGTTGGGGCAATTCAACCTGATCAAGCTCGACGTCAGCGACAACGCGCCGGAGCAGCAGGAATTGATGCAGCGCCTGCAGGTCGCTGGCCCGCCCACAATGATCTTTGTCTCTCCTGAAGGCCGGGAGACGTCCGGGACGCGGCTGGTTGGCGACGTGACGCGCGCAACATTGCTGGCCTCGGCCGGCAAGGCGGAGGGTAGCCGGTGAACGCAGTCAGCATTGGCCCGCTGGTGTTCGCGTCAGACCGGCTGGCGGCGATCCTTGGCGTGTTCGCTTTCATGATCGCGGCGGCGGTCCTCTCCCGCCGGATGGATCGCGCCATCAGCGCCTGGGCAAGCTGGGCGCTGGTCGCCGGGCTGGTCGCGGCCCGGCTGGGCCATGTCGGCCTGCACTGGCAAAGCTTCGCCGGCGAACCCTGGCGCGTCTTCGCCATCTGGCAGGGCGGTTTCGAGCCGCTCGCCGGCCTTGCGGGGGTGCTGCTGGTCAGCGCCCTGATGCTTCGCTCGTCCGTCGCCGGGCTCGGCGCGGCGGCGGCTCTTGGCATTGGCCTGTTCGTATGGGCTGGCGCCGGCGCGTTGACCAAAGCGACCCTTGGCCAGCCGGCGCCGGCAATGGCGCTCCAGCAACTGGACGGCCCGCCCATGGCGATCAGCGACGCGACCGGAAAGCCCGCCGTCGTCAATATCTGGGCGAGCTGGTGTCCGCCCTGCCGCCGGGAAATGCCGTTGCTGGCGGAGGTGGCGGCGAGCCGCGCGGACGTGACTTTCCTGTTCGTCAACCAGGGCGAGGACGCGGGCAAGATCCGCAGCTATCTGGCGCGCGACAGGCTGTCCATGAACAGGATCCTGCTCGACAGCCAGATGCAGGTGGCGCGTCATTACGGCGTCCCTGGTCTTCCGGTCACGCTGTTCCTGCGGCCGGACGGCGCGCTCGCATCAATGCATGTCGGTGAAATTTCCCGCGAGGCGCTCAACGCCGGCATTGACCGGCTTGTGAGCGCCCGATGAGCGCCGCGCCGCTCCCCGTCAACCGGCTTTCGCGCAGCCATCCCCTGGCTGCCTGCAATAACCCGCATCCCAAAGGCTATCCCATGATCCTGTCCGCCAGGAGCCGCGCGCTCCTTGCCGCCGCCGCCGTCAGCCTGGCGCTCGCCGGCTGCACCACCACCTCCAGCCCGTCGTCCCGGGGGACGCCGGCCCTGGATCCGCAACGCGCCATGGCGCAGGTGACCTATGCCGAACGGACGGATGAAAAATTTTCCGTCCCTGCGGTCGACGTCATGCAGATGGAAACGCGCAACATCCGGCGCCAGGTCGCCTATCCCACGCCCCATGCGCCGGGGACGGTGATCGTCGATACGAAAAATCGCTTCATCTATCTGGTGCAGGAAGACGGCAAGGCCATGCGTTATGGCGTTGGCGTCGGGCAGCAGGGGCTGGCGTTCAAGGGAAACGCCGATATTGGCCTGAAGCGCGAGTGGCCGAACTGGGCGCCGACCCCCAACATGATCGCCCGGCAGCCGAAACGCTACGGGCCGGTGGCTGGCGGCGTGAAGGGCGGACCGGAAAACCCGTTGGGCGCCCGCGCGCTCTATCTCTATCGCAATGGCAAGGACACCCTGTTCCGCATCCACGGCACCAATGAGCCGGAGACCATCGGCCAGGCGATGTCCTCCGGCTGCATCCGCATGATGAACCAGGACGTCATCGATCTTTACAACCGGGTTCCGGCCGGATCGAAGGTCGTCGTTCTGTAAGGCGTCAGCTGGGGGTCAGCTGGCGGCGGCTTCAGCCCGCCGCCGCCAGGCTCCCGGTTCGCTGCAAGCTGACGTCGCGAGCCAAGTTTGCGAGCCAGACTTGCTAGCCGTCTTATTGGGCGGCGTTGATCGCCTTGAGGCCGGCCATCGCGCAGCTGGCGTCGATATCGCCGGTTGGGGCGCCGCCAACGCCGACGCCGCCGACCAGGGCCTTGCCGAACTTGATGGGCAGGCCGCCGGCCTGAATGACCATGCGCGCATCCATGCTGCGCAGGCCGTCATTGGCCGGCTTGGCGGCGATAAATTCAGCGATGCCGGCGGTGTCGCGTCCCATGGCGGCGGAGGTGAAGGCCTTGCCCTGGGCGCTCGCGCCCGTGTGCGGCCCGGCGTTGTCGGCCTTCACCAGCACCTTGGTCGCGCCGTCGCGGGCAACGATGGCGACGCTGACATTGTGCCCCTCGGCGGCGCAGGCTTTCAGCGCGGCGTCCGCCGCCTTGACCGCCAGATCGAGCGGCAGATAGGGCGCCGTGGGCAGATCCTGCGCGAAGGCCGGCAGTGGGGCGAGCAGCGTGGCCGCGAGCACGAGTTGACGGATCATCATGGTCTCCTTCCCGATAACTGCAAGAAGGCTAACCCGGCCCGCGCCGGCCTGGTATTCGTAGGCCTTGCGGGCATCTCCGTAGTTCTACGGAGCATCGCGCCCGTGCAGCCACAGGCGCGTCATCTCGGCCTGCGAGGTGGTGCCCAGTTTCGCGGCGATGGCGGCGCGGTGGCTTTCCACGGTGCGCGGCGACAGGCCAAGGCCGCTGGCGATCTGGCGCGTCGTGAAGCCCCCGGCGATGTGGTCAAGCACCTCGCGTTCGCGCGGGGTCAGGGCGCCAAGCAGCGCCAGCGTTTCAGCCTGCTCTGCCTGGCGATCGAGGGCCCGCTCCAGCACCTCCTGCCCCTTCTGGATGGCCTCGATCAGATCCTGCTCATCCACGGGCTTTGACAGAAAGTCGACGGCGCCGTTGCGGAAGGCGCGCCGGCAGGCCTCGATATCGCCGTGGCCGGAAACAACAACCGTGGGCCAGTCAACGCCAAGCGCGTTGAGGCGCTCCTGCAGCTTCAGCCCTGAAATGCCCGGCATGCGGATATCCAGCACCAGGCACCCAGGCTTCAATCCCGGCAGCCGGGCCAGAAACGCCTGCGGATCGGCGAAGCACACGGTGTCGATATCGACGGTGGACAGGAGCAGGGCCAGCGCCTGGCGCACCGCCTCATCATCGTCGACCAGATAAACCGGATGCTTCATGGCGCGCGCTCCGCAAAACCCTGACGTTGGGGAAGCACGACCCGGAAGGTCGCGCCTGGGCCAGCTTCGGCCAGACTGATGTCCCCGCCCGCGCGCTCCACAAGGCGCTGGCTCAAGGCAAGGCCGAGCCCGGTTCCGTTGGGCCGGGTCGTGGTGAACGGCGTGAACAGCCGCCGCCGCAATTCTTCAGGAACGCCAGGGCCGTTGTCGGCGATGTCCAGCACCGTCCGCCCTGCGTCCTGCCGCAACGTAATGGTCACTTGGCCCGCACCGTCATTGGCGGACGTTGCCTCAATGGCGTTGCGCGCCAGATTGAAAACCACCTGCTCCATTTCAACGCTGTCGGCGGCGACCAGGACGGGGTCATCCGGCATGTGGAGCGCCAGCCGCGTTCCGCAGGATGCGGCCTGCGGGGCCAGAAGCGCGCGCACATTGCCGATGACATCGCGCAGATCGCAGACGGACCCGGGCGCCTGCTGCGGCCGCGACCAGTTGCGGAAACGCTCCAGCATCGCGGCCGCCCGGCGCGCCTGCTTCACGGTGTCGTCAAGCACCGTTGTGAGACGCGCCGGATCGCCCCTGTCCACCAGGCGCCGCCCGGCCTGGGCCTGGGCGAGGATGGCGGTCAGCGGCTGGGTCAATTCGTGGGCGAGCCCGCTGGCCATTTCACCCAATGCATTGACGCGCGAGGCATGGGCGAGGCGGGAGTCCAGGGCGCTGATCCGCGCCTGCTCCATGGCCGCGCCGGCCCGCGCCCGCTGCCGCAGCATTGATATGGCAGCCACATAGGCGAGGCCCACGGCGGCGAGCGTGAAGCCGGTCAGCGCCGGCGGGAAAATGTCGGCCAGCCGGATTTGCATGCCGGTTTCCAGCACAAGCGGCTGGGATGCGCTGTCCAGGGTCCGGGAGACGCGGATGGATTTCTGCGCCTGGCCTGGATCGAGCAGGGCATGGCCGTCTGGCAAGGCAAGGTTGAGCGAAACGCCGGGGCGCGACCAGTACGGACTGGCTCCGTCCAGCAGTCTGGTTGCGTCAATGCCAAGCATCAGCCCATAACGCGCCGCCGCGGAATTGGGGCTGCGCTTGACCATGATGTAGTGGTTGGCGCGCGTCGGGTGAGGCAGCAGGGTGATTTTGCCATCCGGGATTTGGGCCGCCGCGCGAACCTGCTCTACCGTGCGCGGATCGGCGGGCGTTGTGCCGATAGCCTCCTGGCCAATGGTTTGTCCGCCGGTGATTTCCCCCTTGGGGTCGAGCGGGACGAGCTGCACCTCGTCAATGCGCGGATAGAAGCGTGTGATGGTCGCGGCGACATCCAGAAACAGGTCGCGCCTGTCATGCGCGGCCGCCGCGGCGATGGCGGACAGCGCCGTCAGGTGTGCGTCGTGCTGGTCGGCGCGTTGGGACGCCAGCCGGAGCAGGCTGGCGCTTTCGTGTTCGAGCGCGCTCACCAGCGCATGACGCTGGAAAATCGGGAGCGCGCCGGCCGCCGCGATCAACAGGCAGCACCCGAACAGGATCAGCCTGAGCGGGCTTTCCAGGAATGGGCGCCTGTCGGGCGTCATTTCAGCATGCCTGCCATCCACCGGCGCAACGCCTCACGATGAGGTCCGCTCTGGAAAGCGGCCCCGGATTGCCGGGCAATCTGGCGCCGCAAGCCCGGCCTGCCGGACCTTTCAGCCATCAGGCGGGAGATTGCGCAAGACGTTGCCGCATCCACGCCCCGGTCTCGTCGATGGCCGCCAGCGCCGACGGCAGGTAGAAGTGGAACAGCGGCCATGCGTGCGGCATGCCCTCCGCCACATGCAGGCGCACGTCAATGCCGGTCATCGCCGCGTTGTTGGCGAATGTGATGGAATCGGACAGCAGCACTTCCTCGCTGCCGACATGAATGAGCATGGGCGGCAGGCCTGTGAGGTCAGCCCGCACCGGCGACGTGACGTGGTCATCCGCTTTGCCGCCAAGATACGCCATGGCGACGCCAACGATGCCCTCCCGGGTAATCATCGGATCCCGCTTGCCGACGCGCGCGTATGATTCCGCCGTGGTCTGCATGTCGAGCCACGCGCTGAGCAGATAGGCGCCAGCGGGCTGCGGCAGGGCCCGGTCCTTCAATGTCACCAGCAACGCGGCGGTGAGATTGCCGCCGGCGGATTCGCCGCCAACAATCAGGTTCTCCGGCCTGACGCCCTGCCCGAGAATATATTGATAGGCCTTCAGCGCGTCCTCGACCGCCGCCGGATAGGGGTGCTCGGGCGCGAGACGGTAGTCGATATGATACGCGGTGACATTGGCCGCCGTCGCCAGGCGAGAGACATAGTGGCGATGGCTTTTGATGCTTCCGAATATGTGGCCGCCGCCATGCAGGTAGAGCAGGACCCTGTCGCCCGGCGCGCCAGCGGGGGTGATCTTCTCGACCGGGAGCCCGGAGAGCTCAAAGTTTTCGACCGTACAGCCCGGGGCCACGGGCACGGCGCCCATCTCGGCGTCAAACGACGCCCGTGTTTCCTCAAGCGACATCTGCGCCCGCTTTTCCAGGCGGGCTTCGCACATTTGCCAGAATGCTTCGAGTTCGGGCGTTCTTTGCGCCATCAATATGCCTCCCGTGGGTCTTCGTTGCATGGTGAGTTTCAGCGGATCCCACGGGAAATCAAGCCGCCACGGCCAACAACCACGGGGCTGACCAGGCGCCATGCCCCGGCAGGAGGGGCGCGCGGCAGGCTGGGGGTTGCGCGCGTAAAGCCGCTTCTCATCGCCGCGCAGATGTCTATGCTCGCCGGCGCAATCCGGATGGCGGCCCCCAGTGGCCCCGGAACCAAAAGAGGAAACGTCAGATGACCGAAGCCTGGATTATCGACGCCTGCCGCACGCCGCGCGGCATTGGCAAATACCCCAAGGGCGCCCTGTCGGAAATTCATCCCCAGCACCTCGGCGCGACCGTGCTCAGGGCGCTGGTTGATCGCAATGGCTTCAACACCGCTGACGTCGATGACGTTATCTGGGGCACCAGCGCCCAGGTCGGTCCGCAGGGCGGCGATCTTGGCCGCATGACGGCGCTGACGGCTGGTTATGATATCACCAGCAGCGGCGTCACCCTCGACCGCTTCTGCGGCTCCGGCATCACCGCAGTCAATTTCGCCGCCGCCAGCGTGATGTCGGGGATGGCCGATCTCGTCGTGGCCGGCGGCTGCGAGATGATGTCGATGCCGCTGCGCCGTGGGCCGAACGACGGCCCGCCGGTCATGGACCGCGGCAACCTTGAACTGCGGGCCATGCATCCGCAGTCCAACCAGGGCGTCTGCGCCGACGCCATCGCCAGCCTCGAAGGCATCACCCGCGAGGACACCGAGCGTCTGGCGCTGGAAAGCCAGCGCCGCGCTGACGTGGCCATCCGCGAGGGGCGTTTCAACCGCAGCGTGGTTCCGGTTTACCGTCAGGATGGAACGGTCGCTCTGGATCACGAGGAGTTCCCCCGGCCAAACACCACGCTTGAAGGGCTCGCCGCGCTGAAGCCGTCGTTCGAGGCGCTGGCCGACATGGCCATTGATGACAGCGGCGCCACCTATCGCAGCCTGATCCTGCAGAAGTATCCCGGGCTGAACATCGTGCCGATCCACCACCCCGGCAATTCGTCCGGCGTGGTTGACGGCGCCGCCGCGCTGCTGCTCGCCAGCCCGGAGTATGCGAAGGCGCATGGCCTGAAGCCGCGGGCGCGCGTTGTGGCCATGGCCAACCAGGGCGACGATCCGACGCTGATGCTGAACGCGCCGGTTCCCGCGGCGCGCCGGGTGCTGAAGAAAGCCGGGCTGACGGTCGATGACATCGACCTGTTCGAGATCAACGAAGCTTTCGCCGTGGTCGCCGAGAAGTTCATCCGCGACCTGAAGCTTGATCGCGACAAGGTCAATGTCAACGGCGGCGCCATGGCGCTGGGCCATCCGATCGGCGCCACCGGCGCGATGCTGATTGGCACGGTGCTGGACGAGCTGGAGCGGCGCGACCAGAAGCGCGGCCTCGTGACCATGTGCGCCGGCGGCGGCATGGCCCCGGCGATCATCATCGAGCGCATCTGAGCGCATCAGCTCCCGCCGACATCCGTGAATGCGCCCGGTCATCCCGACCGGGCGCATTCGTCGTTCTGGGGTCCGTCGCGGCCAGAGAGCCTCATCCACCAGGAAAGCGTCCGATGGCTCATGATGGGCGCAGCCCGGCGAGGGCAGGGCGTTTTCGTCCCCGGTGAGCGCCGCGCGCATCAATGGCGAACCGATGGAGCCGCGCGCTGGATGAAGGGCGCGCGGCCAGCGTCCGGGCAATTTTGAATAGTTCTATATTATTGTTTTTAATTGTAAATTTCTTTCATCAGTGTATCCCGGGCCTGTCGTAAAGGCGAGTGAGGCTGATGCAACCAATCCGGGGCGCTGGCGCGATTGCGCCTGGCCTGAACCTGTTTTCGAGACAATTGCAGCTGTCCGCCGGCGCCCTCGACATAGCGCCGGGCGCGCAGACTGTCGGCCCCATGCGGCGGGGCCTGAAGATCGGCGTTGTGCTGGATGGCGGCATATCGCTGACGCTTGATGACCAGCCGACGCTGCAGATTCGCGGCGCCGCGCTGTTTATCGCCGCCAACGCCGGCAACCGGGTTCAGCAGCGGGCGGGTTTGTCCGAAGGCGTCATGCGCTACGCACTGACGCAATTCGCCCCCGACTTTGTCGTTGACGAATTTGGCGGGCAGGCTGCTGACCTGCTGGAGGCAGCGGGGCCCGACGCGGCGCGCGTCTGGGTGCGCCCCGCCGGCCCCGCCGTGCGCTCTGTCGCCCTGCAGATGGTCGAATGTCCGGTGTCGGCGCCGCTGCGCCGGCTCTATCTCGCCGGCAAGGCGCTGGAACTGGCGACGCTGGCGCTTGACGAGCTGCGGCAGGGCGAGGCTGGAGGGCGGTCGCGTTTGCCGCGACGCACCCGCGAACAGGTGCTGGCGGCGCGGGAGATGTTGCTGGCCGACATGCGGCAGCCGCCTGGCCTGACGGAACTGGCCCATGCCTGTGGGCTCAATCCGACCCGGCTGACCTCGGCGTTCCGGACGGAATTCGGCATGAGCGTGTTCGCTTACCTTCAGGAGCAGAGGCTGTTGCAGGCCCACGAGATGATCGCGTCAGGCGCGCTGGGCGTCGCCTCCGCCGCCTTCCATGTGGGGTATACGCCAGCCTATTTTTCGGTGCTGTTCCAGAAACGCTTTGGAATATCTCCCGGCAAGTTGCGGTAAATCCGGGCATGTTCCCTGTACTCTGGATTCATTTGAAATTCTGTCAAAAGAAATACTGCCGGAATCGAAAGTCGATCGCATTGCCCGCATTTGCGCGACCATGAGACAAGCCCGCCGGACAGAAGGCCGCGCCAGCGGCGCGCAAGGGTAGGGTCATGGCACGAGCAATCCTGGACAATCGCAGCGCCCTGATGACAGGCGCCGCGCTTGCGGCGATCGTCGCGGGCTGGTCGGGCGCCGCGTTCGCGCAACAGGACGCCGCGATCAATCTCGACACCATCAGCGTTCAGGGTGAGAGCGCGACCGGGCCGGTGAATGGCTATGTGGCCCGCCGCAGCAGCACCGCGACCAAAACCGACGCGTCCATCATGGAAACGCCGCAATCCGTTACCGTGGTGACGCGCCAGCAGATGGATGACCAGGCGGCGCAGACCGTGGGCCAGGCCCTGCGCTATACGGCGGGCGTTCTCGGCGAAACCAGGCTGTCCGCCGGCCGCTACGACAGCGTGTTCGTGCGCGGGTTCGGCGGCTCGGGCAGCGGCGCCGGCTATGTGGGCTATCTGGACGGGCTCCGCTATCTGCGGGGCGTCAACTACCTGGCGCCCGCCTACGATCCCTGGGGGCTTGAGCGCGTTGAGGTTCTGCGCGGGCCGGCTTCAGTGATCTTCGGGCAGGTCAAGCCAGGCGGCATTGTCAACATGGTCAGCAAGCGCCCGCGCGACGTCGCCCATGGCGAAGTCCAGTTGCAGACCGGCAGCTATGGGCGCGCCCAGGCGGCGTTTGACATTGGCGGCCCCGTCAACCCGGACAAGACCCTGCTTTACCGGGTGGTTGGTCTTGGCCGCGCGGCCGACACCCAGGTCGACCATACCCGCGAGGAGCGCATCTTCATCGCGCCGTCGCTGACGTGGCGGCCCAATGACGCCACCAGCCTGACCATCCTGGCCTCCTATCAGCGCGACCCGGAAACCGGGTTTTATGGCTTCATCCCCGCGGTCGGGACGGTTCTGCCAAGCCGGGCCGGCCGCATTCGCAGCAACTTCTTCCCCGGCGAGCCGAATTTCGAGGGCTACAGCCGCAACCAGGCCAATATCGGCTACGAATTCTCGCACAAGTTCAACGACGTCTTCACCTTCCGCCAGAACGTGCGCGTCTCGGACCTCGAGTCCAACTTCCGCACCGTGGCGGTGGCCGGCATTGGCGCGGACCAGAAAACCCTGAGCCGCCGCGTCACGGCGTTTGATGAAAAGGCGCAGACGGCGACTGTCGACAACCAGTTGCAGGCGGACTTCACAACTGGCCCGCTGACCCACAAGCTGCTGCTGGGCGCGGACGCCGCATGGACCGACGGCTGGTCCAACGGCGGCTTCCCGGGCGTGGTGCAGACGCTTGATTTCACCAATCCCATCTATGGCCGGCGGCCGTTCTCCCTGTCCCCAAAAACCCTGACAACGCAGACCACGAGTCAGTATGGCGTCTATGCCCAGGACCAGATCAGGCTGGGCCGGCTCATGTTGCTGGTTGGCGGCCGTTTCGACTGGGCTGAATCAAGCACCCGCGACCATGCCAAAAATACCATCACCCGGCAGAACGACACGGCGCCGACCGGCCGCGTGGCGCTGATGTACAATTTCGACAACGGCTTCGCGCCTTATGTGAGCTACGCGACATCATTCGAGCCACTGGCGGGCGTCAGCTACGGGGGGCAGGCGTTCAAGCCGACGGAAGGGGAGCAGTACGAAGCGGGCTTCAAATTCGAGCCGCCTGGCTCCGGCCTCTTCCTTCAGGCCGCCGTGTACCAGATCCGCCAGACCAATGTGGCGACCACCGATACGGCTCATCCCGGCTTCCAGATCCAGACCGGGGAGATCCGGGCGCGCGGGGTCGAGCTGGAGGCCCGCGCCACGGTGCTCAGGAACCTCGATCTGGTCGCGGCCTATGCCTATACGGACGCCGAGGTGACAAAGAGCGCCGGCGTCGACCTGCACAAGCGTCCGCCTGTCGCGCCGCGCCATATCGCATCGCTGTGGGCGCACTATACCTTTGACACTGGCGCGCTGGCCGGCCTTGGCCTTGGCGTGGGCGTCCGTTACGTGAGCAAGGGCGCGGGGGATGCGGGCAACACGTTCTGGACGCCAGCCTATACGCTGGCAGAAGCGGCCATCAGCTACGATTTCGGCGTGGCGCGGCCGGCGCTGAAGGGCTGGAAGGTGCAGGTCAACGCCCACAACCTGTTCGACAAGGAATATATTTCCGGCTGCTACTCCACCACAGGTTGTTCCTTCGGGCTGCGCCGCACGGTGCTGGCGACGTTGTCTTACAAATGGTGACAGCGCGCGGCGCAGGGGCTCCGTTCGTCCTGCCGGGCTCCAGGGAATTCGCCTGCGCCGCGCGGGACGGCGCGGCGTACAGCCTGCTGATCCACATTCCTGAAGCGCCGCCGCCGCCGGCCGGGTTCCCGGTCATCGCGCTGGTCGACGGGCGGGCGCTGTTCGCCGCCGCCGTGATGGCGATGCGTTTGCAGTCGGGTCGTCCTGGCGTCACGGGCGTCGGGCCGGCCGTGATTGTTGGCGTCGGCTATCCGGGCGAAGCCCTGTTTGACGTTGGGCGCCGGGCCGGCGACCTGTTGCCGGCGGACGGTGGGGCGGACCGCTTCCTCGCCACGTTGCTTGATGAAATCCTGCCATGGGTCGGGGGCCTGGCGCCGCTGGATGCGACGCAGCGCGCCCTCGTGGGCCACTCCTATGGCGGCCTGTTTGTCCTGCACGCCCTGTTCGCCAGGCCATCCGCCTTCGCCGCCTTCATTGCCGGCAGCCCGTCCATCTGGCGCGCCGCCGGTTCCTTGCGCGCGGCGGAAACGGCCTTCATCCCGCCGCCGGATGGCGCACGCCCACGCCTGCTGGTCACGGTGGGCGGCGACGAGCAGGAGCGCCATGCGGACGACAGCCCGGAGCGCGCCGCGCGTCGCGCCATGGCGCGCATGCGCGACAACGCCGCTGAACTGACGCAACGCCTGTCCGCGTGTGGGGCGGCGACGTGCACGTTCACGGTCTTTCCGGATGAGAACCATATATCGGTGATACCGGCGATGCTGTCGCGGGCGGTTGCCTTTGCCCTTGGCCAGGCCGGGGTAACTGAAGGATGTCGCCCATGACCCGAAGGCTTTCCCGCCGGTCATTTGTGCTGGGGGCGCTGGCGGCGCCGGCCGTGGCGCGCGCCGCCATGGCGCGGGTGGGCGCCGTCAGCGCCACCGACGCGCTCGGGCGCACCGTGACCCTGCCAGCGCCGGCAAGGCGGATCGTTCTGGCCCAGGGCCGGCAGCTGAATGCCCTCGGCTTCATCCACCCGGATCCCGTTTCGATCCTTGCCGGCTGGGGCTCTGATTTCGTGCGTCAGGTTCCGGACGCCTACCTGCGCTACAAGGCGCGGTTCCCGGCGATCGCCAATGTCCCTGTCGTTGGCGATGGGGCGACGCCGGGCGGGTTTTCGCTGGAGCGCGTCGTGGCGCTGGCGCCGGACCTGGTGCTGGCGCCGCGCGGCGGGGCCAACGCCGGGGCCGGGCCGGGGGACCTGGTCGCCCGGCTGGAGGCGGCGGGCGTGCCTGTCGCCGTGGTGGATTTTTTCAGCCAGCCGCTTGCCGACACGGTTCCCAGCCTGAGGGCCATTGGCCGTCTGACAGGGCAGGACGAACAGACGGAGCGGTTTATCGGCTTCTACGAAGCACGGCTGCAACGGGTCGCCGGCATGGTCGCCGGGGCGCGGCGACCGCGCGTCTTCATGCATGTCCATGCGGGCGGTACGGAATGCTGCTCCTCGCCTGGGCGGGGCACGCTCAATGATTTCATCCAGGCGGCCGGAGGCGACAATGTCGCCAGCGCGCTGCTGCCGGGCGCCTCAGGGCAGGTCAGCCTTGAACAGTTGCTGGTCGCCAATCCGGACTGTTACGTGGCGACCGGCGGCCGCCATCTGGAGAAAAGCGGCGGCCTGGTTCTGGGGCTCGGCGTCGGTGGCGCGGTTGCGGAGCAGAGTTTCGCCAGGCTGCTGGCGACGCCGGGCATCACTGCGCTCGAAGCTGTTTCCGGGCGCCGGGCGTTCGGCCTCTGGCACCTGTTCAACGACACGCCATTGCACGTGGTTGCCATAGAACGCCTTGCGGGATGGCTGCATCCGGAGCGATGTGCGGATCTTGACCCGGCCGCGACCCTGGCCGGGGCTGCGGCGTTTTCAGCGATACCTCTGGATGGCGCGCTCTGGATCGGGCCGGAGCGGTCATGAACGCGAGCGGAGCCGACGGTCTGAGCGGCGAGGGCGCGCGCGTTCTGGCGCTGTACGGCGCCCGGCTGCGCCGGCGGGCGCTGCTTGTCGCCGGGCTTGGCGCCCTTGCCCTTGCCGGCCTGCTGCTCGACATGATGACGGGCCCAGCCGGCCTGAGCGCGGCGCAGATCTGGGCGGCGCTGACGTTTGGCGACGCCGGGCGGGCCGTTCAGGTCATTGTCTGGCAGGTGCGGTTGCCCGTGGCGCTGATGGCGGTGTGCGTTGGCGCGGCGCTTTCCCTCGCGGGCGCCGAGATGCAGACCATTCTCGACAATCCGCTGGCCAGCCCGTTCACGCTTGGGGTCTCCGCCGCGGCGTCCTTCGGCGCGGCGCTGGCCATCATTCTGGGCCTTGGGCTGGGTTTCGTCCCGGCTGGCGTTGCAGTTTCGGTCAACGCCTTCCTGTTCGCATTTGGCTCCGTGCTGCTGTTGCAGGCGCTGGCCCGCCGCGCCGGCGGCGGCCAGGAGGTGCTGGTGCTGTGCGGCATCGCTTTGGTGTTCACCTTCAACGCCCTGCTGGCGCTTGTGCAATTCCTGGGCACGGCGGACGCCCTGCAGCAGTTCGTGTTCTGGAGCATGGGCAGTCTCGGGCGGGCGGACCTGCGCACCGTTCTGGCCATGGGCGCGGTGCTCGTCGTGACGCTGCCGTTCTCCCTCGCCGCGTCGTGGCGCATGACGGCGCTGAGGCTCGGGAGCGAGCGGGCGGCCAGTTTCGGGATCAATGTTGGGCGCCTGCGTTTTCTGTCGTTGCTGCGCGCCAGCCTGCTGGCGTCCACGGCGGTTGCTTTCGTTGGCGTGATCGGCTTTGTCGGCCTGGTCGGTCCGCACGTCGCGCGGATGCTGATTGGCGAGGATCACAGGTTTTTCTTGCCGGCCAGCGCGCTCACCGGCGCGGTCGTCATGTCCTTTGCCTCCGTCGCCAGCAAAATGGTGACGCCAGGGGTGGTGTTGCCAGTTGGGCTGGTGACCTCGCTGATCGGCCTGCCGGTGTTCCTCGCCCTGATCCTGCGCCGGAGGCAGACGTGAATTCGCAGGCCGCAGCGTTCAGCATCACCGGCGTCAGCATCGGCTATCCGGGCCGCCCGGTGATCGACCAGCTGAGCCTGGCGCCTCTGCCGCCGGCCAGCGTCACCACGCTTGTCGGCCCGAACGCGGCGGGCAAGTCGACGTTGCTGCGCGGCGTCGCCGGCTTGCTGCCGGCCCGTGGCGTGATCCGGCTTGGCGACCTCGCGCTGTCGGGCGCGACGGGCGGCGCCTGGGCGCGGCGCGTTGGCTTCATGCCGCAAAGCTTGCCGGCCGGCGCGCGGTTGCTGGCGCTGGAAACGGTGGTCGCGGCGCTCGCCGCCAGCCCGCCGGAGGACGGTTTACCCCTGTCACAGCCGGCGCTGCGCGCCCGCGCCATGGCGACCCTGGAGCGTCTTGGCGTCGGGGCGCTGGCGCTGGAGCCGCTCGATGCGCTGTCCGGCGGCCAGCGGCAGCTCATTGCCCTTGCCCAGGCGATCGTCCGCAGCCCGGCGGCCCTGCTGCTCGATGAGCCGACCAGCGCGCTGGACCTGCGCCACCAGGAGCAGGTGATGCGGGTGGCGCGCGACCTGGCGAACACCGGGATGATCGTGATTGTGGTGCTGCATGATCTGGCCATGGCCGCCCGTTGGGGGAGCCATATGGTCATGCTCAGCCAGGGCAAGCTCGCCGCCGAGGGGGCGCCAGATCAGGTGTTGACGCCGGCTCTGCTGGCGCAGGTCTATGGCGTCGACGCCCGGGTGGAGCGCTGCTCGGCCGGGCGACTGCAGATCATGGTCGATGGCGTCATCGATCAGGATTTTCCGCGCTCCGGGATGGCGGGCCGGCCGCGGCCGCCCTCCTGACGCAAGTTTTCCATGGCGCGTCACCGCCCGGTCACGGGCCGGCCGCGCCCAGTCCGGCCCCTGTTGAGGATGCCTCATGTTCACCACGCGCGGCCACGTTCCTGTTTCGGGCCCATCCAGACTGCTGGAGCGACTTTGCGCGCATCTGGCTGACCACGACATTGGCGTCGTTTTGGCGAATGATGCGGCGCAGATCGTTCTCGGCGCGGCGCATGGGGATGTCCGCGTCGCCGGCGCGGGGCTGGAGGCAACGGTATCCGCGCCGGACCTTGGCGCCTTGCGCGCCCTGCGCGCGGCGATCGCCAGCCATGTGCGGGAGTTCGCGCCGCCCGGCGCGGAGGCCGTGATGATCTGGGACGGTGATGGCGCCGGAGAGGCGCCGCCGCCGGACTTCCGTCTGCTGACGGTGATGGGGATCGAGGCGCTGACCCCGCATATGCGCCGCATCCACTTTCACGGCGAGGGACTGGAGCATTTCGATACGCTGGAGGCGCTGCATGTGCGGCTGTTCATCCCGCCGCCAGGCGTCCGCGCGCCCGCCTGGCCGTTGATGGATGAAAATGGACGCCTGGTGGAGCAGCCCGCCGATCGCCGGCCCGCCATTCGCAAATACACCATCCGCAGCATCGACGCTGGCGCCGGCGATCTCGCCATCGATTTCGTCCTGCATGACGAGGCCGGGCCAGGCGCCGCTTTCGCGGCCAGGGCGCGCGCCGGCGATGTGATCGGCGTTGCCGGGCCGGGTGGGCGCGGCCTGCGTCGGGCGGAGCGATATGTGTTTCTGGCAGATGAAACCGGACTGCCCGCCGTTGCCCGCATGCTGGAGGCGTTGCCGGACGATGCGTCAGGCCTGGTGATGGCGGAAGTGGCGGACGCCGCCGGCATCCAGCCATTGAAGGCGCCGGCGGGCGTCGCGGTGACATGGCTCTGTCGCGACGGGCAGGGGGGCTCCCCTCTGGTGGATGCATTCGAAACGCTTGCCTGGCCGGAGGATGGGCCAGACGTCTATCTGTGGGCGGCGTGTGAATATGGGGCAGCCCGCCTGATCCGCTCCCGGGCCCGGGAGCGCTTGCGCGCCAGACGGGATCAACATCTCATCGTGAGCTACTGGCGCGACGGCATGGCCGAGGAGCAGCACGCCAGCCACAAGCTGCAGGAGCTGGGGCGGGAACAGCAGCTCGCCGCTGCTGACGCCATCCCGTCTCCTGCGCCAGCCCGCGCCTGAAGCCGCCGGACACGGATGAGCGCGCGGGCCCGCGCGCCGCAGTCCGCGCTGTCCGTGGAATCGTCAGGCGGCGTTGTCCGCCATGGACCGCGCGTGGCGTTGCAGGTGCCAGTCGGCGCGGCCATGTTCGGTTTCGATCACGGTGGCGCGTTTGAAATAATGCCCGATCGGCAACTCGTCGGTCATGCCCATGCCGCCGTGCAACTGCACCGCGTTTTGTCCGACGAAGCGGCAGGCGTTGGCGACGGTGACTTTCGCCGTGGACGCCGCGGCGGCCCGCTCCCGGGGCGGCGCTTCAAGCCTGAGCGCCGCGAACATGGCGGCCGAGCGCACCTGCTCCACCTGCAGGTACATGTCGACCATGCGATGCTGCAATGCCTGGAAAGACGACAGCCGCTTGCCGAACTGTTTGCGCTCCTGGCAATAGGCCACGGTATCGGACAGCAGGCGCTCCAGCAGGCCCGTCGCTTCCGCGGCTTGCAGAACGATCGCGTGATCGCGGCCCCATTCGAGCAGCGGCAACGCCGCATCCATTTCGCCCAGCAGCGCGTCGCGGGGCGCCTGGACATGCGCAAATGTGAGATCGGCGGCCCTGCGGCCGTCGATGGTTGGATAGGCGTCAAGCTGCAAACCGGGCGCATCGGCCGGAACCACGAACAGCGACAGACCCATGGCGTCGCCCCGCCGCCCGGCGGTCCGCGCGGCGACGATGAGGTGATCGGCCCATGGCGCGGTCGTCACCACGGACTTGGCGCCGTCCAGCCGCCAGCCGCCCTCGGCCGCGACCGCCGCAAGGCCGATGTCGGCAAATTCGGAGCGCATGTCCGGCTCCCCGAAAGCCAGCGCCACGCGCGCTTCGCCGGCGAGGATGCGCGGCAGCAGCGCCTGCGCCGCCGGCCCGCCCGCGCGCTCAAGCAGTGGGGCGGCCAGGAAACAGGTCTCGGCCAGCGGTTCGATGACCAGCGCCCGGCCTAGTTCCTCCATGACCACCATCTGGTCGGCGAAGGCGCGGCCGAGGCCCCCCGCCGCCTCCGTGACGGCCATGCCGGCAAGGCCGAGGTCAATGGCAAGGGCGCGCCAGATGTCCGGGCGGAACCCCGGTTCGGCGCGCGAGGCGGCGACGCGGTCGGAAAATGCGTATCGCGCAGACAGCAATCCGGCGACGGCGCCCCTCAACAGGGCCTGCTCTTCTGTTGGCGCGAAATCCATTCTTCACTCCCGCTTTTGCATCCGCATCGCATCATTTGACCGGACAATCAAATGCGATATGAGCGGAGAGCGCGTGGCGCGGGCGCCGGCGGCGTTGAAGGGAAGAGACAGTCATGTTGTGGACCGACGCTGATCAGGCTTTCACCGCGGAAGTACGCGCTTTCTTCGACGCCGAACTGACCGATGACCTGCGCGCCGCTGGCCGCTGGATGACCAGTGTCTATGGCGACCATGACGCATCCATGGAGTGGCAGGCGCGCCTGCATCGCAAGGGCTGGGCCGCGCCGGCCTGGCCGCGCCGCCATGGCGGCTGCGAATGGAGCGTGACCCAGCGTTACATCTTCAGCCGCGAGCGGGCGCTCGCCGGCGCGCCGCCGCTCTCGCCCATGGGCATCGCCATGTGCGGGCCGGCGCTGATCGGTCATGGCAGCGAGGCGCAGAAGGCGCATTTTCTGCCGCGCATGCTGTCCGGCGAGCATTTTTGGTGCCAGGGCTATTCCGAGCCGCAGGCCGGCTCGGATCTCGCGGCGCTGGCGATGACGGCGCGGCGCGATGGCGACAGCTTCGTCTGTAACGGAACCAAGATCTGGACCACGCACGCCAATGTGGCCAACTGGATTTTCTGTCTGGTCCGCACCGGGCAATCAGACGTTCCGCAGCGCGGAATCACCTTCCTGCTGATCCCCATGGATACGCCCGGCGTCACCGTGCACCCGATTGTCATGTCGTCGGGGGAGCGCATCCAGAACCAGATCTTTTTTGAGGATGTGCGCGTTCCGGTCAGCAATGTGGTCGGCGCCATTGATGACGGCTGGACGGTCGCGAAATACCTGCTGGAGTTCGAGCGCGGTGGCTCGGCCTACGCGCCGGAGCTCCAGGTGCGGCTGGCGCGCATTCGCGAGCTGGCCGCCGGGGGGCTGCGCCCGCTGATCGACGATCCGCTGTTCCGCGCCCGACTCTCGGCGGCGCAGATGCGCGTCGATGTGCTGGAAAGCTTTGAATTTCGCGTGCTGGCGGAGGCCGCGCGCGGTGGCCGCCCGGGCGTGGCGGGCTCCGCGATGAAAATTCTCGGCACGGAGCTCAGCCAGCACCTCACCGAACTGGCGCTTGAGGCCGCAGGCGAATACGGCGTCGCTTTCCAGCCGGCGGCGGGAATCGCTGGCGGTCCCAATTTGATCCCGCACCTGGCGGACACAGCATTCGGTCCGCGCGCCGCCGCGATCGCGCCGCTCAAATATCTGAACGATCGCGCCGGCTCGATCTACGCCGGCTCGAATGAAATCCAGCGCGGCATCATCGCCAAGGCCCAGCTCGGCCTGTAAGCCAGACTGACGCGGCGGTTTGCGGCGCGCCCGTCGCCGGGCAGGCAAAAGCGCATGCATGGCGGCGAAGCTGCTATGAAGGGGCTCCCGTGATTCCCCATGTTGCAGCCGATGACCGCCGCCCTCGACATTCTCAAGACCGTGTATGGCTACGACGCCTTCAGGGGACCGCAGGCGGACATCGTCGCGCATGTGATTGCGGGCCACAACGCCTTCGTGCTGATGCCGACCGGCGGCGGCAAATCGCTTTGCTACCAGATCCCGGCGCTCGCGCGGGCCGGCATGGGGCTCGTGGTATCGCCGCTGCTGGCGCTCATGGCCGATCAGGTGACGGCATTGCGGCAGGCGGGCGTGCGGGCGGCGGCGCTGAACTCGGATCTGCCGTGGGAGGAGCGGCGCCTCCTGTGGCGCGACATTCGCGCGGGCGCGCTCGATCTGCTCTACGTGGCGCCGGAAACCTTGCTGCGGCCCGACGTGCTGGAATTGCTGGAGAGCGTGAAGCTCTCCGTCATCGCCATCGACGAGGCGCACTGCCTGTCGCAATGGGGGCATGATTTCCGGCCGTCATACCGCCAGCTTGACGCGGTCGTGCAGCGCTTCGCCGATACGCCGCGCATGGCGCTGACGGCGACGGCGGATGCGCCGACGCGCGCCGAAATCCTCTCCCATCTCGCCATTTCCGAAGCGGACGCCTTCATCGCCGGCTTTGACCGGCCCAACATTCGCTACGCCATTGAGGAGAAGGACAACCCGCGCGCGCAGCTCAAGGCGTTTCTCAAGCGCCACCCGGGTGAAAGCGGCATCGTCTACTGCCTGTCAAAACGCCGGACCGAGGAAACCGCCGCCTGGCTTCAGGGCCTTGGCCATGATGCGCTCGCTTACCATGCCGGCATGGACAAGGCGGCGCGCGAGGCCAACCAGATGCGCTTCCAGCATGGCGAAGCCGTCATCATGGTCGCCACGGTGGCTTTCGGCATGGGCATCGACAAGCCGGACGTCCGCTTCGTCGCCCATATCGACCTGCCAGGCAGCATCGAGGCCTATTACCAGGAAACCGGCCGGGCGGGCCGCGACGGCCTGCCGTCCGACGCGCTGATGCTCTATGGCTATGAGGACATAGCGCTGCGCAGCCGGTTCATTGAGGATTCCGAGGCGCCAGAGCCCCGCAAGCGCATGGAGCGACAGAAGCTCGACGCTCTGCTGGGACTGGCAGAGACAGCAGGCTGTCGCCGGCAGGTGCTGCTGTCGTATTTTGGCGATCACTGCGCGCCATGCGGCAATTGCGATACCTGCGCCGAGCCGCCAGAGCTGTTTGATGGAGCCATCGCGGCGCAAAAGGCCCTGTCGTGTATTTATCGCACGGGCGAGCGCTTCGGGCAGGCCTACATTGTCGACGTGCTGCTTGGCGCCGACAATGAGCGCATCGCCCGCTTCGGGCATGATCAGATCTCCACCTTCGGCATTGGCGGCGAGTACGATGGCCGCACCTGGCGGGCGATCCTGCGCCAGCTGATCGCCTTGCGTCTGGTTGATGTCGATCTCTCGGGCCATGGCGGCCTGTCGATCGCGCCCGCCGGCCGCGACTTCCTGCGCGAGCGGCCGGCGCTGATGTTGCGCGCGCCGGCGCCGCCCCGCGCCAGACGTCACAAGGCCGCCGCGTCCGGCGCGGCCCGGTCCGCCGTCGCCGATGTGGATCAGGAGCTGTTTCAGGCGCTAAGGCGCAAACGCGCCGAAATCGCCCGCGCGCAAAACACGCCGCCTTATGTGATTTTTCACGACAGGACCCTGGTTGAGCTGGCCTCAGCGCGGCCCACATCGCGCGCCGAGATGGCGCGGGCGCCCGGCGTCGGCGAGGCCAAGCTGGAGCGCTATGGCGACGCCTTCCTCGCTGTCATCGCCGGCCATGGGTGAGGGGGCAGGAGCGATCTGCCCCTGGGCATCGCAGGCCCCCGGGTTCCGTTGCTCGCCGGGAAGGATGCTACACTGGGATTCGCAAATCGGAAGGAATGGATAATGACGATGAAGCGTCTGGCGCTTTTTGTTGCGGGAATCCTGTTCGGATCAGGCCTTGCCCTGGGCGCAAGCGCCGCGCCTCTGAGCCCTGCTCCCCTGACGGCGACTGCCGATATCGAGCTGGCCCAACATCGTCCGCCCCAACATCGCCCGCCCCATGCCAGGCCGCGCCCGCCGCACCATGCGCATCCGCATGCCGGGCGCCATCACCACCATCATGTGCACCGCCATTGCACCACGCGGCGCGTGGTTGTGCGCAACCGGTTTGGTCATCCGGTCCGTGACCGCTTTGGCCGGCCTGTCTTCCGGCATGTCCGGGTTTGCCGGTAAATTGCCCCCGCCCGCCGGCGCCATGTAACGGCGCCGGCGGGCGGACATCAGGTGCGTGCTGCGGCGGCTGTCGCGCTGACGCCATGCGATTTCGCGTTCGCGACGTCGGCCCCTCGCAGCGCATTTGCCGCCGTGACCAGGGTCGTCGCGCGTCGATTGCAGCGGTCCTTGTGGCCGGGATGATCCGGCCAGGGCCTGGACATGCGCCCGGACACGCGCCATGCGATGTTCGCAATCGCGGCGCCGCTCAGGCGGCCCTGTCCCGCTTCGTTTCCTGCAATCTTTCCCAAATCCGCTGTGGATCAGGAACCTCGAGCTGGAAAATGCCTGCAAGCGTCCCGGCGAGGTGATCGGCGCTGGCGATGCGCTGCTCATCAACACTGTTCGCGGTGACGCGACGCAGTGTTTCATTCTGCAGGGCAAAATAGCCGTCTGTTGTATGCCTGAACACCGCCAGGGCATTGGCGAACGGCGAGCCAGGGTCCCGCATCAGCCAGCCATGCATCGCGGCCATGGTCGCTTCATCGCTGTAGTCGGGCCGGAAATCAAAGCTCCGGGCAATGCCGCGCGCGTGGTTGTTGAAGCGCAGCCAGCCGTCGCCGGCGGGCGCGATTGAAAAGTCGAAGCCGCGCTGGCTGAACGGCCCGATGACCAGCGGCGTTGGCCTGACAATCGCATCCGCCACGCCAACTTCCGCCAGATAGGGACGGTCCAGATCGACGCGCAGCGTCAGATGGTTGCCGATGGCGAGGTCGCCAAGTTTTTCCCGGTCAACGCCGCCGCAAAGCCGGGTGACCTGGAAGCCGAGCGTCGCCAGCGCCGCGCCAAACAGGCCATTCATCTCGTAACACCAGCCGCCGCGTTTTCCCTCAACCATCTTGGCGAAGGCGCCCGCCGGGGTGACCGGGGACGGCCATCCCATGAAAGCGTCCAGCGCTTCCCAGGTGAAGGCCATCAGGTGGGCCTGGTGCAGCGCGGTCAGGCTTCGGAGGTCGGGGGAGGCGGGCGCCGCCATGCCGATCCGCGCGAGATAGGCGTCGCATTGTGTGGCCGTCAGGGCGGCCTGGGGTTCCGTCGCAAGCATACGGGCATCCTTCGGTCAGTCGTTTGACTGACCGTTGTCCGGTTTCGGGAAGATGTTGTTTCAGGTGGTCCGCCGCCAGCTCAGGCCGCGCCGCCACAACGCTGTCGCTGTCGCGGAGGCGTTGTTCAGGAGGGTTTGTCCTGGTGGGTTTGTCCTGGACCATGTCCGCCAGTCCGGGGCGTGGGGCGCATTCCGGTCCGGCTGGGCAGGACGGTTATAGCGCGTCTGGAAAACGGTTATTCCTAAATCAATGTGCAAGACGCGATGGATATCCTAAAATTCCGCCAGGCAAGCCGGGGGCTGGCGATGGCGGTGACGATGCGGCTTGATGACAGGCTTCTGGAATTTTTGCGGCGGCCATTGATGTGCATCCTTGCCGGGGTTGACGATGCCGGACGTCCGTCCGCTGGCCGTGGCGTTGGCTTCAACGTGCTGGAAGACCGCGCGACCATTGATCTGATATTTTCCGGCTGGCAGTGGCCGCGTCTGGTATCCGATATCCGCCAGAGCGGGCGGCTGGCCGTCACCTTCGTCAGCCCGGCTGACTATGTCAGCTTCCAGCTCAAGGGGCGCGCCGTGCTGGGCGAGACAGGGGTCTCCAGTCCTGACCACATCTCTGACCAGACTTGCCGGTTCATCGCCGCCGCGACCGATGAGCTTGAACGTCTCGGCGTGGCGCGGCACATCATTGCGCCGTGGCTGACGGCGCGGGAGGCGCGCGTCGCCCGGCTGTCCATTCAGGAAATCTACGTTCAGACGCCCGGCCCCCACGCTGGCATGATGACGGGCGCCGACGTCCGATGAGCCTGCGTCTCGCCGACCTGTCCGCCTGCTTCGAAGGGGTGATCCCTTCCATCATCGCCACCGCTTCGGCCGATGGCATGCCGAACATTTCCTATCTTTCCCACGTGGTGCGGGTCGACGACGCGCATGTGGCGCTGTCCAACCAGTTTTTCGCGAAGACGGCGGCGAACATCCGCGCCAATCCGAAAGTGACCCTGATGCTCGTTGACGGGTTGACTGGCGAGCAGTTCCTGCTCGACATCAGCTTCGTGCGCGCGATTGACGCCGGTCCGCTCTTCGACAGGATTGCCGGGCAACTCAAGGCAAGCAGCGCGCAGGTTGGCATGTCCGACGTCATGCGGCTCAAAAGCGCGGATATCTTCCGGGTGCACGGGATCGAGCAGGTCCCGTCCCCCGTGGCCACAACCGCCGCGGCGCCGCGCCGGCAACCTGTCAGCCTCCCGGCCCTTGCGGAAGCGATCCGGTTCATCGGGCGGCAGGCGGAGGCGGGCGCCATTATCGACAGCCTGCTTCGCGGCGTCCGTGAAGTGCTGGGATACGCCAACGCGCTCGTGCTTATTCATGACAGCCATCGCCAGAGCCTGATTACAACGGGCAGCATGGGGTACGCGGACTCGGGGCTTGGCTCAGAAATCACTGGCGCCGGGGGATTGATTGGCGCGGCGGCGGCCAGCGGGCAGACGATCAAGGTCAGCGACATGAGTCGTGTGCGCCGCTTTGGCGAAGCCATCGCACTTGAGGCAGGCGCTGCGGAGGACGCCACGCGCACGGTTGTTTTCCCGCAATTGCCCATGGCCATGAGCCAGATTGCCGTTCCGATGGTCACGCGCGGCGTCGTGGTTGGCGTGCTCTTTGCCGAGAGCGCCGGGCGGCTGGCCTTCCGCGAGGAAGACGAGGCGGCGCTGGAGATGCTGGCGGACCAGGCTGCCCACGCCTTGCGGGCGAGCGAGAACGAAGCCGCCGCCGCCGAGGCCGGACAGACGCCGCCCGGCCCCGCGCCGGTCGCCGCCGAAACCGACATTCGCATCATCTGTCACCGGTTCGACGACAGCGTGTTCGTCGATGGCGTTTATATCGTGAAAGGCGTCGCGGGGGCGCTGCTGCGGCTGATGATCGAGTGGCGGCTCAGCGAGGGGCGAAGCGAGTTCACCAACCGCGAGATGCGGCTCGCGGCCGGCGGCCGGATGCCGGAAATCAAGGACAATCTCGAAACCCGTCTGCTCCTGCTGCGCCGGCGTCTTGACGAGAAGCAGGCGCCCATAAGGGTGGTCAGGATCGGCCGGGGGCGCGTGCGCCTGGAGGCCAGCGGGGCGCTCACCCTGGCGATCCGGGAGTAGCGTGTTGCCGGCGCGCGGGATTTCGCGATCATTGGCCGGCCCTCGCGCGCCCGTCGCTCCCGCCCGGGCCCAGGCGGCGCGTGGTATTTCCTGTAGGGAAACGCGTCATGCAAATCACAAGCTTTGCAGACCACAAGCTTTGCAGGCCGTGGCCGCGTCAGCAACTTCACGATCTGGCGTCAATGGCACACGGGGGTGGGGACGATGTCCGGCGGCGGCGTCCGGGCCGCTTCGGTTTTGGTCAGTTGGCCGTCCTCTCCCGCCAGCCATTTGAAAACACGGTCCTGGAAGGCGCGCATGTCGTCGGTTGAAATCGCGGATTTCTGCCCCAGCGCCTTGAACATGCAGGCGGCTACGGCGCGCAGGACCTGGGAGGACGCGCCGGGCATGTCGCGCCCGAGATCGGCGGCGTATTCGGCAAGCGTGATCCGGCCATCGTTGTCGCTGTCCATCCGGCGCAGGTCCTCCGTCACGATGGCGGCGTGCTCGGCGTAAGTGACGATGCCATCGCCATTGGCGTCGCGCTTTTGAAACGCGCTGTCGTCGGCAATGGCCAGGGCAGGCCATATCATCATGGCCGCGACAGCCAGCAATCCGGTGCGGGTCATGGTCCGTTCCCTCGTCGGGCCTGGATGAAGTTCTGGCGGCGTCTGAGCTTTGCGGGTCGCGCATGCGCCAGCAGCTGTGTGGCCGGGTCTTGCAGCCTCGGGCGTTATCCTGCGGTTTCGCCATGCCGGGAAGCAAGCGGATCGCTGTCATCGAACAGGATGCGTTCCCCGGCCCCGTCCAGGTCCTCGTACTGGCCGCTTTTCATCGCCCACATGAATGCGGCGAGGCTGGCGCCGCCAAACAGCAGGGCGGCCGGGATGAGATAAATGAGGACGCTCATGTGGCGCCTCCTTCCGAATAACGGCCCGGATAATGGCCAACGGCGGACGCTCCGGGCGCCGCCGCGACAGGTGGCTTCTCTCCCGCGCGCAGCAACCGTAGCGCATTGGCGATGACCAGGATCGACGAGCCGGACATGGCCACCGCTGCGATCAGCGGCGTGACCAGGCCCAGAAAGGCGATGGGCACCGCAATCGCATTATAGACCAGGGCGAGCGCTATGTTCTGCCGGATCAATCTTCCCGCATGCTCCGAGACGCTGATCGCAAACGGCGCGGCTTCCAGGCTGTCGCGCAGGAAAACCAGATCGGCAATATTGCGGCCGACATCCGCGGCGGTGGCCGGGGCCATCGACACATAAGCGGCGCCGAGCGCCGGCGCGTCGTTCAGGCCATCGCCAACCATCAGCACCTTGCGCCCGGTATTTTGAGTGAATTCTGGTCCCTCAGGCAGTTCCGTCTGAGCCGAAAGCGCCCTGATGCGCGCCAACTTCTCTGATGGCGTCAAATTGGCGGCGTATCGTGGAATGCCGAGCTGGCGGGCGATGTCGCGGCAGGGGCCTTCGGCGTCGCCGGACAGGATCTCAACCGATTTGCCCGCCTGCCGCAGGGCCTGGATCGCCCGCTCCGCGCCAGGGCGCAGGGTGTCCGCGAAGGCGAACCAGGCGCATTCGCGCCCATCCCGCGCCAGCATCGCGCCGGACCTCGTCGCGGACCATGCGGCGCCGGCCGCTCCGCTTTCCCCGTCCGCATCCTTGCCAAGCGCCCAGCCAGCCCGGCCGAGGCGCCAGAGGGAGCCGTCGCGCCAGCCCTCGATGCCGAAGCCGGGAACTTCCGTAACGGCGTCGAAAACGATTGCGGATGTCTCGCCGCCAGCATTGCCCGCGATGGCGTGTCTGGCGATGGCTTGCGACAGCGGATGGCGCGATTGCCCGCCGAGCGCGGCGGCGACGGCGAGCATATCCGGGGCGATCTCCGGGGCGTTGACCAGTTGCGGCTGCCCCATGGTCAGCGTGCCGGTCTTGTCGAAGACCACCGTGTCGATTTCGGCCAGGCGCTCCATGGCCGAGCCGTCGCGCACCATGACGCCGCGCTCGAACAGGCGGCGGGCGGCGACAACCTGGACAATGGGCACGGCGAGGCCAAGCGCGCAGGGGCAGGTGATGATGAGCACGGCGATAGCGATGGTCAGCGCCTGGTGCCAGTCGCCGCCCATGACCAGCCAGACGATGAAGGCGATGAGCGCCGTCAGGTGAACGACCGGGGCGTAGAACGCCGACACCCGGTCGGCGATCCGCCGGTAGCGGGTGCGGCCGCCCTCGGCCGCTTCCATCATGCGCACCATCTCGGCCAGGAATGAATCCCCGGCGCGCGCCGTCGCCTCGAGCGTCAGCGGGCCGGTGAGGTTGAGCGTTCCCGCCCGCACGGTGGACGCCGGGCCAACCGGCTGCGGCTGGCTCTCGCCGTTGACCAGGGAGCAATCAAGGTCCGAGGCGCCGCCAATGACGCGCGCGTCCACCGGAATGCGCTCGCCCGCTGCGACCAGCAGCTGGTTGCCGATATCAATGTCCTGGACCGGGCGGTAGTCGCGGCTGCCGTCCGGGGCGATGACAATGGCGCCGCGCGGGGCGAGGCGCGCCAGCCCGAGCACGGCGGAGCGCGCCCGGTCGCGCATCAGGTGATCGAATGTCCGCCCGATGAGCAGGAAGAACAGCAGGGTGACGCCGGCATCGAAATAGGCGTGCTGGCCATGGTGCAGCGTGTCGTAGATGCTCATGACATAGGCCAGCGTCACGCCGATGACGATGGGCACGTCCATGTTCATGCGCCCGGCCCGCAGCGCCCGCCATGCCGAGCGGTAGAAGGCGCCGCCGGCGTAGAGCAGGGTCGGGAAGGCGATCAGCGCCGAGATCCAGTGGAACAGATCGCGCGTGGCGCCGTCGGCGCCCGACCAGACCGACACCGAAAGCAGCATGATATTGCCGGAAGCGAAGCCGGATACGGCGACGCTGCGCAGCAGTTCTGACAGCGTCCTGTCCTTGCCCGCCGCCTCGTCGAGCAGGTGCGGCGGGTAGCCAAGCGCCGTCATGGTCGCGACGATCGGCGGCGGCGCGTCATGCCTGAAACGGATGGTGACGCGCCGGGTCGAAAGGTTGACGCGGGCGCTGACGACGCCGTCAAGACCCGCCAGAGCCTGCTCCAGCTTCTGGATGCAGGCGCCGCAGTGAATCGCCGGGACAGACAATTCGATCTGGGCCACGCCGTTGCCGAGATCGCGGGCGGCGTGCAGCAGTTCATCGTGGGACGGAGCGCCGGATGCGGCGTTGATGTCGGCGCCAGGAGCACAGCAACTCATGGGAGCGCGCCATTGCGTAACGTGAGGCGGCGCGCGTCGCGATAGGGCTGCGCCAGACCCGCCTCAGCAAGGATCTCGATGCTCCAGAGCCCGTCCCGCAGGTTGACCGGGGCCGACAGGGCGCCGTCCGGTTGCAGGGTCAGCGTAACGCTCTGGTCTTCACCGGCATGGGTCGGCCGCCGCAGGTTCGCCGTTGCGCTTCTGGCGGCCACGGGCTTGCCGCTCGCGTCGGTCAGCCAATAGCTGATCCTGCCGTCGGCAATGGCGAGGCGCCCCTTCCAGCCAAGCGCCGCCTGGGCGCGCGCCTCCGCAGCTTTCGCATTGAACTGGCGGCTCGCCACATGGGTGTTTTCCGCCACGGCCCCCGTCCAGCTCCGGCTGGCGAGAAACGCATTGGTCAGGTTCACCGCGATGATGACGCCGAAAAAGGCGAGCATGATGATCAGGACATGCCGGCCTGTGAGTTCACGATTGCGCGCTGCGCTCATCTGATCGGCTCCACGGGTGAATCGAAGGTCGCGTCATACTGGGCGCTTTCGTGGCCAGCCGTGTCCTTCACAACGAACCTGAAGGGCTGCTTCGGGCCGGCGATGCGGTCGTGCGGCTGGCGGACGAAGACCTTGAGTGTTTTCAGTCTGTCAGGCTCGACCTCGACAGAGAAGACCCGGCCGGCCGGGTGATCCATGCCAACGACATTCATATCCGCTCCTGGCAGGTCTTCCAGCGTCACGGTGAAGGTGCGCGGCTCGGGGATCATGTTGAGCAGCTTGACGGTGTAGCCGTTGCGGATCGAACCGTCGGACAGGACGACGAACTGCGGATTGCGGTCGGCCAGCACGTTCACCTGCAGCCGCTCGCGGGTGAGCAGGGCATAAATGAGGCCAAGACCCACGGCCGACCAGGCGGCGAGATAAATCAGGTTGCGCGGTCGCAGCAGCTTCTTCAGATGGAAAGTCGCGACCTTGTCGGACAACTTGCCGTTGTCGTCGCGCACGCGTCGCGGGTCGATGGCCGAGGCGCCGCCTGCTGTCGCCAGCAGCCGGTTGGATTCGTATTCCGCCAGCGTCGCATAGGCGATCAGGCCGCGCTCCTTGCCGATCTTGTCCATAACGCTGTCACAGGCGTCGATGCAGAGGGCGCAGGTGATGCATTCGAGCTGCTGCCCGTCGCGGATGTCGATGCCCATCGGGCAGACGGCGACGCAGGCGTTGCAGTCAACACAGTCGCCAACCACCTGTCCCGCCGCCGCCGCCTTCTTGGCGTGGCGCGAGCGCGGTTCGCCGCGCCAGTCATTATAGGTGACGGTCAGCGAATTTTCGTCGAGCATCGCCGCCTGGATGCGCGGCCACGGGCACATGTAGGTGCAGACCTGTTCGCGCATCAGACCACCGAACGCGTAGGTGGTGCCGGTGAGGATCGCGATGGTGATGTAGGCGACCGGCGCCGCCTGGCCGGTGGCCAGTTCGCGCGCCAGGGTCGGGGCGTCGGCGAAATAGAAAATCCACGCGCCGCCCGTCAATGCCGCGATGATCAGCCAGATCGTATGCTTGGCGACGCGCCTGAACAGCTTGTTCGCCGACCAGGGGGCGGCGTCGAGCTTGATGCGGGCGTTGCGTTCGCCCTCGATGGCGCGCTCGACCACGAGAAACAGGTCGACCCAGACGGTCTGCGGGCAGGTATAGCCGCACCAGGCGCGCCCAACCGTCGACGTGAGCAGGAACAGTCCGAAGCCAGCCATGATGAGCAGGCCGGCGACGAAATAGAATTCCTGCGGCCAGATCTCGATCGGGAAGAAATAGAAACGCCGGTTGGCGAGATCGACCAGCACGCCCTGATCCGGCGCGTATGGGCCACGGTTCCAGCGCACCCACGGCGTCAGATAATAGATGCCGAGCGTGATCAGCATCACGATCCATTTGAAGCGCCGGAAGCGGCCCTCGGCGCGCTTGGGGAAGATCTTCTTGCGCGCCGCGTAGAGCGGCTGGCGCACCCGCGCCGAATTCACCGCCGTCGCGTCAAATGTTTCAACTTCCGACGCTTCAAGCATCGTCATACCTCCCGCAGCGTTCGCAGGAACGCCGGTCAGTCTCCAGATGTGGACGCCGGCGGGCGATGGCCGGGACTGCTTCCGGCGAAACCGGGTTCGCCGGAAGCAGTCTGTCTTTCTGGTCAGGCGCAGGCCGCGCGCGATGGGCGCGCTGCTTTTCAGGAAAAGCGGTAACCTCTTTTCCTGAACCTGCTCCGGACCCGGTCATCGGGCCAGGGCGTCAACGCCGCAGCTTTATTCGCCACCCCCAAGCCCGTGGACGTAGACAGCCAGTTCCTTGACGGTGACGTCACCGAGACGCGCGCCCCAGGCCGGCATGACGCCGTGCTTCGGCGCCCTGATCTGCTGGGCGATGGCTTCCGGCGTCGAACCGTAGAACCAGATGGCGTCCGTCAGGTTCGGCGCGCCCAGCTCCCGGTTGCCCTTGCCGTCGCCGCCGTGGCAGGCGGCGCAGTTCTGGGCAAAGATGTCCTTGCCGGCAGCCAGGTCCGCTGGCGTGGCGTCGCCGGCCTTGCCAGAAAGCGACAGCACATAGGCCGCGACCTGGGTGATCTGCTTCGGCTGGAGCATGCCGCCGAACGCCGGCATTTCGGACATGCGGGTGTCCTTGTCCTCGGCAAAGCGGACGCCGTGGGCAATGGTCCTGCGAATATCCTCGGGCTTGCCGCCCCACAGCCATTCGTCGTCGTTCAGGTTCGGATAGCCGGGCGAGCCCTGCGCGCCTGAACCGTGACACTGCACGCAATTCACCTTGAAGGCGGCGGCGCCGGCTGCGGCGGCGAATGTGCGCAAATTTCCGTCGGCCAGAATTTGCTCGACCGTTTTGGACTTTATTTCAGCGATATAGCTGGCCTTTGCTGTTGTCGCGGCCTCCAGCTCCTGCCGGACCTCGCCGCGGCTGGAATAGCCGAGCAGGCCGGTTGTCGCCCGGGTGATGAGCGGCCACGCCGGATAGGCGAGCATGTAGGCAAGAGCCCAGACGACGGTCGCGTAATAGACGATCAGCCACCAGCGCGGCATCGGGTTGTCGAGTTCCCTGATGCCGTCCCATTCGTGACCAGTGGTCGAAACGCCCGAAATTTCATCGATCTGCTTTTCGCTCATGTCACTCGTCCCTGAATGGAATGCGGGCGGCGTCGTCTGAAAGAGCCCGACTGCCAGGACGGAATGCGAAAGTCACAGCGCCGATGAAGAACAGCACCATGGCCAACAGACCCCAGCTGTCGGCCATGTGACGCATGGCGGTATAGGTTTCCATGTTCGTTCCCCCTCAGCGGCGGCCGGCGGCTTCGTCATAGGTCGAGAAATCGACCAGCGTGCCGAGCATCTGGAGATAGGCCACCATGGCGTCCATTTCGGTGAGCGCCTGCTTGTTGCCGTCGAAATTCGCCGCTTTGGCCTTGGGATAGCGGGCTTCCAGCCCGCTCGTATCGGCGTCCGGATCGGCCTGGGCCTTCATGTCGGCCTCGGCGTTGGCGATCATCTCGTCCGTGTAGGGCACGCCCACCCGGCGGTTGGCCACGAGGTGCGCGGCGATGCCCTTCGCATCGAGCGGCCTGTCCTTCAGGAAGGCGTAGGCCGGCATCACCGATTCCGGCACCACGGCGCGCGGCTCGATCAGATGCTGCACGTGCCATTCGTTGGAATAGCGCTGGCCGACGCGCGCCAGGTCAGGGCCTGTGCGCTTCGAGCCCCACTGGAACGAGTGGTCATACATCGACTCAGCCGCGAGGCTGTAATGGCCATAGCGCTCAACCTCGTCGCGGAACGGACGGATCATCTGCGAGTGGCAGGCATAGCAGCCCTCGCGGATGTAGATGTCGCGGCCGGCGAGCTCCAGCGGCGTGTAGGGCCGCATGCCTTTGACCTTCTCGACCGTGTTCTGCAGGTAGAACAGCGGCGCGATCTCGACGATGCCGCCCACCGTCACCACGAGCAGCGACATGATCAGCAGCAGGGTGGCGTTCTTTTCGAGTTTGGAGTGACGCTTCAAAAATGACATGGATTTCACTCCTCACTCAGCCGGCTGTACAGCGGCGCCGGTGGCTGGCGCCGGAACTCCCATCGGAGTTTCGTGGCGCACCCGTCCCCGGATGGTCTGGTAGACGTTCCACGCCATCAGGAAGCCGCCAGCGAGGTAGAACAGCCCGCCCGTGACGCGCATCACGTAATAGGGGTGCATGGCGGCGACGGTTTCGACGAACGAATAGACCAGGAAGCCCTGTGAATCGTATTCGCGCCACATCAGGCCCTGCATGATGCCCGACACCCACATGGAGGAGGCGTAGAGCACGATTCCCAGCGTCGCCAGCCAGAAGTGCCAGTTGACCATGCGGACCGAATACAGCCGCTCGCGGCCCCACAGCTTCGGAACCAGGAAGTAGACGGCGGCGAAGGTGATCATGCCATTCCAGCCCAGGGCGCCGGCGTGAACGTGGGCGATGGTCCAGTCGGTGTAATGCGAGAGCGCGTTGACCGACCTGATCGACAGCATCGGCCCCTCGAAGGTCGCCATGCCGTAGAAGGCGATCGCCGCCACCATCAGGCGCACGATCGGATCGGTGCGGATCAGGTCCCAGCGACCCGAAAGCGTCATCAGGCCGTTGATCATGCCGCCCCACGAGGGCATCCACAGCATGATCGAGAACACCATGCCAAGCGTCTGGGCCCAGTCGGGAACCGCCGTGTAATGCAGGTGGTGGGGACCGGCCCAGATGTAGAGGAAGATGATCGACCAGAAGTGGACGATCGACAGGCGGTAGGAATAGATCGGCCGGTTCACCTGCTTCGGCACGAAATAATACATCATCGCCAGGAAGGGGATGGTGAGAAAGAACGCGACCGCGTTATGGCCGTACCACCACTGGGTAACCGCGTCCTGCACGCCCGAGAAGGCCGAATAGCTCTTCGAGCCGACAAACGACACCGGCACGGCCAGGTTGTTCAGCACGTGCAGCATCGCGATCGTGATGATGAACGACATGTAGAACCAGTTCGCGACGTAGATGTGCGGCTCCTTGCGCCGCAGAACGGTTCCCATGAAGACGAACAGGTAGACCACCCAGACAATGGTCAGCCACAGGTCGACGTACCACTCCGGCTCGGCGTATTCGCGCGACTGGGTGATGCCCAGCAGATAGCCGGTCGCCGCCATGACAATGAACAGCTGGTAGCCCCAGAAGACGAACCAGGCGAGGTTGCCGCCGAACAGGCGCGTGCGGCAGGTGCGCTGCACCACGTAGAACGAACTGGCGATCAGGATGTTGCCGCCGAACGCGAACACAACGCCAGACGTGTGCAGCGGCCGCAGACGGCCGAAATTCAGCCACGGCTCCAGATTGAGGTCGGGGAAAGCCAGTTGCGCTGCAATGGCCACGCCGGCGAGAAAACCGACGACGCCCCAAAACACCGTGGCGATGACGCCATAACGGATGGGCCCATCCATGTATCTGGTGTCGTCGACCGGCCCTGCGGGTACGAAATCCTCTTTCCGCATCAGGGCGATGGTGAAACCGCCAAGCAGAACCACCGCGATCAGCATATGATGCCGGAATGCATCGTCGACCGCGAATGCCGCGCCCAACAGGGCTATGAGCGTCAGTATTGCAGAGAATACAATCTCTGTTCCGTACTTCATGAAACAGTTCCCCAACCTGGATTACGCGTTGGCTTCCGCACGAGCGTCGAATTTACGCCCATCAAGGCGCAATCCCCCGATCACCATCCAGTTATCGACTGGCGGCGTTGACGCTGGCGACAGCCGGAGACGTCGCCTTTCATGCAATGATGCGCCCTGTGTAACCTGCCCCTATATACACATGGGTGGTTTGTATAATGCGCCCCAGCGGATTGCCATGCGATATAATCGCCCAGCGAAAAACTGGGGCCGGCCGCTGCCGCCATAGCGATGCGCCAGCTGCGCGAGTCCGGTTGCGGTTGATGGTAGCTGCCGCCGCACCGCCGCCGGGGCAGGTGGCGTTCGACAGCCATGTACTGGACGGGCGCGTAACCGCACGCCCCTTGAGGGCGCCGCCTGCGGTGGCGGGTCGTGGCTTGCTGGCGATCCAGGCGGTCGGTCATCTGGCGGCCCTGATGCAGACAGGCCCACTGTACGCAGGCGTAGATACTGTACCAGCAAAAAATCCGGCGCCCGTCGTTGTGCGTGCGCAAACAGCGTGGCGGGATCCCGCGGTTCGTCGCGAGCAGCGCCAGCGCCGTATCCGAAGCGCAATGGGCCTGTGGCGCGGCCTGGCGGCATGACAGGCCGCGCCGGTGCGCCGCGCCCGAGCAATGGCGTACGCGACGCTGGCGCATGCGGCGGGGGCTGTCGAAGAGCGGACCCGCCAGCAAACGCCAGGGCGGGATCGCGGCGCCTTCTCCGCGTCGACGTCATTTCGGAACCGGGACCGGGCGAACGGGTCAAAGGATCCTCACCCTGGGCGGCAGATCATATGTCAACGGGGCAGGGCGCGGCGCTATTGGCGTCCGACTGTTTAAGTGCGGGCATGACGCATCTGGTTGCTCAGGCGACAAGCCGCGCCCGTCCACGCGCAGAAGCGGCCGGTGGTTGTCGATGAGCAGACTGCCATGCTGGGTAGGGCTGACGCGGCGACGGAAGCAAAGCCCGGTCTGCCCGCCATATGGCGCGCTATCGCGGGACTGCCGCGCCTGTTCCGGCTTCTGTTCTGTGCCTGCCGATGGTCCGCATGGCCTTCTTGCGAGAAGTTTTCCCAGGGCGTTTTGTGGGGTGTGCTGGAAAATTCCCAACGCGGTCAGTCGGATAGGAATCGTTACGTTTGTTACCTC